>CAZEZF010000058.1:1597-20664 GCA_964516495.1 uncultured Acidimicrobiia bacterium | reverse complement strand
GGTGTGACGGGGGCATGAAGAATTGGGGTTAAAGATGATCGGGCCGGTACAGCACACGGCGGATGCGATCGGAGGGGCTTGGATTATCAACCGCGACCTCGACCGGGCTTTCCCGTGACCAGATCAGGAGGCGCCCTCGTGGACCGGGTCGCCATCGTAACCGGCGCCGCTCGGGGTATTGGACGGCGAATAGCCGAGCGTTACGCTTTCGAAGGCGCCACCGTTGTACTGGCGGATATCCTGGGCGAGCAGGCGGAGGCGGTTGCCGGTTTGATCGAAGATCGTGGCGGCGCCGCCTTGTCTATCGAGACCGATGTCTCCGACTCGTCAAGTGTGGAGGCAATGGCTGCCGAGGTGCGCAGAACGCTCGGATCGGTGGATGTCCTGGTCAACAATGCCGCAATGGTTTCGGAGTTGCGGCGCGGGCCTTTTGACGAGATCCCCGAGAGTGAGTGGGATCGGGTGATGGAAGTCAACCTGAAGGGCATGTGGCTGATGGCCAAAGCGGTGGTGGGTGACATGCGTTCCGGCGGCTACGGGAAGATTATCAACATTTCTTCAGACCTGGTTCTGTCGGGTGTTCCCGGGTTGTTGCACTACGTCAGTTCGAAAGGCGCCGTCTGGTCCTTCACCCGGGCGCTGGCGCATGAATTGGGCGCTGATGGGATCATGGTCAATGCGGTCGCTCCGGGATATACGGAGACGCGGGCGGCTTCCCGGCTTGGAGGAGATGCCTCTAGGCGTAGCATTGCTCGCCGCGCTCTGCCTCGGGTTCAGACGCCGGAGGACCTGACCGGAACCATGGTCTATCTGGCCTCATCCGACTCCGACTTCGTGACGGGGCAGTTGCTGGTGGTGAACGGGGGTTACGTTCTGCACTGACCGGGGCCGAAACATTCCGGCCTTGTTATCTTGCCGCTGTTCGGGTTAGTCGAAACGTAGCAGGCGGGCCATGTTGCCGCCGAGTATGAGTTCCATGTCGCCATTGCTGAGGTCGACGCCGAGGGGGCCCGGGCGGGTCAAGGTCTCTATCACCCGAAGTTGACTGTAGGGATCCTGTACCGGGCAATCACTGCCGAACACCATCCGGGCGGCGCCGATGGCCTGCACGGCTTCGGCGACTCGTGGTTGATGACCCCAGCCGGTCTCCAGTAGGACATTGTCACAATGGCGGGCCACGTTGATAGCGTCATCCGCGTAACTGATCTTCTGGGTTCCGAGGTGGGCGAGGATAACTACCGTGTCCGGATGGTCCGTGGCCAGCGGCTCCATCAGCGCCGGAACCGCAAATGGGGGGTCTCCTGTATGGATGAGAACCGGGATCCGCAACTCCGCCGCCGCATCAAGAATCGGATCGGTGAAGTCCCGCATCTTGGGCCAGTACCCGTGGGCCGTGGGATGCAGCTTGACCATACGGAAACGGTCCTCGGCAACCAGCCGCCGGAGTTCCTTGATCCCCTCCCCCACGCCTAGATGCGGATTCAACATGAACGTGCCCACCAGCCGATCCGGATATGTGCGCACGGCGTTGATTACAACCCGGTGCTGTTCCCTGAAGGTGAGACCGGGTTGCTGGGTCACGATTGGCATCGGCATGACCGCCGCCCGATCGATCACCCTCCGGGTCCCTTTGATGGGTAGTTCCTCGTCCATCAGCGCCACGAGATCGTCGGCTGTGAAGGCAGGCCAACCGCGAGCCTGTTCGGGAACATCCGAGATATGAACATGTCCGTCAACTATCACCGGTTTCTCCTCCGGTTGCCGCACCTTGGAGAAGCCAAATTTCCCTTGATGGGCCCCCCGTTAGATCGCATGCGGTCCATCATACGCTCAGGGTGCCACGCCCTTTCCCGGGTCTTGTAGTCGGCGCCGAGTTGGACTGGTGAGCAACGGTCATCGCCTCCGCCCGACCGTTCACCTTTCCCAAGAGCATGCGCCGGCGAATCGGGGATGTTCTCATCCAACCGAAGACGGAATCCGCCATCCTCAAATGGAAGAAAAGAGAGGAGACAGTGAAGCCTGGATCTGCGGCGCATGAGCGGATACCGGCAGATAGAGGTTCCCGTCTCGACTATTCTGTGGGTCTTGCCAATGTCCACGCCATCTCCCGGATTCACCCCTCCATCGGAGATTTGACCATGACCGGTCGTAGATTGAGTTCCAGGGCCTGGGGTGTGACGCTGGTCGCAACGGCAGGATTGCTGTGGAGCACGTTGGGAATGGGCGTCCGTTTCATGGATGACGTTGGTGCATGGGCAATTCTTTTCTACCGGGCCATCGCACAGATTCTGGTGCTGACCGTTCTGGTCGCGTTCCGACATCGGGGTGCAGCGGTACAAACTTTCTGGAACATCGGGTGGAACGGTCTTGTCAGCGGGGTGTCCATTGCTTTCTCCTCGATTTGTTTCATTTATGCCCTGGATCTGATAACGGTGGCTGAAGCTACCTTGATTCTTGGCGCGTCCCCCGTACTGGCGGGACTGCTGGGTTGGTTGGTACTACGAGAGCCCATCACTAGGACCAACTGGTGGACGATGGCGATAGCGGGTGCGGGCCTGACGGTTATGACCTACACGGGAACTGTCTCAGGGAATCTGACAGGTACTCTATTGGCGCTCTGTGCCGCCCTAGGATTTGCATCGTTCACGGTCTATCAGCGACGTGGGATGCGGACGGACATGCTACCCGCTGTGATCGTGGCAGGAGTGATCACCCTGGTGGTCACCGCCCCGCTCATGGGGGGTGTGCTTCTCGGTACGAAAGACCTTCTTGTCGCCTTCTACCTGGGCGCTGTCGCACTTGCGGGAGGTCTGGCTCTCTATACCATCGGCTCACGCTATGTTAGGTCAACCGAGTTGGTGTTGATTGCGATGGTCGAGGTGGTGTTGGCGCCGGTCTGGGTCTGGTGGATATTCGGAGAGACCTTGACGGTGGCCACCGCCCTGGGAGGTGTTCTGATCCTGACGGCGGTGCTTGTGCAGGCGCGCGCTCGGGAAGGCTCAACCCGATCCCGGCCAGGGCGACTTCGCTCCGGTTTTTGTAGGGGTCGGGTCTCTGGATCACCTCATAGTTGATCTCTGTATCCTCCTTTCCCCTATTTAACCCTGATTCACTCTTCATGCCCCGGACACACCGAACTCAAAAAGGCCACGTCAAGCCCACCAAGCGGCTATCCTCCCAGGTCAGAGAGTTCTTTACATCTTGCTCGGTTACCCATCCAAACCCCTGCATGAAAAATTGGGGTTAAGGGTGTTAAGGTCCGTTGCCTAGAAAGACTTGGGGAGGTAAAGGGCTTTGAGGAGTCACGAGATCGACTACCAACTGCATGGTGATGATCTTCAATTCGTGGAAATTGCGTTGGATCCGGGCGAATCAGTCATTGCGGAGGCAGGCGCCATGATGTTTATCGAGGAGGGAATCGAATTCGAGACCAAACTGGGGGACGGGTCGGATCCCGACCAGGGCGCTTGGGGAAGGCTTAAGTCGGCCGGTAAGAGGGCGTTAGCCGGAGAATCGCTCTTCTTGACCCACTTCACGAACCGAGGGGGCGGTCGCCGTAGGGTAGCCTTCGCGGCGCCCTATCCGGGAAAGATCGTTCCTGTCGACCTACCCGCTGTCGGGGGTCGGCTCCTGGCTCAGAAGCAGGCATTCCTATGTGCTGCGATGGGTACCAGTTTGGGTATTGCATTCAACCGGAAGTTCGGAACCGGCTTTTTCGGAGGTGAAGGGTTCATACTGGAGGACATCCAGGGTGATGGCTTGGCCTTTCTGCATGCGGGAGGCGCCGTGATCGAGAAGCGGTTGGTGGGCGAGAGTCTTCGGATCGATACCGGGTGCATCGTGGCTTTCGAACCGCAGATCCGGTATTCGATCGAAAGAGCCGGTAGGGCTACGTCAATGATCTTCGGTGGTGAGGGTCTGTTTCTTGCCACCCTCAGCGGTTCGGGGCGTGTCTGGCTACAGTCCTTGCCGATCAGCCGGTTGGTTGACCAGGTAATAAGCAACCTGCCACCCTCCGGTTCCGGCGACTAGCCCCAATTTTTCATGCAGGGGTTTGGATGGGTAACCGAGAGAGGTGAAATTAACCACATGACCTGGGAAGATAGCTGCGTGGTGGCCTCGCCTGGCCGGAGGGTGCCTTCCGCCTATAGGGTGATCGCCTGACGCGCCGCGATAGTGGGCTTGACGTGATTCTTTCGGGGTCGGTGTGTCCCGGGGGCATGAAGAATTGGGGTTAGCAATATACAGAGGGCGTAGGACAGAAACGGTCTCCGAGACCCCGCCGAACCGAGGCGTGGCTGAGCTGAGGAACGAAGGCGGATCCCGGTCGCGCAATTGCGACTTTTCTTGAGGATTTGTGTAATGGCGCCGGGCGAGATCCATCCTATCCATGTTGTGGACCGGTAGGTAACCGTACCCTTTCCCGCTAGATAGCTCCCTCTGCCCATGGATAGAGTTCTGACTTCTTGCTGTCTTCCCAATATGTTTGCTCCTTGATTACTAACACAGCCAGTAAATTGCTAACCTGGGCTTCTGTCAAAGGGGTAAGTCGGACTATGTGATGTGAGACGCTCTTCCGGTTCGGCTCAGATACCGGAGGCCTCTGCGGTGTGAGGGTGGGCCAAGGTCAAGGGGTGATGTATGAAAGAGGTATGAGTGATGAGGGTTAACCTTCGTGAACCGGCGTACGAAGCAATCAGCAGGTTGCGGATCGCGAGAACAGGCCTGAAAACGACTGAGGCCAAGGCTGCCCGAGAGGGCTTGCCATGTTCGGTCAGGGAATCGGTCGCAGCCTTTGCCAACACTCGCGGGGGTCTACTGCTTCTGGGTCTCGATGAACTGACCTACCGTCCACTGGAAATCGACGCGCCGCAACTGGCGGAGGAACTGGCGGAAGCGTGTGTCCAGGACCTCGAACCGCCGATCCAGCCCGAAATAGATATTGTAGATGTCGGCGGTCATCGGGTAGTTGTCGCCCTCGTATCCGAGCTTCCTGCCGGAATGAAGCCCTGCTATGTGAAACGGAGAGGGATCGGATGTGGTTCGTACGTTCGGACCCATTCCGGAGATAGAAAACTAACGCCCTACGAAGTCCACATCTTGACGTCCGGCCGCAGACAACCACATGACGATGTCATGGTTGTTGAAGGGGCTTCACGTCGACATCTGGCGCCGGATTTGGTTGATGCCCTGCTGCATCGGGTTAGATCACGCAGCAGCAGAATCGTTGCCGCGTCGACAGATGAGGAGATACTCAGCATGATGAACGTTCTTGTAGGACGTGATGCTTCCAAGGTCAGCCTGGCTGGTCTCATGGCGCTCGGTCGCTATCCTCAGCAGTTTTTCCCCCAGCTCAACATTCACTTCATGGCCTTTGCCACTCCGACGGGGGATCCCTTGGAGGATGGCTCCCGGTTTGTCGACAATGAATCCATCGATGGACCCATACCGGTCATGTTGGCGCGGGCTCAAGCAGCTGTCCTGCGTAATATGGCCCGCCACGCCTCGGATATCGAAGCAAGCGGAGTAGACCCGAGACAATCTCCCAGCGACAGCCGTTATCCCCGTGACAGCCGTTATCCCCGTGACGTCATCCGTGAACTGATCGTCAACTCATTGGTGCATCGTGATTACCATCCCCTCGCCCATGGGTGGGAAGTGTGGGTCAAGCTGTATCCGGATCGGCTGGAGGTCACCAATCCGGGTGGGATGCATGGTTCGAACGACCGTGGACGACTTATGTCCGATCCGGTTATATCCACCCGCAACCCGTACCTCGTCAAACTTCTCGAGGACGTTACGGTTCCGGCGACGAGTCGTAGCGTGTGCGAGAGCCGCGGGTCGGGGCTGATCTCGATTTCGGCTTCGTTACGCAGCCGCGGCCTCATGCCGCTTCACTTGTCGGATGGAATTGATAGGTTCACGGCGGTTGTCCAAGCCAAACGGTGCAGCGTCCAGGAGCGTAATGAGTTATGGGCGTCCCGATCTTCGAAGACGGTGGATTACAAACCACGCCGCAAGGACCGCAGGGAGGAGATCGTCGAGCTGCTTACCGTCGGGCCCAGATCCAGTAGGGAACTTGCGGCGGAGCTCGGTATGACGCCTCAAGGTATCCTTCGATGGTTGCGTCGGATGGAAGCCTCGGGCGAGGTATGGCCTACGGAGGCGGCACGGCGGAGCCCGATGAATCGGTGGCGCCTTGCCGATAGGTAGGCTTTTCGGAATGGTTCGGCGCCGTATGGTCCGCCTAGCCGGTCCGACCAGCTTTGACAACCGGTAGTAGATTACAGACCCGGCATCGGCTGCAAGGAGGGTTCGGATGAAAGTTCCTTTGACAATCCGCGATTTTCTGCATCGAGCCGCCTTGGTCTATCCGGACCGTCCCGCGGTGATCGATGAACCCGATCAGCCGGCTCAGGACTGGGGGACGATCACCTACAGAGAGGTGGCGATTCGAGCCCGTGCGCTGGCAGCCGCCTTGGACCGTCTCGGGATCGGTCCGGGTGATCGGGTGGCAATGGTGTCACACAACTCAGCCCGTCTCCTGGTCATGATGTTGGGCGTCAGCGCCTACGGTCGTGTTTCTGTTCCCATCAACTTCCGTCTCAACGCCGAGGAGGTCCAATACATAGTCTCTCACAGCGGAGCGCGACTGTTACTCATCGATCCGCAGCTGGATGAGCCTCTCGCCGGGGTGGATTGTGAGCAGCGTCTGGTTTTCGGCGAGGAAGCCGACGAGGCGCTGTTCGGTGATCGGGAGGCCGAGCCTCAGCCGTGGCTGCCCGATGAAGATCAAACCGCCACCATCAACTATACGAGTGGAACAACCGCCCGTCCGAAGGGGGTCCAGATGACCCACCGCAGTCTATGGCTGAATGCGGTGACGTTCGGGTGGGCGGCCGGGGTGAATGATCATGATGTCTACCTGCACACGCTTCCCATGTTCCATTGCAATGGTTGGGGCATGCCCTACGCACTTACCGGCGTGGGCGCCGCGCAGGTGGTCATAAGGAAAGTGGACGGCCACGAAATACTTCGCCGGGTGGACCGTCACGGCGTCACATACATGTGCGGTGCGCCGGCGGTCGTGGCGGCGATCCTCACGGCCGCTGAGAAGTGGAACGGTCCGATGCCGGGGGCCGGCGTGGTTCGTATGACGGTAGCGGGGGCGCCGCCACCCACTCGGACAATCCGGAGAATGGAGACAGAACTCGGCTGGGAGTTCATGCAGTTGTATGGTCTCACCGAGACAGCTCCCTACCTCACCATGAATCGGGTACGGCCGGATTGGGTTGACCTGACGAGCGAGGAAAGAGCCCGCCGGATAGCGCGGCAAGGGGTACCGGCAATCGGGATTAACCTTAAAGTTTCAACCGATGGTGAGGTTAAAGCTCAAGGTAACCATGTGATGGAAGGTTACTGGGGCCAACCGGACACTACGAGAAAGGCCCTGGAAGGTGGATGGTTCCATACCGGGGATGGAGGTTATTTCGACAACGAGAACTATCTGGTTCTGACGGATCGCCGTAAGGACGTGATCATAAGCGGCGGGGAGAACATATCATCCATAGAGGTGGAGGATTGCCTCTTCAGCCATCCGGATGTGGCAGAGGTGGCTGTTGTCGGTGTACCCGACGAACGCTGGGGTGAAACACCGAAGGCGTTGGTGGTCTTGGTTGAAGGGTCGGAGGTCGCGCCCGAGGACTTGATCGGGTATTGCCGTGCCCGGATGGCCCACTACAAGTGCCCTACGTCCGTAGAATTCCGCAAGGAGCTCGCTAGAACCGCAACCGGAAAACTTCAGAAATACAAGCTACGTGACCCGTATTGGGAGGGCAGGGAGCGCCGCATCAATTAGCTATTGATAGCCGGTTATAGCCGGTTATAGCCGGTAATAACCGGTAATTATTGGTGATTGTCGGTGTATTCCGGTGTCGGTAGTGGCAGGTGACCGAACGATCAGGCTTGGTTACTCTCGAAGTCGAGCGCTGCCGAGTTGATACAGTAGCGGAGCCCGGTGGGGCGGGGTCCATCCGGGAAAACATGTCCCAGATGGCATTGGCAGCGATTGCATACGACCTCGGTCCTCAGCATTCCATAACTGGTGTCGGAGTGTTCCTCGATGGGGGCGCCGTCCACCACATTGTAGAAACTAGGCCATCCGGTACCCGAGTCATACTTCTGTTCGCTGCTGAACAGGGGGGCGCCGCATCCTATGCAGCGGTAGGTACCCTTCTCTTTGGTGTTCCAGTACTCGCCGGAGAATGGCCGTTCGGTCCCTGCATCCCGAGCGACATGATATTGCATGGGGCTCAGCTTTCTGCGCCACTCCTCGTCGGTTTCGGGAATCCTGGTCTCGTTTGACAGGTTGCTGGATTCGGTCATTCAAGTCGTCCTTTCGCCGGCTTCGGGAACTGTGCCCGGAGCAATTTCGCCGACTACCCGGTAGCAAGCCGATCTCCTGTCGCCAGGATAACGAGTTTCCGGAATGTAGACCTGTGTTTGTAGACCTTATACCCGATGCCGACTTCACACCCGATGCCGACTTCTGTATGTAGGTCTCCAACTTCTGGATGGTCCAATCCTGTCTTCTCCGGCCGTTGACAACGGGAGCGCCGGACCGGCATAGACTGGTTTCTAACCCCAGCTTTAGCGCATGGGCTTTGTAAGGTCTATGGAGAAAGCCTTGGTGAACTTCCTGACCTGTGAGGACAGCCGACCTGTGAGGACAACCGCTCCAGTGGTCTGACCTTGACCTGGCCGGGCGCGCCCATCACCCGAAGGTGAACGCCGAACGCGCTGCGAGAGCGGGCTTGAACCGGTCTTTGGTAGGTCGGTGTGTCCGGGGCATGAAGAATCAGGGTTAATACCCTGCTAGCTACTCGATTCTCCTAGTCTTGTAGGTATGGAAACTCAACCCACGCCTCCGAGAACCGGTTCACCGGCGTCAGTCGGATCAACCGTCGATTATGCAATCCTGGGAGTTGTCGCGACCGGGGCTGCGCTGGCCGCGACCGAATTGGTGGCCGGACTCTTTCTGTCGGCGCCGTCGTTGATTCGGACTATCGGGCAACGGATAATCGATATAACTCCGGCCCCTGTCGAAGACTGGGCTATATCTACATTCGGAACCAACGACAAGGCAGTGCTGATCACTGGAATCGTCGTGGTTTCTCTGGCTATCGGGGCGTTGCTCGGAGTGCTTGCCAAGGAGAGGCCCCGTCCGGCGGCTTTCGGTTTCATAGCCTTCGGGACGGTGGGTTTCCTGGTGGGTCTTACCGATCCTCTGGCGGGCACGCTATTGACTCTGGTGGCGGCGGTAGCCGCGGGCGGCGTCGGCGTAGGCGCCCTGCTGGGCTTACGCTCCGTGCTGGAGAGAGGATCGCCATCAGGTTCGGACTCCATACCGCCCTCCTCATCGCCGGGGCAGGTTGTGGTAGAAACCCGACGGTCCTTCATCAAGGCTTCCGGGAGCGCGGCCTTCCTGGCCGTCGTCGGCGTGGCATTGGGTCGTTTCCTAAGCGATCGCCAAACCTCGGCCATTCGGAGCAGGGACCAGGTAACTCTTCCCGCAGCCTCCGACACCTCCGCTACCTCGGCGACCACCTCCGCCGCGACGACCGTAGCACCCACGACATCACCGGCGGCGTCTGCGGACGGGAGCGGCCCGCCTGCCGAAACTCCTGTGCAGGAGGCCACCTCAACCTCGGTCACCCAGGCTGCTTCGGAAACCCGCGTGTCAGGGGCGCCGGATCCCGTACCCGCGCAGTTGGCCCAGGTCGAGGGAGTATCCGAGTTGATCACTCCGAACTCGGACTTCTACCGGATTGACACCGCCCTGAGCATCCCCCGTGTCGACATAGACACTTGGAAACTCGAATTCCGAGGTTCGGTCGACAATCCCTTCACGGTCACCTACGACGAGTTGCTTCAGATGCCGCTGGTCGAACGGTATGTGACACTCTGCTGTGTATCTAATCCGGTTGGAGGGTCCCTGGTAGGAACCGCCAAGTGGTTGGGGGTTCCCCTACATGACTTGGTGGAACAGGCCGGGGTCCGTCCCGAAGGAACCCAACTGGTGGGTCGTTCGGTGGACGGTTTCACGGTCGGATTCCCCACCAGTGCGGTATTCGATGGGCGGGAGGCTCTGGTTGCCGTGGGTATGAACGGAGAACCCCTCCCTCTCCCCCATGGTTTCCCTGCTCGCCTAGTGGTGTCCGGACTGTATGGATATGTATCGGCGACCAAGTGGTTATCAGAGATCGAGTTCACCGGCTGGGAGGACTTCGACGCCTACTGGATTCCTCGCGGATGGGCCAAGCAGGCCCCTATCAAGACTCAATCCCGTATCGACACTCCGAGACCTGGGTCCATAGCAACCGGAACCCACGTTATCGCAGGGGTTGCCTGGGCTCAGAACCGGGGAGTCGAGAGGGTTGAAGTTCAGGTAGGGGATGGACCGTGGATGGATGCGAACCTCCCGGAGGAGTTGTCGATAGATACCTGGCGCCAGTGGTATCTGGAATACGATTTTCCTGGTGGAGTCCATGTGATTTCGGTGCGGGCTACCGATGCTACGGGCGAGACGCAGACAGCGGACGTACAGGGAGCTCGACCGGATGGAGCCACCGGCTATCACATGGTGAGCGTGAACGCTTCCTGAGGGCTGATCAAGGTAGACGCCTTCCGGTCGGAAAGATCCCGGCGGCGTCCCTACAGGGCTATTCTCGAGGAAAAATAGGTATGCAAGATCGCTTTACCCATGCACGCTTGTCCTACTCTTGCGGAAGAAGCGGGGTCAACTGCCGGTGCGAGCTTCAAGAATGTGGTCGGGGATATCAAAATTTCCGTATACCTCTTGAACATCTTGGAGGTCGTCCAGGGCGTCTATCAGACGAAGGACCCGGTTAGCCTTTCCTGCATCCAACTCGATCATTACGGATGGAAGTTGGGTTACCTCGGCGGATTGTACGTCTAGCTCGGCCGCGGCCAGGGCATCGCGAACCGTGGGCATCTCCGACGGATCGGTGATCACCTCGAACTGGCTTCCGGATACCCTGATATCCTCGGCGCCGGATTCCAGCGCGGCCAAGAGGATGTCGTCCTCATCACCTTCTACTAACAGGTAACCCTTCTGATCGAACAGGTAGCTGACGGATCCCGGCTCTCCCAGGTTTCCTCCGTTCCTGGTGAATGCCGACCGAACCGCTGACGCGGCCCGGTTCCGGTTGTCTGTCAGCACCTGCACCAGTAAGGCCACCCCCCCGGGTGCGTACCCTTCGTAGAACATGGCTTCGAGCCGATCTCCGACCAGCTCTCCCCGACCTCTCTTGATGGCTCGCTCGATGTTGTCCTTGGGTACCGAGGCAGACTTGGCCTTGTCGATAGCGTTGGCCAATACCGCGTTGAGAGCCGGATCCCCTCCCCCTTGGCGGGCAGCTGCTTCGACCGCCCGGCACAGTTTGGCGAACAGGTTGCCGCGCGCTGCGTCCTGCCGTCCCTTGCGGTGCTTGATATTGGCCCATTTCGAGTGACCTGCCATCGGTTACAACCCGACCATGCCGACCAGCATACGATGAAGTCGGAGGTCTGCGGT
Source organism: uncultured Acidimicrobiia bacterium (assembly GCA_964516495.1). Classification (GTDB taxonomy): domain Bacteria; phylum Actinomycetota; class Acidimicrobiia; order Spongiisociales; family Spongiisociaceae; genus JAPPFW01. Next base: position 9,068 of record CAZEZF010000058.1, on the reverse strand, counting down.
GAGTTCGGGGTGGAACGATGAGGCGATCACACGATCCTGTCTAACCAAGACGGGCGAACCGTCGTGCCTTGCCATGATCTGAACGTCGGGGCCGGTTGTCATCACCACCGGGGCTCTGATGAAGACCGCCTGGATGGGCTCACGCCACCCTTCAACCTCTAGCTCACATTCGAATGACTCATTCTGGCGACCGAAGGCGTTGCGTTCCACGATCATGTCCAGAATTTGTAGCTGTGGTTGTACGCCTTCGGTAACACCGGATGCCAGGAAGATCATGCCCGCACATGTTCCTAACGTAGGAAGGCCGGATTGAATGTGCTTGTGCAACGGTTCGATCATCCCGTAGAGTTTGGCGAGGCGTCCGATCGTGGTCGATTCGCCTCCGGGAATTATCAGCGCATCCACCGTGTCGAGGTCGGCCGGAAGTCTGACCGGTTTACCGATTGCTCCGATCGCATCCACGGATCGCAAGTGGTCACGCACCCCTCCTTGGAGCGCCAGCACGCCTACTACCGGCGTCGAGTTGTCCGGCATTGTGTTCCTACCAGCCTCGGTCTTGCATTCGCTGGGAAGCCGGAATGGTGTCTATCTCGATACCGACCATCGCTTCGCCGAGGTTGCGTGACACTTTGGCGAGTATCTGGGCGTCGGTATAGAAGGTGGTGGCCTCCACGATTGCCCGCGCCCTCCCCGCGGGGTCACCGCTCTTGAAAATGCCTGACCCCACGAATACCCCGTCACAGCCGAGTTGCATCATCATGGCTGCGTCAGCCGGAGTGGCTATACCGCCCGCCGCAAAGTTGACTACCGGTAGTCGCCCGAGTTCCGCTACCTCACGAAGCAGGTCGACCGGGGCGTTCAGATCGCGGGCCAGGGCCATGATCTGGTCGCGGCCGGCTCTTGCCGCCATGACTATCTGGTTGTTCATCTTGCGCATATGGGTGACAGCCTCCACGACGTTGCCGGTGCCGGGCTCACCCTTGGTACGAATCATCGCCGCGCCCTCCCCTATCCGGCGCAGCGCTTCGCCCAGGTTGCGGGCGCCACATACGAACGGGGTTGTGAAGGCCCACTTATCGATGTGGTGTTCTACGTCGGCCGGAGTCAGCACTTCGGATTCGTCTATGTAGTCGACGCCTAGACCCTGGAGGATCTGGGCTTCGACGAAGTGGCCGATCCGGGCCTTGGCCATCACCGGAATGGAGACGGTTTCCATGATTTCTTCCACCCGGGCCGGGTCTGCCATACGCGCCACGCCGCCATGAGCGCGGATATCGGCAGGTACCCGCTCGAGAGCCATAACTGCTACGGCGCCGGCGTGTTCGGCGATTTCGGCCTGCTTCGCGTTGACGACATCCATGATGACCCCACCCTTGAGCATCTCGGCGAGTCCACGCTTTACCCGTGCAGTGCCGGTGGTGTGGCCTTTGGTCCCCTGTTCCACTGCCCTGTCCCTTTCAATGACCGATCAAACACTAATCCTACTTGCCGGCGGCGGTGATGCAACACTTGATACCTGTGCGGGAAGTTCCCGCAGGTAAGGCTTTGATCGCTAGGCCACCGGCAGCCTTGTCATATATTCCGATCAACCACTTAAGATCTACCATTCCGACCAACGGTGTCCAAGGCTTTACAATAAAGGTTACGGTAAAGGTTGGTGACCTTTCCCCAGTCGAAAGTCAACACCCTTGTCTGGGATGCCGTAGACAGGCGGTGACGGAGATCGGAATCCGTCAAGGCGCGGACTAGAGCCGCTGTTAGTGCTGGTCGGTCGCCGTTGGGAAAGAGGAGCCCTGATCCGGCCAATACATCCGAGAAAGCTTGGAGGTCACTGGCTACGACGGCGCATCCGGCGGCCATTCCCTCGGCTACCGTGATCCCGAAGCTCTCTCCTCCCCGGTTGGGTGCACAGAAGACGGCGCTGCCGGCCAAAGCGTCTCGCTTTGCCTGTTCATCTACACGACCTAGATAACGGACCCCTTCTACGGGGGGTTCGTCCCCTCCCCCGACGATGACCAACTCGGCGTCCGGTACCTGTGAACGTACCTCGGGCCACGAATCCAGAAGAAGGTCGCGGCCTTTCCGGGGTTCCGGACGACCTACGAAAGCTACTCGGCGGTGGTTCCTTGCCGTTTGGATCCCAAAAGCTCCCACGTCGATGGCGTTGGGAATCACCATTGGTCGGACGCCCGGCATATCGATTCCCTGCCTGGCGGTCCGGCTTACGGCGGTGGTGATGCATCCGCGCAGAATACGACGCAGAAGCGCACGGGTCCCTCGATATAGGGCTTTCACCGTTGGGGGTGGATCAGCATGGAAAGTAACTACTTTCGGTTTTCGGGCCGCTAGAGCGGTCCAGCCCACCAGCGGCGCGAACGGTTCGTGTATGTGAACCACGTCGGCAGGCGCCAATGCCTTACCGACCCGGCGGGCGACGCCCGGAGTCAGCCCGAGAGGAGCTCGCGAACGGTTGGTTCTAACCGTTATGGATCTGCCGACGTTGATCCGGTCAGGCCCCTCCCCTGCGCCGGGAGCCACCACATAGGCTTGGTCACCGTGGTTCTGCAACCGTTCTACCAGGCCGATCACCTGCTGCTGGACGCCCCCGGGAGTGTCGAGGGCGTAGGGAGAAACAACGGCTACCTTCACCGATCTGTCCGGTTATCTTTGGGATGGTCGTTGAATAGGCCGTTCAGGAGAGGTTCGTCCGCCGGTCGCCGATATCTTGACCAGGCAGTTTGCCAACCGGCCAACCTAGCCGGATTCATTTTGCGCCGTCGCCTGAAGTACGGTCAGATGGGGAACGGTCGTCTAGGGAACGGTCGCTCAGAAACCTGTGGTCGGACGGCCAATTCGGTTGCACCAGATGCCATTGGGTGGGTGCAGTCCGTATCAACTCTTCGAAACGATGGGCCAACTCCTGGGTCATTACCTCGGCCGGTCGCGGTGCGGTGGGATGTGGGGGCGTAACGGGGGGAAGAACCAGCATCCGATGGCCGGCGCCCGAATTGAAATACGAAGCACAAGGGAGGAGAACGGCGCGGGTTCTCAGCGCCAACACTGCGGGCCCGGCAGGTAGGGATGTTCGCTCACCGAAGAAGTCGACTTCTACGCCCTTGCCGCCGATATTTCGATCAGCAACTAAGGCAACCAACCTTCCATCCCGGATCGCCGTTAGGAGCGCCCTGATGGTGGAGGGGCCTTTGGCGAGTATTACCTGGATCGAGAGTTGGGCTCGCAGGCTTACGAACCAGTCTGCGATGCGTTGGTTTTCCAAGGCTTCCGCTACCGCGGTGATACGAACACCGACCTCATCGGAGAGGGCGCCCGCCATTTCCCAATTACCCATATGGGGCAATGCCACAATGATCGGACGGTTTTCGGCTTGTGCCTTTCTCAAGTGCCGGCGGCCCTCCAAGGTGAGTCGCGCGCGGACCTGGTCGGCTCGACGGGGCCGAAACCATAAAGTCTCGGCCCAGTAGCGGCCATACTGGGCGAACATCTCCCTTGCGGCTTTTCGAACTTCGGTGGGGTTCTCCTGCCCCAGTACTCGTCCCATGTGTCGTAGGGCCATTGATTTGCGATCCTTGGACCAATACCACGACATCCGGCCTGCTGTGCGTCCTAGATGACGGATAACCGGTTCGGGCAGGGCGGCCAGCAAACCGGCGCCTAACCGGTAAGCCAGAAAAATTGCCCGGTCGCTCACCCGGATAGTTGGCGCCAGGTCTTGTAAAAGCGTTGGAATACGGTGAGCCAGGTCAGGGTCGTCAGCAACCAGAGCATGATTGTAACCTGATTGAGCGCCAGACCGACAGTGAACAGGATCACCCGCTCGGCCCGACCCATGATTCCACCGCGCCCTTCGACGCGACCGATATCCGCCTTCGCTCTCATGTAGGAGACCAATAGCGATGCCCCGAGGCTCAGCACGCATAACACCACGAGGGCCGGATCCCCCTCTTGCGGTGATCTGAGCGAAGAAAGCCAGAATGCGCACGCCGCGAACATGGCGGTCTCGCCGAGGCGGTCCGATACGGAATCAATCAGGGCGCCACGGGCGGAAGCGGTGCCGGATGCTCGTGCGACCGCCCCGTCCAGTCCATCAAGGGCGGAACCCACCAGGATTACCAGGGCGCCCGCCTGAACAGCGCCATTCGCCAGCAGGGCGGATCCGAGAAGGGTAACCACCAGACCGGTGACGGTCAGGTGAGCCGGGCGGACCCGAATCCGTACCAGTCCACGGCCCAGCGGGGCGACCACCTTCTCCACATGTTGTTTGGTCCACAGTTCAATCAACCGAATACTCCTTGCACTTGGCAAAGTACCACAGTTGCGCCGTTCTGCACGATCACCCACCCACACACCTTCATACGACTACCGACACTTGATCACCTACACTCGGTCTCCGAGAGGAGGTTCATCAGGATGGGAGCGGACAGAATACGCAACGTGGGGTTGTTCGGCCACGGCGGCGCCGGGAAGACCGCTGTGGCCGAAGCACTCCTGTACAACGGGGGGATGACCTCCCGCATCGGTATCGTCGAGGCGGGCAATACCGTAATGGACTACGAGCCCGAGGAGATCGAACGGCAGAATTCGCTTGGTTTGGGGATCGCTGCATTCAATCACAAGGACCACCGGGTAAATCTTATCGATACGCCCGGTTACGCAGACTTCATAGGAGATGCGCTCGCCGCTCTACGGGCGGTGGATCTTGCCGTCTTCGTTGTCTCCGCGGTTGACGGGGTTGAGGTTCAGACCGAATTGCTCTGGGAGGCGGCTCAGGAGGAAGGGTTGGCGAAGGCGGTTTTCATCAACAAGCTGGATCGTGATCGAGCTTCCTTCTCTCGCACGCTTGATCAACTTGTCGAGGTGTTCGGCCAGCAGATTGCGCCGGTCCAGATACCGATAGGCGCCGAGGCCGACTTTTCGGGAATTGTCCGCCTGGTGTCGGGTCAGGCCTTCGAGTATCGCGACGGTGAGACCAGGGGATCACCCATGGGTTCCCCGCCTGAGGTGGCAGACATGTTCGAGGAGACTCGTCTCGCTCTCGTGGAGACGGTGGTCGAAACGGATGATGATCTGCTCGAGGCCTACTTCGAGGGCGAGGAACCATCATCGGAGACGATGATCCAAGTCATTCACGACGGGATGATCGCCGGCGAGATCGTGCCTGTCCTGGTAGGGTCGGCGGGATCACTGGTGGGAATCGACGCACTTGCCGAGTTCATTGTCGACTTCGCTCCTACCCCTCTCGAGCGTCCTATGCCCCCCACCAGGGTGGGTGAACTGGCGCCCGACCCGGCCGGTCCGGTAGTCGCCTATACCTTCAAGACATCCGGTGACCAGTACGTCGGCCGGGTTAACACTATCCGGATGTTCTCGGGATCGTTCGATCCTGACGGATTCCTGGAAACCTCCGGAGGCGCCCGCGTCAAGATGACCAACCTATTTGCCATGCAGGGGAAGGATCATGCGGATCTCGGTCCGGTCGGGGTAGGGTCGATTGCTTCGGTCGCCAAGCTGGACACCCTCCGGGTGGGTGACACCCTTCGATCACCTGGGAGCAGGGTGGAGATCGTTCCGGTTCAGGCGCCACAACCTGTCCACGAGGTCACCGTGATACCTCGGTCCACCCAAGACGAGGACAAACTGTCGACCGCGCTCGCCCGCGTTCAGGAGGAGGATCCCACCATAAAGGTCGAGCGACGGGCCGAGACCAAGGAGACCGTTATGTCCGGTCTAGGGGAAGCCCATGTGTCGGTAACCCTGGCCCGGGTGGCGCGCCGTTTCGGGGTGGAGGTCAATGTCGGTATACCTCGTATTCCTTACCGGGAGACGGTGCTGGGCCGGGCGGATGTTGAAGGCAAGCACAAGAAGCAGTCGGGTGGTCGGGGGCAGTTCGGCGTCGCCTATGTCAAGTTCGAGCCCAACACCCGTGGGGAAGGCTACGAATTCGTGGATCAGATAAAAGGAGGTTCGATCCCCAGGAACCTGATACCGGCGGTGGACAAGGGAATTCGGGAGGCGCTGGAGAGGGGAATCCTGGCTGGATATCCGGTGATCGATGTCCGGGCGACTGTGTACGACGGAAAGTTCCACTCGGTTGATTCAGACGAACTCAGTTTCCGAATGGCCGGTATCATGGCCGTTCGGGCGGCCGCTCCAGACCTGAAGGCGACGATTCTGGAACCCATCTCCGTGGTAAACGTACGGGTTACCGAGGACTACATGGGTGATGTGATAGGTGATATCAACTCGAAACGGGGACGCGTTCTCGGTATGGATGCGGACGGACGGAGCCGGGTTGTCAGCGCGGAAGTTCCGATGTCGGAGATGCAAAGGTATTCTGTGGACTTACGGTCCATGACCGGTGGCCGGGGATCGTTTGAGATTTCGTTCTCTCACTATGAGCCGGCGCCGCCTCAGGAGGTCCAGAAGGTTGTGGCGGCATCCAAATCCGATTCCGAATAACCGAGTGGGGAACGCTGAACACTTAATGGAGATAGCAAGAATACAAGTACAGAACGAAGAACCTGTCGAGCTACCCGTCGATTTACCTATTGTCAAGGGAACGGAAGGCGGCAAAGCGATCAACATTGCTCATCTTCGCAGTTCAACCGGTTTGGTAACGTTCGATCCCGGTTACGGAAACACAGCAGAGGCATCCAGCGCCATCACTTTTATAGATGGCGAGGAGGGCGTACTTCGCTACCGGGGCTATCCGGTGGAACAGTTGGTGCGGTACTCCTCCTTCCTGGAAGTGTGCTACCTGCTTGATCAGGGTGAGTTGCCCTCATTTGACCAACTCGGGAGTTACCAGGAGAAGGTTGCCGACAATGGTTCGTTACCGGAAGAAATGGCCGTCCTTCTGGAGTCGATACCTGCAAGCATCCATCCGATGCAGAAGCTGGCCGCGGCGGTAACGGTCCTGGGTTCGTACTGCTCCGACGATGATCGATCTGATGGCGCCGAGGGTGTCGATTCCTCCTCGATGCAGCTTCTGGCCAAGCTTCCGACGCTGGCATGCTGGTCATACCGGAGCACGACCGACCGGACCTACCTGAACCCTCGGAATGGTCAGGGGTATGTGGCGAACTTTCTCAACATGATGTTTGCTCCAGGAGAACGACCCTACGAGATATCGGAGGCCCACATCTCGGCTTTGGAGGTTCTTCTGTTGCTCCATGCCGATCATGGCCAGAATCTATCGACCTCGGCCGTTCGACTGGTCGGCTCGAGCCGGGCCGGGTTGTTCTCTGCCATATCTGCGGGGATCCTGGCTCTGTCCGGACCCCTTCATGGGGGGGCCAACCAACGGGTAATCGAGATGCTGGAAGATATTCATGCGGCCGGTGGTGGGGCCAAGGCCTTTATCGAACGCGCCAAGGACCGCACCGATCCGTTCCGGCTGATGGGTTTCGGTCATCGGGTGTACCGAAACTACGATCCGCGGGCCGAGTTGATC
>CAZEZF010000058.1:0-1587 GCA_964516495.1 uncultured Acidimicrobiia bacterium | reverse complement strand
ACAACATGCCAAGAATCTGTTGGAGGGTGTAGATGATCCGCTTCTCAATATAGCGTTGCGACTGGAAGAAGAGGCTTTAGCCGACGGTTTCTTCAGAGAACGCCGGATCTACCCCAATGTGGACTTCTACTCCGGCATCATCTACCGGGCAATGGGGTTTCCAAGCGACATGTTTACGGTTCTCTTCGCCCTCGGACGTCTCCCGGGTTGGTTGGCTCAGTTGAGAGAAATGATTCGAGATCCCTCCTCCAAACTCAAGCGCCCACGGCAGCTGTACACCGGTGCTACCCGGAGGGACTACATACCTATGGAGGATCGCTAGTGGACGGAATCCGGATTCCGAAGGAGGTGGCTGTCGCTGAAGGCGTTCCCGAGGATCTCGATTCGGGTGTTCTGGGGCCATACCGATTTCCATCACCGGACCGCAGGCGAACGGCAGCCCGCATATATATTGTGGGGGCGGTAATCGCCGCCCTGGGAACTTTGGCCGGACTGGCTTCCGGGTTGTGGGTGGCGTCCGTGGGGCTTATTGCGCTGGCGTACCTGCATGATCGGGCCGCTTGGCCGTTGAAAGTCGACCAGGAGCAGGCGTTAGGCAGCGGGGCGACCCGTGTCCCGTTTCCGGTGGGTCACGCCTCGGCGGCGCTCGGTTTCAGAGGACTGCGATCCCGACCGGTATGGAATGTGATCCTCTATTCGGCTTCCGACCCCCCGGATCGTAGGGCGTTGGTCCAACTTGACGCTGTAACCGGCGTAGATGTGGACAACATCTACATCGAAGACTTGGAAGTCCTTCCGGATCCGAGCCATCGGTAATCTCCGGGCGATCAGAAATCCTGTTCGGCCTGGTTGTCCTGATACTGATTACCATCAAACGCATCAAGCGGGTAGCCTTCGGGTTCCGCAACTTCACGAACTACCGAATACGGGCACTCCTGTATGCGGGGAAACCCAACTGGGATCTACTCGCCACGGTCACTCCCCACTAAAATCCGATGAGCCGGTTACCTATCCAAACCCCTGCATGAAAATTGGGGTTAACTGGCTGGAGGATACACCGCTCGGTGACTGGGAAGGTGTTGACACCGATCAGGCCGGGCGGGTCACCGATCTGGTTCTTCCATTGAACGGGCTGACAGGCGCTTTCCCCGGCGTATGAGCGCTCTCACCGAACTTCAGGTGTTGGATCTGGAGGGCAACCATTTATCCGGTGAACTCCCACCCGCTCTAGGAGAGCTCACCAGACTGCGGGTACTGAACCTCGGAGGCAACCAGTTGACCGGTCCACTTCCCTCCCAGCTTGTGCGACTAACCGAATTGACCGACCTGAACATCGGTCATAACTCCTTGACGGGAGACGTGCCTAACTTTCTCGGGTCGTTGGACAAGCTCAGGATCGTGGACATACGGAACAACCGGCTCACCGGGAGGATCCCGCCCGAGTTGGGAAGGCTGGCCGATCTGACCCATCTAATACTGCGCGGCAACAGGTTGGAGGGTGAGATACCCGCGACCCTTGGGGATCTCGGAAGTCTCGTATGGCTGGACCTCAGCTTCAATGGTCTGTCAGGAGGCATACCAGCCGGA
>CAZEZF010000057.1:0-20710 GCA_964516495.1 uncultured Acidimicrobiia bacterium | reverse complement strand
TTGAAAGATCGCACTATCACCTCGCTAGGCGGTCTCCTCCCCCGTGACCTGTTGGATCGGATCAGCACAGGGGATGTAACCCTCGGCGGGATCGATCCCACCGATTACGGGCTGGCCCCTGAGGAACGGTTACGGGACGCCATAACTCGGTCGTGGAACCGCTTAGTCGGGGTGTGGCGGTCGTTCCGCAAGGCCGAAGAAGGTCTGGTGGACACAACTCGCACCGCCACCTCGATGACCAGGCAGCGATGGTTGCGGCCATTGTTCGACGAGTTGGGTTTCGCCGGTCTTCCGTTGACCCAATCCCCCGAGATCGATGGAAAGAGCTACCCGATCAGCCACCAGTGGGGACAAAGCGCGCCGATCCACTTGCTCGGGTGCCGGGTTCCTATCGATCGCCGCACCCCCGGCGTGTCGGGGGCGGCCCGGGTTTCGCCCCACGCTCTGGTCCAGGAGTTCCTGAACCGCTCCGACGATCACCTGTGGGGAATGGTGTCCAACGGTCTGGTCCTGCGAGTGCTGCGGGACAACGCCTCCCTCACCCGCGCCGCTTACTTGGAGTTCGATGTGGCGGCCATCTTCGACGGAGAAGCCTACAGCGACTTCGTTCGGCTGTGGATGACCTGCCACCGCTCCCGCTTCGAGGGTTCCCCACCCGAGAAGTGCTTCCTGGAGCAGTGGAGCTCCGAAGCGGCGTCCGCCGGGACCAGAGCGCTGGACCGGCTGCGGGAGGGGGTGGAGAACGCCATCATCTCGCTGGGGGAGGGGTTCCTCGCCGCCCGTGATAACGGCGCCCTACGAGAACGGGTTCGTTCGGGAGAACTGGAAGGCCAGGACTTCCTCCGCCAGATCCTGCGCCTGGTATACCGGTTGCTGTTCCTCCTGGTAGCCGAGTCGCGAGATCTACTACTCAACCCGTCCGCCGACGAGACCGCCCGCATCCGCTACCGCCGTTTCTATTCGGTGGAGCGGCTCCGGGACCTCTCCCACCTCCGGAGGGGAACGCCCCATTCCGATCTGTGGCGTGGTTTGCAGATCACCATGGGCGCACTTGACGCCGACCACCCGGGAATACCCGAACTCGGGCTCAAACCCCTGGGCAGCTTTCTGTGGTCTTCCGGTTCGATTCCCGATCTGGCCGACGCCTCCCTCGAGAACGGGCATCTCCTAGCCGCCATCCGGCGCCTCACCCTGGTGCAAGATGTCGAGGCCAAAGCCAAACGAGGGGTGGATTATCACCATCTCGGTACCACCGAGTTGGGTTCGGTGTATGAATCGCTCCTGGAACTCCATCCCGAAGTCAATGTCGAGGCCCGCTCGTTCCGTCTGGCCAGCGCCATGGGAGGAGAGCGCAAGACCACCGGCAGCTACTACACACCTGCGGCGCTGATAGAACGACTGCTCGACGAAGCCCTCGACCCTATTCTCGATCAAGCCGAGCGGTCACCGGATCCCGAGGCGGCCCTCCTCGATCTGAAGGTACTCGACCCGGCCTGCGGTTCGGGCCACTTCCTGATCGCCGCCGCCCATCGCATCGCCGGACGTCTGGCGACGCAGCGCACCGGTGGAATCGAACCGACACCGGGCGAGCTACGCACGGCGGTGCGGGATGTGATCGGACGCTGCCTCTACGGCATCGACATCAACCCGATGGCGGTGGAACTCTGCAAGGTGAGCCTGTGGTTGGAGGCCAACACTCCGGGCCGCCCTCTCGGGTTTCTCGATCATCACATCGTCTGCGGCAACAGCCTGCTGGGAACCACCCCGGAGCTGCTGGAGAACGGTGTTCCGAAGGAAGCCTTCAAGGCGCTATCCGGTGACGACAAGGAGTGGTTGAAGCAGTTGCGCAAGACCAACCTGGCCCAACGCAAGCAGCGCAGCCAGGGCATCCTGGCTCTCGAATGGTCTCTCCAGGACGACATGGCCGAGTTGGCTGGCGACATTGCAGCTCTCGACGAAGACTCGGACGAGACCGCCGGGGATGTGGCCGCCAAAGCCGACCTGTACGATGACATCCGACAATCCGAAACCTTCCTGAGGAACAAGCTGGCCGCCGACGCCTGGTGCGCCGCCTTCGTGATACCCAAGCAGCCGGACGAGCCGCCCATCACCGACGACACCGTGCGCTCCCTCGGCGAAGGTCACGACATGGGCGGCGCTGTGGTAGAGAGGGTCCGGCGCCTGGCCGACCAATACCAGTTCCTCCACCCGCACCTGGCTTTCCCCGATGTGTTCGAGCGGGGTGGCTTCGACGCGGTGCTGGGCAACCCGCCTTGGGATCAAATCCAATATGACCCGAGGGAGACCTTTGCCATTAGCCATCCGGAGATCGCGGAAGCGCGAACCATGGCGATACGAAACCGGTTGATCGCCGCCCTTGCCGATAGTGACCGCCATGCTCACTCGCGCTACCTACGAGATGTCCGCCACCTTGATGGCATCAAGCACTTCATTCACGCTACCAGGAGATACCCGTTGGGAAGTGTTGGGCGGCTCAACACCGCGCCTTTGTTTGTCGAACTGATGTGGAACAGTATCGACCGCGGTGGTCGTGTAGGGGTCATTACGCCTACCGGAATAGCCACCGACTCGTTTACCCAAGGCTTCTTTAGGGCAATGATCAATCGACAAGCATTGGTTTCACTGTACGACTTCGAGAACCGCCAGAGAATATTCCCTGGTGTTCATCGGTCATACAAGTTCTGCCTGCTCACCTTGACCGGCGCCGATGTACCGGTCCGTCAATCCCGGTTTGCATTCTTCCTGCAGCGTCCCGAGGAGGCGGCCGACCCGGACCGGGCGTTTCCCATGTCACGCAGAGACTTCGCCCTGTTCAACCCCAACACCCGCACCTGTCCGATCTTCCGAACCACGGCGGACATGGAGATCGCCGCCAAGCTATACAAACGAGCGGGTGTGCTCTGGACGGAGAAACGAGGCAACCTACCGGAATCCAATCCCTGGGAAATCTCTTTCCAACTGATGTTCATGATGAACACAGACTCTCATCACTTTCGCACCCATCAGGACCTGATGGACGATGGCTACGAACTGCGAGGAAATACCTTCGTGAGAGGCGACCAGACCTATCTGCCCCTGTACGAAGCCAAGCTCTTCCACCAGTACGACCATCGCTTCGCCACCTTCGAGGGTGTGTCAGCCAAGGAACTACGCGGCGGCAAGGCCCGGGAGATGACCTCCGAAAAGAAACAAGACCCCGAAGCGGTAGTCGTTCCTCGTTACTGGGTTCCGGCGCGAGAGGTAATCAGAAGAACCTCTCATAATAGCACGGGGCACGGGGCACGGGGCACGGGGCACGGGGCACGGGGCACGGGGCACGGGGCACGAGGCACGAGGCACGAAGCGGGAGTCCTTATGGCCCTGGCAGGATTGGCTCGCAAGTCGCTTTCCGCAAGATCACCAACTCCACCAACGAGCGAACCGGCATCTTCACCATGATCCCGCTCTACGGTCTCGGCGACTCAGCGGTGATTCTCACGGTTGGTGGCTCGTCTTCCGGGACATCGCCCGGTCTACCGACGCAAGGACCTCGATCTTCTCGATCATCCCGGGGGTCGGCGTGAGCAATAAGGCGCCCCTACTCAACATCGATCCCACCCGCTGGCTCCAAGCCTTCCGCAACATCACCAACTCCACCAACGAACGCACCGTCATAACCGACCTGCTACCCGAAAGCGGAGTTGGTAACAGCGCGCCGATCATGGAGTACGACACCGCCCGGGCTATTACGTCCACCCTGGTGATGGCCAACATGAACAGCCTCCCGTTCGATTGGACGGCCCGCCTCTCCGTCGGCGGTACCAACATGAACTTCTACCTGGTCAAACAGTTCCCGGTCCTGCCTCCCGAGACCTACCTTGAGGAACTCATCCCAGGCCAAACTTGCGTCGAGGCCGTCACGCCCAGGGCCCTGGAACTCACCTACACCTCCTGGGAGATGGAACCCTACGCCCGCGACCTGGGCTACGACGGACCACCCTTCATCTGGGACGACGACCGCCGCCATCGGCTGAAAAGCGAACTCGACGCCATCTACGCCCACATGTACCGACTCGACCGGACCGACCTCGAACACATCCTCGACGCCCCTCCCCCCAGCGCCTCCTTCCCCACCCTCAAGCGGAACGAGTTGAAGTCCTTCGGCGAGTACCGCACCCAACGCTACGTCCTCACCGCCTACGACCGGATCGCCGGTGGCAACCCACCCGACCTGACCGCCACAATCCCTAGCCCCACCAACGGATAGATGGAGCATGCAAGACGCGAATTGAGGAAATCTCCAGGCATGTCACACCCGGCAGCTATCGTAGACATTGGTTGATAAGCGGAAGGATATCCAATGATCGCGCCGGTCACCGCGGTTGCCCAGGAAATCCGCAGCCGCAAACAAGGGATCGGACAAGCCAAGCTGCACAAGTTGCTCTACTACGTTCAGGGCTATCACCTGGCTTGGGAGGGTCGCCCGGCCTTTGCAGAAGAAATAGAGGCGTGGAGAATGGGGCCGGTCATCGCTCGGCTGTGGAGAGCCGAGAAAAGGGGCCTGACCTCGGATTCCCACGAACCTCTGCCGGATACGGTGCGGAATACGGTAACCAACGTGCTGGTCCGCTTCGGTGACCAGACCGGCGCCGCTCTCATCAAAGCCACTCATGCCGAGGACCCGTGGCGTAAAGTGACAGCCGAAGGCCGGTTCGTCGCCAACCAGGTGATAGATCACCAATCACTCATCCACTTCTTCAGCCGTGATACCCCTGAGGTGCGTAGGATGCGGCGAATCCTGGCTTCCGTCCGCGACGACACGCCCTTCATACCCGATCCTCCAGGAGCCCTTTCGGAGCTGGCGACGGCAAACTCGCCACGCTGACAACCACTTGGACTCACGACTATGGATCACCAACGCGCGATCGCCCCTTGAAGCGTACGGTCGGCGCGTTCCGCTTTCGGCGGATGACGTGGGCATGTTTATTGGGTTCGCTCGGCGGCTGGAAATCGATCCGTATGAGTGTCAGGTCAGTGGGATGCGGTCGGCGAATGGCATTGCGTAATTGGTCGATCCTTATCTATCCCCGATTACGTCTTCGGGGTCAGCTACATCATCAGGGACACCTACGGATGCGGGTCCGAAACCCCGCAGTTCTCGTTTCTTACGACGTTGGGGGATTTGAAGGTTCATGACTGTAGTTGCAAGGCCGGCGAAGGTTCTTCGTCGTCCAGGACGCGCAGGATTTGCTTAGCCATGAAACGACGCCGGCCCCTCGGTCCCGGTGCCATCTCAGTCAGTATTCCCAAGTCCCGCAACCGGTACAGGATCCGCAAACTGGTCGGCCGCGTTACTTCGAGGATTCTCTCGACCCGCGGGCTGGTCACGATCGGGTTGGCAAACAGCGAGTCGACCAGGGATACGGCCTGACCCCGGGTCGAGTCCATGACCAGGGAGCGATACGACTCCCGCAGATCGATCAGGGTCTCGGCGCGGAGCACGGCGCTGTCGGCCTGGGTCTCGATCCCCTTCAGGTAAAAGCGGAGCCAGCCTTCCAGTTCACCACGTTCCCGGACGGCTTGGAGCTTGGCGTAGTAGGTATCCCGATGACGCTCCAGATAGGAAGACAGGTAGAGCAAGGGTTGCGGGAGACGTTTGCGGAGGACCAGGTGGAACACGATCAGCAACCGGCCTATCCGTCCGTTGCCGTCGAGGAAGGGGTGGATCGTCTCGATCTGGTAGTGAAGCAGGCCACTCTGTATCAAGACCGGGACCTGCCGGTTCTCATGTACGAACCGTTCCCAATCCGAAAGTAGGGACCCGAGAACATCGGGCGGCGGCGGCACGAACAGGGCTGTGTTTATCGTCGAGCCCGGAGGACCGATCCAGTTCTGGGATGTACGGAACTCTCCAGGTGATCTCTCCCGGCCGCGTACGCCTCTCAAAAGGATGGCGTGCATATCGCGTATCAGGCGGAGGCTGAACGGCAAGCTGTCAAGACGGGCCAAACCCTGCTCCATCGCCGCTACGTAGTTGAGCACCTCCTCGATATCCGGTGAATACTCGACCTCGTCAGCCTCCGCCTCGAGCACACCCAGAAGGCTGGCTTGGGTCCCTTCGATCCGGGCCGAGGAGAGAGCCTCACGCAAGAGATAGGGACGGATGAGCAGGTGTGGATTCGGCAGCAGGCGGCCGGCGCCCGCCAGGCGACCCAAGGAAGACTCGGCGTCAGCCAGGTGCGAGACGGTCGTCGGTGCCAGCTCCACGATCTGAGGAAGGGTGTTCGGGTAGTACGCCCTGTATCCCAGTCCGGGAACTGGTCGCGCTTCACCATAGGTGGTGTCTGTGTACTTTCCGATGTCCATCAACCACTACCGTACCACCGACCATTACACAAAACCCGATCCACGTTACGATCCCCACCCCACCATTACACCCACTTAACGATAACCCACCGACCATTACACAAAACCCGATCCACGTTACAATCCCCACCCCACCATTACACCCACTTAACGACGCCGCCAACCCTGAACGCGCCAGAGGATGGCGAATGCCGTCCAGCCCTCATAGAGGTCTGCCGCAACCGCCTCCGGTAAACAGCCGCTATCCGGACTCAGAAGCTCATAGTCCGGGAATCTGACAAAGGGTTAAACCTGATTCTTCATGCCCCGGACACACCGAACCCGAAAAGGCCACGTCAAGCGCAGCATCGCGACGCGGCCCGGCCTGGCGAGGCCGTCAAGCACTTATCCTCCCAGGTCAGAGAGTTCTTTGCCTCTCTCTCGGTTACCCATTCAAACCCCTGCATGAAAATCGAGTTTAATGTATCCGAACTGCGCTATTGTCAGGACTATTATTCTATTGTCGGAGGCTCTGAAAAACAGAAACATGAAGTTAGCCCGGACGACGGGGTTTGACCCCGCTGATCGCAATCCGTTCTCTCCCGATTTCGGGCAGAAGCCTGAATACCTTGTGGGCAGGAGCCGCATCCTGGGTCAGATCGGCGCCGCCTTGTCAGCCGGTCCACGCGCCAGGGGTTTCACCACGCTGCTGCTGGGCTCGCGAGGATCGGGGAAGACGGTTCTCCTTACCGAAATGGAAGACCGGGCCGTATCGAACGGATGGATCGTCATATCGCTGGACGCCGCTACCGCCGGCATCGAGGAACGGGTTCGTCAAGGCATCGTCCATGCCCGCGACCATTATGAAACCATCTCCGACGCCGATCCTGACATCGGTCGACCCGGAAGATGGTCCGGAATCAGTATCGGTCCGCTCGCCTTGCAACGGGAGGTCTTGGCAGAGGTCCGACCTGAGTGGGACATGCGTCACCTATTGAGCAAACTCGCCCAACACGCTCAAAGAGCCGGGACCTGCATTCTCATGACCCTGGATGAGGTCCACAGCGGGGATCGGGAAGAACTACGCCGCTTCTGTGCCGACCTGCAGCACATCACCAAACGCGCCCGGCTCCCCCTGGCTTTCCTGGCGGCTGGTCTCTCCGAGATGAAGCATACGCTGCTAATGGACAAGAAGATGACCTTCTTCCGCCGTTGCGCCCGGCTTGACATGCCCGATCTCACGGAGGCGGACCTCTTGGCGGGCCTTCGGCTGCCGGTGACGAGCATGGGTGGCGTCTTCGAGGAGGAGGCTTTGAGATTCGCGGCCTCGGCCTGCGGTCCTCTCCCCTATAGCATGCAATTGGTCGGCTACAACGCATGGAGTATTGCGGGTGCGCCGGAGCGGCCCATCGACCGGTGGACCGTACAGGAATCTGCCCGGATCGCCGAAGCGCAGGTTCTGGAAGACCTGATCAAACCAGCTTGGCACGACCTTTCCGAATCGAGTCAATCCTTCCTTGTCGCCGTCTCGGACCTGGGTCCGAACGCTACCCATCGGGAACTCGCCTCTCACCTCCCGGCCAGCCCGCAGGCCCTCGCCGCCATAGAGGAGCGTCTGAAGGCATCTCGCTATATCCGGGAAACCACCGAGGGAAGGTTACAGCTCACCGACCTCATGCCGGACCGCGCAGTTCAAGAGCTGTCGGCTGCCGTCCGTCGATATCGCACCGCGAAGGCCGAACTCGATAGCGGAATACAGAACAGGGCCTATTACCCCGGCTCCGAGGTGTTCCGTCGATGCCGCGCATACATGCCGAGAGCCAAGGCGTTCTGCGTCCTCGTTACGGGCCATGCCGGAGGGCATCGCTCCGGCAGGCGGCGTCGTAAGGCTGATACCTGACCATAAGGGGCAAAGGGGTTTGTGATAGGTTCGCCTACGTCCGGGGGCGCCCCGGCTACCCGTTGTCCCTGGTCTCCTGCCCGCACAAGTCTACGCGAACGTTTCGCGGACGGTCGGCCGGAACCGCCTGCGCGCCTCCGATCACCCCAATGCGCGGTTGACACTACCCTACCGATAGATTGACGGCAGCCCGTTTCGGTTCAGACATCACGCTCTGCCCCGGTGGATGAGGGAATCTGCCCGACCCGGAGATGGCGTGAGATGTGGCCCGCCGACTCCACGACGGATCGGCCGATCAAGGCCTGATCCCGGTCACCGGGAAACCGGTAGGCGGGCCCGAACACGTTGATCGCGGCGACTACTTGACCTTGGTCGTCCTCGATAGGGGCGGCCACGCCGTTGACACCTTCCGCCCAAACCTCGAAGGTCCATGCGTACCCTGCGCGCCTCGTCTCCTCGACCTGGTGGCGCAACCGGTCGGGGTTCTCCACCCGTTTGTCAACGCTCCCGGCCGCCGGTGGGCGGGTCAGGTAGGCCTCAAGGTCCTCCTCGTTCCAGGAAGCCATGAATACACGACCCGCGGCGTTGGTATGGTGCGCGAATCGGTCGCCCGTCCAGTCCTGCACCTGGACCGGCCGCATCTTCTGCACCTGGTCGATGTAGAGGGCGTGATCGCCGTCGGGCACCGCAAGCCCGGCGTCCTCGCCCAGATCGTCAACGAGTTCACGCAAGTAGGTTCCCGCTACCCCGATGAGCTCGAAGGGGCCCACTCCGGGATGGGCGATGGCCCGTAACTCCCTTCCCACCATGTAACCGGCTTCGGCGACCTTCTCCACCACTCCGATGTTCGTCATCGTGGACAGCAGCCTGCTGATGGTGCTCTTGGGAAGGCCGGTGCGGGCGGTGATGGTGGCCGACGTAACCACGCCACGGTCGGAACTCAGCGCCCGCAGGACTGCAAAGGCCCGTTCCACGGACTGGATGTTCGGGGACCTGCCCATGCCCTACCTACCTGTTGACTACTACTTCGGGGAAGTGTAGCCTTGGGTAATCCGTATTGTGGAACGTTCCATATTATGGAACACCTACTACGGGCTCTAATCGGAAAGCAGGGACCGGAATAGGAAAGTAGGAAACATGAGAGGCGTGATCGTCACCTGTGCCGTAACCGGGTCCTCCCACACCCCGACCATGAACAGCGACATTCCTGTCACAGTCGAAGAACATGTGGGCCAGTCGGTCGATGCCGCACGGGAGGGAGCGAGCGTCATCCACATCCATGCCCGGGATCCGTTGGATGGGCGGCCGGTATCCGATCCGGGAATATTCCGACAGTATTGCGCCGGTATAAAGGCCGAGAGCGATGCGGTTATCTCGATCACTACCGGAGGCGCCACCGGCCAGACCATCGAGGAACGACTGCGGGTGATCAAGGTGCTCAAGCCGGAACTCGCCACCTGCAATCTGGGAACGATGAACTACGGCCTCTTCCAGATGATCCCCCGCTACGAGGGCCGCTGGAAGTACGACTGGGAGGAACCCTTCCTGGAGAGCACCAAGTGGGAGCCGTTCGTCAACACCTTCGCCGACATCGAGTACATGCTGACCGCGCTCTCCGCCGACACCGGCTGCCGGTTCGAGTTCGAGGCCTACGATGTGGGTCATCTCTACACCCTCGCCTACTTCGCCGACCAGGGTCTGGTGGAGCCTCCGATCTTCGTGCAGTTCGTGATGGGAACCTTCGGCGGGATCGGCCCCGACATCGAGAACGTGGTAGCGATGAAGACGGTCGCCAACCGTCTGTTCGGCCACGACCTGGAGTGGTCGATCCTCGGTGGTGGTCGTTTCCAGTTCGACATCGTTACCGCCGGCGCCACGATGGGCGGCAACGTGCGGGTGGGTCTCGAGGACGGCATCTACCTGAGAAAGGGTCGGTTGGCCGAGTCCAATGCCGAACAGGTCGCGAAGATCGTGCGCATCCTACGCGAGCTTTCCCGAGAACCGGCTACCCCGACCGAGACCAGGGAGAGACTTGCTCTCAAGGGTCTCCACCAGGTCGCCTTCTAGTGTCCGCCACCCGCGCCGACTGATCTTCGGCCATGACTACCGCCTCGTCCCTATCCCTCTCAGTATGGATGATGATATCTCATGGTTTTCAGCATTTATCGCTACGCAGGGATTGAAAATGTCCCAGGCAGCCTGCATACTGGTAGGTAGCTACAAGCACCAACGGTCGGCTGGGACGTCGAGCAGACCGGAGCAGGGATCAATTCGGACCGGGCTGACTCCGAACCGGGCTCAGATGAACGCGCTCCGAACCTCGGACAGGTGGTGGCGGGGGCGGGCCCGATGCGGGTGGAGGGCTGCGGGGATTTTCGCGTTCTGGACGCGCCGGCAGGGCGGAAGGGATCCGTACCCGGTCCCGGAATCCGACAGCAGCCGGCGTGAAAGGCGATCAGATCGAAACCCCGGAGCCACACGGATCGCTCCTTCCACCAGACCGCGAACAGCGTCCCCATGGTCAAACCGGCAAAGCCGTGAAACGAATCGGCTGATGACACTGCCACCCCGGATAATCGCCGTCGCGGGACTCGAGATAATCACAAGCCGCCCGACCGCCCGAGCATCCGGCCACCACCCCGACACATCCGAACGGGCTCCGTCATCTCTCGCAGGCTTCCAACAGCATCCAGCCACGTCAATCCGCTTCACCATGAACAGGGTCCACGGATGACGTTTCCGCCCCGGGTCATCGGCTTGGTAGGAACGGGAGTAATCGGGAGCGGGTGGGCCACCAGGGCGCTGAGCCGCGGCCTCGATGTGGTGGCCTGGGATCCGGCGCCCGGCGCGGGGGCTCGCCTCAAGGACGCCATCAAACGAGCCTGGCCCTCCGTGCAACGTCTAGGCCTCTACCCGGGCGCTCGGCCGGATCGGGTGACCATAGCCGGGAACCCTGAAGAGGTGTGCGACATCGCCGATTTCATCCAGGAGTCCGCCCCCGAGGAGGAGGACCTGAAACGGGACCTACTGACCCGCCTCGATGCGGCCACCCCGCAGGAGGTGATCATCGCCTCCAGTTCGTCGGGACTCCTGCCGACCCGGATAGCGTCCGGCTGTCGCCATCCGGAACGGGTGGTAATCGGACATCCCTTCAACCCGGTCTACCTGCTTCCCCTCTGCGAGGTGGTCCCCGGCGAGCGAACCGCTCCGGAGGTAACCGAGCGGGCTTCCCTCATATACGACCATCTGGACATGTATCCTCTGGTGGTCCGCCACGAGGTTCCCGGTTACCTGTCCGACCGCCTTCAGGAGGCGATGTGGAGAGAAACCCTCCATCTGGTCAACGAGGGAACCGCCACCACCGGAGAACTCGACGACGCCATCATCTACGGTCCCGGATTACGCTGGGCGGGGATGGGTACGAACCTGAGCTTCCACCTGGCGGGAGGACGGGACGGGATGCGTCACATGCTCCGGCAGTTCGGACCCACCCTCCGACTTCCGTGGACGAAGCTGAAGGCGCCCGAACTCACCGAATCCCTCATAGACGCCATGGTGGCCGGAACCGAGGAACAGGCGGATGGGAGGTCGGTGGAAGATCTCGAACGCCTCCGCGATGACTACCTGATCGCCGTCATGCGGGCCCTTCGCTCGGTAGATGTGGGCGCAGGCAGGATTCTGGCTCGACGGGAGGCCCGCCGCTACGCGCAGCAGGTCTTGACCTGGTTTCCCGGAATACAGGTCCCCGCCCCCCTTGAGCTGTTCCGCTGCGACGTCGAGCCCGACTGGGTCGACTACAACAATCACATGACCGAAGCCGCCTACCTGACCGCATTCGGCTGGGCGTCGGACGCCCTGTTCCGGTATATCGGGACCGACGAGACGTACCGGGCCGCCGGCCACTCCTTCTACACGGTGGAGACCCACATCAACTATCTGCGGGAGGTGCGGGGGAACGACTCGCTGGAGTTCACCACCACCGTGGTCGGACTGGACGAGAAGCGGCTACACCTCTACCACGAGATGTTCGACGCCCGAACCGCTCGCCTCGCGGCCGCCACCGAACAGATGCTGATCCACATGGACACGAACACGGGACGACCCGCCCCCATCAAAGGTGTCCCCATGGCGGCGCTGACCGCACTCAGGGAAGCCCACGCAGAACTTCCTCATCCGCCCTATCTGGGGAGGGTGATGGCAACCAGGAGTCGATGATGGACTTCGGACTGTCCGACGAACAGCGGCTGATAGTCGAAGTCACCCGCGATTTCACCGAAAACGAACTATTTCCCCACGAAGAACTAGTGGAGCGCACCGGTCGGGTTCCGCCGGATCTGGTGGAACGTATCCGATCCCGCGCCATACAGGTCGGGATCTACGCCGCCAACATGCCTGTTGAATACGGTGGAGCGGGACTTGATCCCCTGACCCTGGCTCTCGTGGAACGCGAACTGGGCGCCGCCTCCTACGCATTGCAGTACATAGTGGCCCGGCCCTCCAACATCCTTCGCGCCTGCCGGGGGGAGCAGATCAACCGCTACCTGCTACCCACCGTCAGAGGCGAACGAGTCGAGTGCCTGGCCATGAGCGAACCCGACGCCGGTTCGGACCTGCGGGGAATGAAATGCACCGCGGTTCGCAAGGGCGGACAGTTCGTGATCAACGGAGTCAAGCACTTCATCAGCCACGCCGACCTGGCGGACTATGTGATCCTGTTCGCCGCCACCGGGGAGGAGGCCGGCCCCCGCGGACCGCGCAAGAAAATCACCGCGTTTCTCATCGACATGGGCACTCCCGGCTTCGAGGTAAGGCCCGGCTATCGAGCGGTATCGAACCGGGGCTACCACAATTCGATTCTCAGCTTCGACGACTGCCGTATCCCCGAATCGGCCATCCTCGGCGCAGAACACGCCGGATTCGAGATCGCCGGCGAGTGGCTGGGTTCCACCCGACTCCAGGTAGCCGCCGTCTGCCTCGGTCGAGCTCGGCGGGCGCTGCGGCTCGCCGCCCGATGGGCTGTCGATCGCACCCAATTCGGACAACCCATCGGAAGGTTCCAGGGGGTTTCGTTCAAGCTGGCGGACATGCAGACCCGCTACGACGCCGCCGAACTCCTCACCCTGCGAGCGGCGTGGAAGGATGGCCGGGGCGCCATGACCGATGCGGACGCCGCCATGGCAAAGGTCTACGCCAGCGAGATGTGCCAGTTCGTCACCGATGAAGCCATCCAGATCTTCGGAGGTATGGGACTGATGGACGAGCTGCCTCTCGAACGGTTGTGGCGGGACACCCGGGTGGACCGGATATGGGACGGCACCTCCGAAATCCAGCGCCACATCATATCCAGGTCCATGTTGCGACCGTTAGGCGGATGATGCGGCAAGGAAGGCCCCTTGACCTCAGGCGGCTGCTCGACCCCCGCACCGTGGTCACGATAGGTGGGGATCCGGCGGAAAAGGCGATCCACCAGTCCGATCGGCTCGGATTCGACGGTGAGATATGGCCGATCCATCCCAGACGACAATTGATGGCCGGTCGCCCGGTCTTCAAGTCACCGGATGACCTCCCCGGGGCGCCTGATGCGGCCTTCGTGGCTGTCAACCGGGACCTCACGCCGGCAATGGTCCATCAACTCGCCGACCTCGGTTGTGGAGGAGCGGTCCTCTACGCCTCCGGTTTCGCCGAGGCCGGACCGGAGGGAAGCAGACTCCAGAACCGGATCACATCCGCCCATGACATGCCCCTGTTGGGACCCAACTGCTACGGAACGATCAACGCCCTGAGCGGAGCGGTCCTGTGGCCCGACATCCACGGATGCCGCCGGGTGGATTCAGGACCGGCTCTGGTAAGCCAGTCGGGAAACATCGCCCTGAACCTCACCATGAACCGCCGGGGGGTCCGGTTCAGCCACGTGATCTCGCTCGGCAACCAGGCGTCGGTCACCGCCGAGCAATGCCTTGCCTATCTGGCGGCCGAACCCGAGGTAACGGCGGTGGGCCTCTACCTGGAATCGATAATCGATCCGGTCGCCTTCGGTCGCGCCGCGCTGGCCTGCCACGAGACCAGAACGCCGATCGTGGTGATAAAGGCGGGGCGGACCGACCGTTCGGAACGGATAACCGCTTCACATACGGCGGCGCTGAGTTCATCCTCCGAGGCTTACGACGCCCTCTTCGCCCGTTACGGTGTCATCGTCACCGATTCTCCGGCCGAGTTGGTCACCACCCTCGGATTCCTTCATACGATCGGCCCCTTGCAAAGCGCCAGGCTGGTGTCGTTGTCCTGTTCCGGTGGTGAGGCGGCGCTGGTCGCCGACCGGGCCGCCCACCATCAGGTGGATTTCGAACCGTTCGAGGCCGACCACGCCGCCCGGCTGAAAGCGACCATGCCGTCATTCTCCGCTCCGACCAACCCGGTCGATTACCACACGTTCATCTGGGGTGATCGGGGCGCCCTCGAACGGTGTTTCAAAGAGGCGTTGGCCGGTCCGTTCGACGCGGCGCTCCTGGTTATCGACTGGCCGGCGCCCGGCATCGACGATTCGGACTGGTGGCCCGCCCTGTGCGCCTTCGAAGCCGCCGCAGCAACCACCCGCACACCGGGAGTTGTGGTGGCCGGCCTTCCCGAGAACCTGCCTGATCGGATCAGGGAGCATGCCGCCCGCCGCGGATTGGCCGTCGCGTACTCGATCGACGAGGCTCTTTCGGCCATCGCTTCGAGCGCCGCGGCCGGGCGCTGGTTCAACAAGCCGTCTCCCTCCCTCCATAGCCCGGCCGGCGCTTCCCCGGACCCGGACGGCGCCTCTCGCCTGCGAACCCTTGACGAACCGGCCTCCAAGGCGGTGCTGCAATCCGCTGGAATCACCATCCCCGAAGGGATCGTATGGACGCCTGCGAATCCCGACGAACCACTCCCGCCGCCCGGCCCTCCCCGGTTCCCGGTGGTCGCCAAGGTGGTCGGCCCCCACCACAAGAGCCTCCGAGGCGGCGTGGCGACCGACCTCCGCGCCGACCGGGATCTGGCTGCCGCCGTCAACCGGTTGGCGACAGACGGCCACCCCGTACTCATCGAGGAACAGATAACCGATGTGGTCGCCGAGCTGCTGGTATCGATCCGCCGGGAACACCCGATCGGCCAGGTGTTGACCATCGGGGCGGGCGGAATCCATGTCGAGCTGTTTGCCGACACGACTACCATGCTGCTTCCGGTGACGGCGGCCGCTCTCATCCGTCGTCTCTCCGGTCTGCGCATCGGCGGTCGGTTATCTGGTACAGACAACCGTCCAACCATCGAGCCGGACGCGTTGGCCACGGTAATCGAGCGCCTCGGCGCCCTCTTCGCCGCCAGACCAGACATCGTCGAAATAGAAATCAACCCCCTCGCCCTGACGTCCCACTCGGCGTGGGCGCTGGATGCGATGGTGACGATAAGAACGGAGGGGGACTCGTGAGCGAAGCAGTGCGGGTGGAACGAGGATCAGGGGTCCTGGAGATAACCCTCGACCGCCCCAAAGCCAACGCCATCGACGCGGTCACCAGCCGTACGCTGGGTGAGGTGTTCACAGCCTTTCGAGACGATCCGGCGCTCCGCGTGGCCATCCTCACCGGCGCCGGGGAAAGGTTTTTCTCCGCCGGATGGGACCTGGCGGCGGCGGAGGAAGGCGAATCCTACGAGGCCGACTACGGACCGGGCGGTTTCGGCGGGTTCCCTGAACTACCCCACCTCAACAAACCCGTCATCGCGGCCGTCAACGGGATGGCGGTCGGCGGAGGATTCGAGTTGGTCATGTCCGCCGATCTGGTGGTAGCGGCTTCGCACGCCACCTTCTTCCTACCGGAGCCTGCCGTAGGGATGATCCCCGACGTCGGGGCGGTGAGGCTTCACAGACAACTACCATCGGCTGTCGCAACAGAGGTGTTGATCGCCGGAAGGCGCCTCACCGCATCCGAAGGGTTGCGCTACGGGCTGGTCAACAGCGTGGTGACCGTCGATGAACTGCGCGACGCCGCCCATGAACTCGCCGGGCGGATCATTCAACAGGCTCCGCTGGCGATCACCGCCATCCTCGACATCCGCCGTCGAACCGAGAACCTCTCCCTCCGGGAGGGGCTGGCCCTCCTACGATCCGGAGAGATCGACTCCTACCACCGGGTGTTGCATTCCGAGGACGCTCGTGAAGGAGTAAGGGCCTTCTCCGAAAAGCGCTCCCCCGACTGGAAAGGGTGCTGAGATTGGGCTCACGGAGTGCTAAACTACAGGTTCATCTGATGGGGTGGGGTCTCGACCCTACCTTCCTTCTCACGAGCGCTCGCTCGTCGGTCGCGTTCCACCCCCCTGTTCACCCGTAGACACAGGTGGTGTTTCCATGATGTCATCGTCCGCACCCTCGCGTATCCCCTCATTCGGCACCGCCTCCCACGCGGTGCTGAACTCATGGGGACTGTTCATCGCTGTCCTGCTCGTCATGGTCGGAAGCGGCGTCCTGAATCCGTTGATAGGTCTGAACGCCGAGATACAAGGGTTCTCAACCACCACCACCGGATTGGTGCTCAGCTCCTACTACGTCGGGTTCTTGGCGGGCGCCTGGCTGGCGCCGCGCATGGTGGTCAACGTCGGGCACATCCGGGTCTACGCCGCACTCGCCTCCCTGGCCTCCACCGCCACCCTCGTACATATCGTCAGTTCCTCCGCCGCGGTATGGGCCGGCGCCCGCCTTATCACCGGCTTCGCCATGTCCGGCCTGTTCATCGTGGCGGAGAGTTGGCTCAACGACGCCACCACGAACCGGACCCGAGGGAGGCTCCTGGCGGCCTACATGGTCACCTTGATGGGTGGACTGGCCCTCGGTCAGCTGCTCTTGATATTCGCCGAACCATCCGGGATCGGCCTGTTCATCGTGGCGTCGGTCGCTATCTCCCTGGCGGTAATACCCATCACCCTTTCCACCGCTCCCGGACCGCGCCTGACCTTTTCCTCCAATCTCCCGATCCGGCAGGTCTGGAAATGTGCGCCGGTCGGTTTGGCGGCGGCATTGGCGCAAGGAACCGGGGTGGCGGGCCTCCTCAGCCTGGCGGCCCTCTACAGCGTGAGGACCGGTATGAGTGTTGACGGAACCGCCTTGTTTCTGGCCTTTGCGGTGCTGGGCAGCGTTGTATTGCAAGGCCCGATCGGTGTTCTGTCGGACTATGTGGGCAGACGGCGCGTCATGTTGTCGGATGCGATCCTATGCGCCGGCGTGTGCGGGCTGGTAGTCCTACTCGAACCGACGGGGTGGGCGGCCTTGGGCGCCTCCTTCCTGGTAGGGGGCCTGGCTATGTCCATGTACCCGCTGGCTCTCAGCCATATAAACGACCGGGTCCCGCCCGGTTCGGCCGTGGGGGTGAGCGGATTGGTGTCCCTTGCTACCGGGGTGGGCGCCGTCCTGGGTCCGGTGGGCGGCGCAACAGTCATGGACATCCTCGGCCCCGGAGGGTTGTTCGTGTTCGTAGGGATCGTCTACTCGGCGATCGCCGCCTTCACCCTCCTCCGGGTCTTCACCCACGAAGGAGTACCTGTCAAGCAGCGTCGCGCCTTCACGATGATCCCCGGTCGGGCCGGAACCGTCGTCCTGTACGCGGCTCGGCGGGTACGTCGAGCCCGAAATCGACCTGCCGGTGGGCCTCCTCGGTCCGGACCGCCATCATGAGGTCCTACGATTTCCTTATCGTGGGCGGAGGATCCGCCGGGTGCGCCTTGGCCGCCCGGCTGAGTGAGGATCCTTCAAACCGGGTTCTGGTGATCGAGGCGGGACGACCGGATCGTCGCTGGGATGTGTTCATCCACATGCCGGCCGCGCTCACCTATCCGATAGGGTCCCGGTTCTACGACTGGCAGTACGAGTCGGAACCGGAACCCCATCTGGCGGGGCGTCGCATCTACCACGCCCGAGGAAAGGTGCTGGGAGGATCGAGCTCCATCAACGGAATGATCTTCCAACGAGGCAATCCCATGGACTACGAGAAGTGGGCCTCCTCACCCGGAATGGAGATGTGGGATTACCCCCATTGCCTACCCTATTTCAAACGACTCGAGACGACCCTGGCCGGAAGCGACCGCTATCGGGGTGGATCGGGTCCCCTGATACTCGAAAGGGGCGCCGCCGACAACCCCCTGTTTCAAGCCTTTTTCGAAGCCGGCGAACAAGCCGGGATACCTCGTACCCCGGACGTGAACGGCTACAGACAGGAAGGGTTCGCGGCGTTCGACGCCAACCGCCATCAGGGGCGGCGACTCAGCGCCTCCCGCGCCTACCTGCATCCGGTAATCGGAAGACCGAACCTGTCTGTCATCACCAAGGCGCACGCGACCAGGATTCTATTCGAAGGCAGCCGGGCGATAGGGGTCGAATACCGCAAGGCCCGCGTTACCCGCAGGGTCATGGCCCGGGAGGTGATCGCCTGCGGCGGCGCCATCAACACACCCCAACTGCTGATGCTCTCCGGAGTGGGTCCCGCCCGACACTTGGAGGATCTAGGGATTCAGGTGGTGACGGACCTTCCGGGCGTCGGGCGGAATCTACAGGATCACCTCGAGGTGTACATCCAGTACGCCTGCAAGCAGCCGGTGTCCCTGCAGCCACATCTGGCGTGGTGGCGAAAGCCTTGGATCGGATGGCAATGGTTGCGGCGGCGGGGTCCGGGAACCAGCAACCACTTCGAGGCGGGCGGTTTCGTACGCAGCAACGATGAGGCCGTCTATCCCAATCTGATGCTCCATTTCCTGCCGATTGCGATCCGCTACGACGGTTCCGTCCCGGCCGGAGGTCACGGATACCAGGTGCATGTGGGGCCGATGTACTCCGACGCCCGGGGTCATCTGTTCCTCAAGTCCCCCGACCCGTTCGACAAACCGGGAATGCGATTCAACTACCTGTCCACTCCGACGGATCGTAATGATTGGGTGGAGGCGGTTCGATTCGTTCGCCATGTCCTGAACCAGCCCGCCTTCGAGCCGTTCAACGGTGGAGAACTATCGCCGGGACCCGCCGTCCGCACCGACGAGGAGATTCTCGACTGGGTGGCGCGGGACGCCGAAACCGCCCTCCACCCCTGCGGCACGGCGAAGATGGGAGTCGATTCCGAATCGGTTGTCGCTCCTGACACGCTGAGAGTTCACGGAGTCCGAGGGCTTCGGGTGGTTGACGCCTCGGTGATGCCCGGCATCACCAACGGGAACATCTACGCGCCGGTCATGATGATCGCGGAGCGAGCCTCCGACATGATCCTCGGCGCCCGGCGCCTGAACCCGGAGCAGGTGGACTGGTACCGACACATCGCATAGCGACCCGTCATCGACCGCTTTTGAGGCGGTATCCGGGAGCGAAGGACGGGTTCGGCCACCCACCGCCGATCTGGGCATTCGTTCACCAACCGGGATCCGGCTAGCGGTTCCGGGGCCCCTGAGCGGTCGACCAGCGCCCGGCAATTGAGGTTCGGGCCGCCGGCTACTCGCCTTGGCAGCCTCGCAGGTAGTCGATAGCCGGTTTGACGCCCAACCGGTAACGAGCTACCTGACCGTTCTCGATCTCGAAGTAGATCCGGTAGTCGGAGTCGAAGTCGTCATTGGGTACGAAGGCCATCGCCTCACCCTCAAGGGTCGCATTGTTGGCCTGCTGGATGTTGTCGGGATAGACACTCCGCAGGTTGGCGGCCGTCGTACCGATCCGCACCCCGGATCTGGTGGCTATCTCGCTGGGCGCATCGATCTCGATTCGGGCGATCTGATCATCCACGACCATTATCGAAACGCCCCGCATGGCGGCGCCCGGGGTTACATAATGGCAGGTGTCAGTGCTTTGGCGGCCGAGGTCTCGACGTAAGGTGACGCCCGCCGCGGTAGAGGCCTCGCCGACCTCCATACCGATCCGCACGGGACCAACCGCACGGAGCGTGGCCTCGGCATCTATCTGGGTTACCTGAACCGGATCGGTGGTGGGTGTCTCCGATGTCTCCTCGACTTCCGGCGTGGCGTCGTCAACCGGTGTCACGCTCTGGGTTTCGGCGCTGGTAGTCGGCGCCGTGGTCGAAAGGGAAACAACTGTTGACGGTGCGGTGGTGGTGATGGCGGAACGGGATGTGGTCGAAGTGGTATCGACCGACTCATCATTTCCACCACACGCCGCTACCAGCACTAGGACAACTAGCAGAGGCACCAACTTTCTCATGGCAACTCCTCCATAGAATCAAGAAAACCTGGATGTTTCATAGCCGAACCCGGCGCCATCCCGACCCCCCTTCGGGACGTCTGATCGCGCACCTGTTGTAATGCTAAGTGAAAGTCCCCATATTTCGGTGGATTTCCCGCCATTCGTAACAACAACATCGGTTCACGTCTTTGTTCCCCGGGCCAGGCGCCCCACAGCCCCCAGGACAGTGCTGAAAAACAGGTGATTGGATTGGCTCTCCGTCCGCTGACCAGGGAGTTTAC
>CAZEZF010000056.1:19179-21105 GCA_964516495.1 uncultured Acidimicrobiia bacterium | reverse complement strand
CTGGCGCCAGACCGAGCACCCGGAGTGGCGGGTGCATATCACTCCGGTCACATCGGGATTCACGAGCATCAACGTGGCCGGTCCCGAATCCAGGACCCTCATCCGGCGGTTGGCGCCCGATGTCGACCTCGACCCGGGCGCTTTTCCTTACATGCAGGTGCGAACCGGCGCGGTGGCCGGTATCCCCGACTGCTTTATGTGGCGGATCGGCTTCACGGGTGAGTTGTCCGTTGAAGTTCACATTCCGTCCGGTTACGGCATGCACGTTTGGGAGGCGCTCCTCGATGCGGGCTGCGGTCTGGGTGTGAGTCCGTTCGGTGTCGAAGGGCAACGGATAATGCGGCTGGAGAAGGGCCATTTCATCGTGGGTCAGGACACGGACAGGCTTACCAAGGCGCTGGCGGTCGGGCGCCGACACCTCATCAAGGTAGACAAACCCGACTTTGCGGGCAAACCCGAGCTAGTCCAGGCGTTGGACGACGAGTCGGCGCCGGTTCTGGTGGCCATCCAACCGATTGATCCCCTGATCGTCCCCGAGGAAGCAAGCCAGATCGTGCGTCCCGGCGCGAACGAGATCATCGGCCGGATCACCTCCTCCCGCATGTCTCCTACCCTCGGTCGCTCTATCTGCCTCGGTCAGGTGGCGCCGGAAGCGTCCGCCCCCGGTTCGGAGATATCGGTTCTCCTGGTCGACGGCCGCCGGATCACGGCTCGGGTGATGCAACACCATGCCCACTTCGATCCGCGTGGTGAACGGGCCCGTGCCTGAGACTCCTTCCTTCAAGAGTCCGGTCGAGGCGGGCTTCGTCTCCTATGCGGGCATCCCGATGGCGCCTGGCCGGCATGACGCGCCGCTTGTTCTCCAGGATGTCTCGCCCATCTCCAAGATCATCGTCCGGGCCGGCCCCGACACAAGCCCCGGCCGTCGGTTGGCCACTCCGTTCGGCGCCTCCCGGATCGAGGGCGACGTTCTGATCGCCGGCATGCGTCCTGACGAGTGGACATTGCTGGGTCCCGGTCCTGCGAGCAGAGCCCTGACCGAGGTACTCGACCGTTCCGGCCACGTCAGCGTTATCGACGTTACCCACAGCCGGGCTATGTTCCCCTTGACCGGCGCCGAGGCGGTCTCGGTGCTCGAGAAGCTCTGCAATCTCGACTGGTGCGATCCCATGACCCCCGACGGCGCCGCCGTATCCAGATCGGTAGCGCGGGTGACCTGCGACATAGTTCGCAACGACAGGGACGGTGTCCCCTCATATCTGATTTCCTGCGACCGGTCCTACGACCGGTACCTGTTCAGTGTGATTCTCGACGCCGGGCAGGAGTTCGGGCTATGCCCGCTCGGAGATGCTTAGCTCGGGCCGGGCGCGACGCTCCGGTAACCTCCACCGCCGACGGTTTTTGTGGGCGGACCTCCGCCTCGGCGGACAGTCGGGAGGACGGCTGCACCGGAGGTAAGATGATTCGGGTACCGGCAAGACAGCCTCCCGGAGGAACCTATATGGCGTTGCCTGGAATCACCGATCTATTGAGCCTCGAGGGGAAGTGTGCAATTGTGACGGGGGCGGCTCAAGGTTTTGGCGCGGCCATATCAGAGCGCCTTGGCGAAGCGGGGGCGACCGTGTTCGTGGCCGACCGCAACGTCGAGGGGGCCGAGCAGTCCGCGGAGAGGCTGCGCCACCTCGGATATGAAGCAATCCCGAAAGGCGTCGACATCGTCGATCGGGGCCAGGTGGAGGCGTTGGTCGCCGCCGCGGTGGAAAGGGTCGGCCAGGTCGACATTCTGGTAAACAACGCCGGGATCTATTCCAACTACTACTTCACAAGTATGCCCCCGCAGGAGTTCGCCGATACGGTCTCAGTCAATGTGGTCGGGACCTTCCGGATATCCCAGGCGGTGACCAGAAGCATGATCACCGGACGGCA
>CAZEZF010000056.1:12574-19169 GCA_964516495.1 uncultured Acidimicrobiia bacterium | reverse complement strand
GGCAGGGTGGTTCGATAGTGAACATCGCCTCGGTCGACGCTTTCAATACCTCGGCGGAGGGCCTGGCGCACTACACGACCTCGAAACACGCCATCGCCGGAATGACCAAATCGATGGCAATCGAGTTGGCCGCACACGGCATCCGGGTCAACGCTGTCTGTCCCGGCGCGGCCATGACGGAGGGGGCGATTGCCCTTGTCACGGCGGGCGCCCCGGAGGGCATCGATGTAGAGGCGCAATGGGACGGTATCAAGGACAGGACCCCGCTTCGCCGCCTATGCGACCCTGACGATGTGGCGAGGGCGGTGCTGTTCCTAGCCTCCGGCATGGCTTCTTTCGTAACCGGCGCCTTCCTGGTAGTCGACGGCGGTATTCTGGTCCAGCCTCTCGAAGGCTACGTCCCTTCGTCGGGGCGCTGACCTCCACGAAGCCGGGAGTATCAACCGAGCGCTGCTCGGCGGGCCGGAAGATTCGGAACAGCGGCACTCGTCCTGCCTTCCAAGGGACAATGCGAAGGACATTATCGAGCCTATAATCGGACCGATCAGCTTTGGCATCAGGGTAGGAGTGCTGGAGCGCAATCCGGGAAGGCGACGAGCGCCCGGTCAAGTCTGCACGCCCGAAATGGTGGTAGGCCGTTACCGGGGCCCCGGGCCGAAGACTGTGATCACCTTGCTTCATGGCGAGGGTGACCCTGGTGGAACCGGAACTTGCCGAGGCGCTCCTTGTGGTACAATGAAGCGGACTTCGCAAGGACCGAACCGGAGCCTCCGACTTAGGACATGCATATCTATCCGACTGCCGCGGATGCTCGTAAGAAATCCAGGATCGCCGCGCGACGGTATGCCGAAACCAGCCGATGGGGATGGAAGATCGTCAGCGACCGGTTGACTTGCAGGCCGCATCCCAGGTTGCCTTGCCTTCTTGATCCGTCGGTGACTCGCCGTGACTATGGTTGGGTGCCTTGCTGGGTGTTGTTCGCGGGGCGTGACCGGCCGGGTTGGCGCTTTTACCAGTGGGTGTCGGCGCGGGCCGACGACACCCCCCTTCCGCTTGACGACGCGGCTGAGGTCGTAGAACGAACAATCAGTGATTACATGTTCATGGTGTCAGGATCAACGGGGGCGACCCTGTGAGCAGCCGGTTCAACGCTGATTTCCAGAAGTCAGGAACCGCCGTAACCCACGGATAGCCTCATGTGCGTCACCCGTGTCGGTAACCGCCTCCGTGGACAATGACCTGCTTTGTTCAGCTGTACGGGAGTTGGTCAGAAACGTGAATGAGTGGTCAGGTAGTACGGGCCGAATAAACGCATCTGTGTCCGAGGGGGAACTTGTCCTGACAGTACAGGACTCAGGAGTCGGTATTTATCATCATCTCAATTCCGGGCTGGGTATCCGATCTGCTGTCGAAGCGGCCCAGCGTGCATTCGATGAGGGTGTCACAAGCAGCGGCGACCCGTTGCGGGGCAGGGCCTGCCCTTCTGCCTCAGCCTGACTGAGCGTTCGGGGAGCACGGGGGACCGAAAACGGTGAATGGTCATTATCCGGTCCTATGTGTCTGGACTTCAGGTATCGACTGTGAATCCGCTGCTCAGATAGAACAACAGTTCACTCGGTTAACACTTCAGGACCGCGTCGACGGCCGCTCTGATCCGCGCCGTGTCGGGGATGTAGGCGTTTTCCAAGGGCGGACTGAGCGGCACCGGTGAGTGGGGGGAAGTGACTCGCCTGACCGGAGCGGCGAGCGCATCGAACGCGTGCTCCGACACCAGGGCGGCGATATCCGCGGCGATGCTGCATCTGGGCGGACTCTCGTCCACCACCACCAGTCGCCCGGTCTTGCGAACCGATTCCAGGATCGTCGCCGCATCAAGCGGGGAGAGGGACCTGGGATCGATCACCTCCGCCTCGATCCCGTCCCCCGCCAAGGCGTCGGCGACCTCCAGGGCCGGCTTCACCATATAGGAGATTCCGATGATCGTCACATCCGTTCCCGACCGGATGACGGAGGCCGAGCCCAAGGGAACGGTGTAGGGTTCCTCCGGTACCTCCTGGCGGGTGTTATAGAGCCGCATGTGTTCGAAGAACAGCACCGGATCGTTGTCCGCGACGGCGGCCATCAGCAGGCCCTTGGCGTCGTATGGCGTCGTCGGGACCACCACCTTGATTCCCGGCAGGTGCGTGTATACGGAATAGAGGGTGTCGGAGTGCTGCCCGGCCGCCCCCAGCCCCGCCCCGATAGCCATGCGCAGCACCAGAGGAACGCTTGCCTGCCCCCCGAACATGTAACGCAGCTTGGCCGCCTGGTTGTGGATCTGGTCGAACGCCAGCGGCGTGAAACTCGACCACATCATGTCGACGACCGGGCGGATCCCGGCCGCCGCGGCGCCGACGGCGATACCTACCAGCCCGGCTTCGGAGATGGGGGTGTCCCGGACCCGGGAAGGTCCGAACTTGTGGAATAGGCCCCTGGTGGCGCCGAACGTGCCTCCCATCGCCCCCTCGTACGGTTCGCCCAGACCCGCGCCCCCTACGACATCCTCTCCGTAGACGACCACGGTCTCGTCGGCTTCCATCGCCTGGTACATGGCCTCGCCGATAGCGTGGACCATGGTGATGGGTCTCCTAGACATGTTGGTGGACCTCCGAAGCGTCGTACGCTTCGCTGTAGACGTAGTCGGTAACCCCTTCGGGGGTCGGCCACGGGTCGGCTTTGGCCGTATCCACACCTCGGTCGAGTTCCGAGACGATCATCGCCCGGATGGTGTCCACGTCCTCGCCGGTGAGCACTCCGGCGGCCAGAAGTTCCGATTGGAAACGCTTCACGGGGTCCCGCTTCCTCGCCTGCTCTATATCGTCCTTGTTCCGGTACTTCTGGGTGTCGCCCACATAGTGGGCCGAAATGCGGGGGATCTTCGCCTCGATGAACGACGGTCCTTCACCTCGGCGGGCCCGCTTGATCGCTTCCCTGGCCACCTTGTAGACGGCGAAGATGTCCGCGCCGTCCACCACATGGCCCGGGATACCGAACCCGTCGGCCCTACGACTCAGA
Source organism: uncultured Acidimicrobiia bacterium (assembly GCA_964516495.1). Taxonomy (GTDB): domain Bacteria; phylum Actinomycetota; class Acidimicrobiia; order Spongiisociales; family Spongiisociaceae; genus JAPPFW01. The sequence continues at coordinate 16,115 of CAZEZF010000056.1, read as the reverse complement.
TCCTCGACGCTCTGGGAGTAGGAGGCAGGGGTGGATTCGGCCCACCCGTTGTTCTCGCACACATATATGACAGGCAGCTTCCATATCGAAGCCAGGTTCATCGATTCGTAGAGGATTCCCTGCCCGGTTCCTCCGTCCCCGAAGAAGCTGACCGCGACGTGCGACGCGCCTTTGATCTGTTGCGCGAGCGCGCCGCCGGTGGCGAGGCCGATGCTCCCGCCGACGATGGCGTTGGCGCCCAACATGCCGATCCTGAAGTCGGCGATATGCATCGATCCGCCGCGACCCTTGCACAGTCCTGTCTCTCGCCCGTAGAGTTCGGCAAACATACCGGCGATCGAACACCCCTTGGCAAGGCAGTGTCCATGGCCTCGATGGGTGCTGGCGATGAGGTCGCGGTCGGATAGGTGCGCGCACACTCCGGTCGCTACCGCCTCGGCGCCTATGTAGGTGTGAACGAATCCGGGCATGTCCCCGCGCCGGTACTCGAGCGTGACCCTCTCCTCGAACAACCGGATCGTCATCATCATCTCGAACATCTCGAGCAGGGTCCGATCGGCGATGTTCACGCTGAAGCCCCGCCCTTGACCAGGCGCCGGTACTCGGCGTCGTTCTCGGCTATCCGGCCGATGACCCTTCCGATCGGATAGTCCTCCCCGACGGGCGCCTCATGGTGTACGATCCCGTCGGCGCCGGCCTCGATCTCCATCTCCACCTTGTTGGTTTCCATGAGGAAGAGAGGATCGCCGGACCGTACCGGGGCGCCCTCGTCCACCAGCCAGGCGATCAGATGGCAGTCGTCCATGTATATGCCGGTTTTGGGTATGAAGACCTCATGGGCCATCAGCGGTCGGCCTGAGAAAGGGCGGCGCGGCCGGTATTGCTAGCGACGTCGTTCCGGAGACGGGCCACGATCTCTCCTCATCCGGGGATTAGAACCTGCTTACCGCCACCCTCAGCCACCCCGGCCCATGCGGAGGCAGCGTCGGAGAGTGGGGTGGTGACGACCGGGAGGGTCAGGTCCCCGGCGGTAGCCAGGTCCACCATGGTCAGGTACGCGGCGACCACCTCGTCGCGGGGTATCCCGAAGTTGCTGTATCCCTTGATCGTTAGCTGCCTGCCCCGGACCAGCCCGGACGGGACGGTGGCGATGTCTCCCGCCGACTGCCCGATGTGGATCACCCGGGCGCCGGGAGCGGTGGCGGTAAGGGCCGCCTCCAGAGGCGTACCCCACAGCGCGTCGAACACCACGTCCGCCCCGCCTTCGCACGCAGCCTGCAGGCGTGCGGCTAAGTTGTCACCGTCGAAAGACACGACGGTATCCGCCGTTTCCTCCAGCGCTGCCAGACGTTCGGGATTGCGTCCGGCGGCCACGACTTTCGCCGCTCCCGCTATTCGGGCGGCCTGCACGGCGATGCTTCCGGCCGCCCCGGTCGCTCCGAGCACGAGAGCGGTTTCCCCCGGCTGTAACTTCGCCGTCCATGTAATGGGAAGCCATCCGGCGAGTGCGGCTGTTCCGAGCGCCGCCGCGGTCGGGGCGTCCGCATTCTCATCCAGGTCCACCAGAGCGCTTTCGGGGGCGTTGAAGCGCTCCGCAGCCGTGCCGTCGCGGACTACTCCGATACCTCCTCCCATGACGAATACCCGCCGATTATCGCCGTCCACCCGGCCGACCGCCTCGATCGCGGGCACGTAAGGCATCGGTGGATGCCCCGCGTAGAACCCGCCGGATGCGATGGCCAGATCGACCGGGTTCAGCGAGGCGGCCTCCAGTATGATCGTTACCTCGCCCTCGGGCGGGGTCGGCGTTTCGCGCTCCTCCACGACAGGAGAGGCGCCGGGTGCGGTGATAAGGGCGGCTTTCATCTAACTTGGCTCCTTCTTGGGCAGGTAACGGTCCGGGTCGGCGAACACGTCTATCCCACGGTACCCCCCGCGTATGCGAGTGATGTGGCTGACCCCGGCGGGGACGGTATAGGTGTCGCCGCGCCGGTATGTGCGCGTTTCGCTACCTATCGTCATCTCCATCTCCCCTTCGAGAACCACGCCCCACTGGGCGCCGTGGACATGTTCCGGTACGTCGACATCCCGGTCGATCTCGTAGAACATGGGCATGCAGTATTCATTGGGGACGATATGCGCCCGCATGTCGAGTGGGCTGTCCGGCGCCGGAAGCTCCTTGATGAAATCCGGGAAGCCGTCGCTCACCGAGTTCTCCTTTCTTCCATAGTCCCGCCCTCCGGTTCACAGTGTTGAGATCAGCGCCGCGTAGGAGTCCGACGATCCGGCTCGCTCCTCGAATCGGTAGACCTGAGGGGTGTAGACGTGGGTCTTCTCGAACAGGTGCTTCGTTCTCGGTACCGATCGAGGCCGCCATGGCGAGACCGTCCTCCCCGCCTTGACGATAGAGCGGATGTTCTCCCGGTTCTGCAAGATGGTGACATCTTCGTCGGGGGCGCCCTCCACCACCAGCAGGTCGGCGTACTTGCCCGGGGTGAGGGTACCGATGTCCCGGGCGTGCTGGGGCAGGGTGATGGCGCTGTTGCGGGTCATCGAGAGCAGGGCCTCGAAGTGGGTCATTCCGAGGAGATCTACGAACAACTCCATCTCCCTGGCGTGCCATTGACCGTATGGTGTCATGGCAAACCCGGACTCCGAGCCTCCGACCAGGGTGGCGCCGTTCCGATGGGCCTCGCCGAGGATCGTCGCCGCGGCGTCGAGCTCGCGTTTGAATCGGTCCCGCAGCCCGGGGGAGAGGTCGGCCCGGTTGGCCTCCAGAGTGTTCACCAGGAGGGTCATGGCCGGCAGCAGGGGGATTTCCTTCTCAAGGACGATCTCAAGGGTCGGGTTATCCATGTAGGAGGCGTGCATGATCCAGTCGACGCCCGCCTTGGCGGCGTACTCGACCGACTGGCGGGAGCGGGCATGGATGGTGACGGGACGACCCAGCCGGTGCGCCTCATCCACGGCCAGTTCCAGTTCCTCGAGGCGGAAGGAGGCATACTCGTCGGACGAGTTGCCGGACCCGGCGATCTTGATGAGGTTCACGCCGTCCTTCACCTCGTTGCGTATCTCCTGGAGTAACTCGTCCCGGTTGCGGACCAGCGCCCCGAACGATGACTCGGGAACCCCGATCCAGCTGGGAAAACCGTCGGAGATTCCCTGCTGGGTGGTGATCTGTTTGCCTGCGCACGCCATCCGAGGTCCCTGTACAAGTCCGGCTTCGATAGCGTCCCGGACCGCGACAGCCACCGAATAGGGGCCTCCGGGATCACAACTGGAGGTCACCCCCGCCATCAATGCCTTTTCGGCGTCTACGGACGCCCGGATGGCCCGATACTCCGCCGGGGTATAGATCGACAGTTCCTCCTCCGAGGCGGCTTCACCGAAGCTGATATGCATGTGCCCGTCAACCAGTCCAGGCATCACCGTGGTTCCGGTCGTGTCGACTTCTTCATAGCCGTCGGCCATGAACTCCGGGGGTGTGGAATCGGAGTCACCCACCCAGGCAATCCGGTCATCCTCGATTACCACACAGCCG
>CAZEZF010000056.1:7943-12564 GCA_964516495.1 uncultured Acidimicrobiia bacterium | reverse complement strand
CAGAACGGGACGATCGGGAAGTACTTACCGCCCATCGGGTCGCCGATTTCGATGCCTACCTCGTCGTCCGAGTAGTTGAACTCGTAGCGCTTGCTTCCCAGCCAGCGGGCGCCGTCGGCGAAGAACCGTACGACGATCGCCCGCCGCGGGATGACCGATACGTTCGGCAGTGAGGCGTGCCAGGTCAGGCAGTGGTGCATGGACACCGACCCGGCCGGAAGGGTAATCGTTTCCACCGGTAGGCCGACCGCTGCCGGGTCATCGATCGGTCTGACCGTGGGCGGATGTAGCTCTTGCAGGTATGTCGATCCGGTGCCGAAGGCGGCAGGGAGGGTCTCGCCCATGATGTGGCTTCCCGGAACCATCTGCACGGCCCCGTTCTCGGCGGTCACATCGTCGAGAGCCACCCAGGCGGTGACGGCGTTCGGTTGGGCGAGCGGCCAGTAGGGATAGTCCTGGTGCCACTTCAGGCTGCCCCCCTTGCCGGGGTCCTTGAAGAGGGCGTTGTCCTCCAGTATCCGGACCTTCCGGGCGCCGATCAACTGCGCCGCCCACCCGGCCAGAACCGGGTTGAACGAGACGGTACGGATGTCCTTGTCCCAGGTCCAGAGATTGAACAGGAACCCTACCGACTTCCCCGGCTCGGGTGGCAGTACGCTGTCCTCGGGCCAGATGCCGGGATCAAGCAAGTCCCACTCCTCGCCTTTCCCCCGCTGGAGGACGCGGGCCCGCTCCACGACACCGCGGAGCATCTCCACCTGCTCGGTGGTGAATACCCGGCCCGGTCGCAGAAATCCCTTGTGATGGAACTCGAGGAGTTCGTCTGCGCTCAGCGCACTCGTGCGAACCTCGTCCGTCACCGTTTGCATACTTGACCTCCTAACAGCCGAGCCGTTGCAGATACGCCTGGTGATGCACTCATTCGATCACTTCCACAGATGACGTCTCCACGGTGCATAGTAATGGGGGGTCCACCTCGGCCCCGGCTTCGACCGAATACGGCAGTTCGCTCCCGGCGTCGACCCGGTCAACTTCGAACTCTACCTCGTGATAGACCTCGCTCGACAGGTCCAACCACATCGCCTGGAGTTCCAGCCTCACCGCCACGTCGGAGTCGTTCCGCAACGTACCGCCAACCGATTCCGAAGAACATTGGGAGACGCTCGCCAGTATGAAGGTCTCAACATCGCGCCGGACCTCGGAGCGCGGGAGGTAGCAGGAGGCGGCGAGAATCGTGATCAGGAGAACGAGCGGCAATCGGCCGCGGGTCATATGTCTGATCCCTCACGATCCCCGCTGTCGCAGGCGCCGGTGGTAATAGTCGGTGTAGGACATGACTTCCACGCCCTGCTCCAGCGCGTACTCTATCACTCCTCGGGCCCAGCCGGTCCCCACCTCGTCGTAGCGGACCATGGCCCACTCGTGGAAACACGCCCCGTAGACCAGGTCCTTGCGGACGATCTCGTCCACACCCTGCTTCAGTACCTCGAGGAATTCGGCGCCTCGGTCGATACCGTATTCCTCGAACCAGAAACCGTCCAGCCAGTGCTGGAACGGCAACTCCAGGATCTCCGGGAATCCCTGTTTCCTGTACCAGAACGGTTGCACATCAAGCGGTGATGGATTGTCGTGTTCCGAATTACGACCCCATGAACTCACGTATTCGATGCCCGCATCTTCCAGCATCCGGAGCCGGTCGGGCCGGTCGGAAAGCCCTAGGTAGTAGCCGTGGGGGGTTCGCAGCCCAATGCAGTCGACACCGAGGTGTTGTTTCAGGAGGGCCGACGTTGCTTCCAGTTCGTGGTACAACGCCTCGGGCGGCGACTGCGGGAACAGGCCACCCCTCCATGTGTCGTCCTTGAGCAGGATATGGCTGTAGGTGTGCTGCTGGATGTCGAGGAGCGGATTCCGGGCCGCTTTCTTGATGGCCGGCAGAGCGTGGAGCAGGGTCCTTCCACAGACGAACAGGGTACCGGTGACTCCGAAGGCCTCGTGGTTGGCGGTGATGATGTCGAGTCCGGCTTCGGTGGCGTCGTCGGGCAGCGAACTGTAGAAGCTCTCCCCGCCGCCTCTTGCCAGGTTTTCGCCGATGGCGTGGTATTCCGTGTCATAGCCCATCAACATTGTCGCCACGGTTCCGATTCCTTTCCTGTGGTTGTTGCATGACATCCGGTCGGCCGGCGGTGTTCGTATACGAAAATAGCCGGTAACCGGGGGCCGGCCAACCGCCGTCTCGTCTCGGTAGGTCTCATCTATGCGAAGCGTCGGCTGTCCGCGCGAACGGTTGCTCGGGGCGGGCGAACCCTTGGTCACTACTTCGGGGTTTCTCCTATGTGTCGGCGTAGCGGGCGGTGTCGAGATCACCAAGAGCCACTCCGGTGATCATGTCGACCAGGTGGCGCGGGGTGACGCCCTCCATGTTGCTGATCTCACCTATCTTCAGGCCGTGGCGGAGGACGATTACCCGATTGCAGACCCTGATGACGTCGTGCATGTTGTGGCTGACCAGGAGAACCGCCACCCCCTGGTTCTTGAGTCGTTCGATCAGGTCGAGAACCAGGCGGGTCTGCTCTACGCCGAGAGCGGCCGTCGGTTCGTCGAGTATCACGATGTGGTTTCCCCAGGCCACCGCCCGGCCGACCGCCACCGCCTGGCGCTGGCCCCCCGACAGCTTGTCGACAGGTTGGCGTACAGAGGGGATGTCGATGCTCAACCGGTCGAGGATCTCCTTTGACTCCTTATACATTCGGCGGCGGTCCATCCAGCCGAGCCAGCCGAACATTCCCCATCTGAACGTATGCTCCCGGTTCAGGAACAGATTGGTGGCGACATCGAGGGTGTCCACCAGGGACAGATCCTGATGGACGGTCTCTACGCCCAGCCGGTGAGCCGCCTGAGGGCTTTCGATGGAAACGACGGCGCCGTCGATGAGGATCTCTCCCAAGTCAGGCGTCAATCCTCCCGAGATACAGTTCACCACGGTGGTCTTACCGGCGCCGTTGTCCCCGAGGAGGCCCAGCACCTCGCCTCGCCGGATCTCGAAACTGACCTCCCTGGCCGCCCTGACGGCCCCGAACGACTTCGACAATGAACGAACCTCAAGCGCGATCGACCCGTCGGACCGATCCGGCGCGGCCATGTCGGAGTCGAGAACGGTTGTATCTTGGTCCGGCGTCATCGCAGGCTTCGCCTATCAGAGGGTCGGATAGAGTATATCCCTCCTACGAAAGGAGATCCGAGTGCCCGAATACGTCGTTCGCGCCGACACCACGCCCCCTTCCGACCTCTCGGGAACGGCCTTCAGTCACCTGGATGTGCGGTGGCTGGTAAACCAGGAACGTAACGGCGCCGAACTGACCGGGGTTGGCCAGACGATCTATCCGGCGCGCGGCGGTACCCACGAGATCCATCTGCATCCTCACGCGGAGGAGGTGGTGATCGTCCGGTCCGGACGCGGGCGGCATCTGGTAGGGGACAGGTGGTACGAAATTGGGCCGGGCGACATAATATTTATCCCGCGCAACACCATGCACGGCGCCGAATCGGTTGGCGCCGAGGAACTGGTGATCTACTGGGTCCTGGGCGGCGCGGCGACTCTCGAAGACGCCGGTTACATACCGGTGAGCGACCTCTGATGGAGGATGTCGGGCGTCTCTCGGCTGCGCAACTGATCGACGCCTACCGGCGTGGTGAGCTGTCGCCTACCGAGGTCGTCAGGTCTTCGCTCCGGCGGATAGACCGTCTTGATCCGTGCGTCGGCGCCTTCCGGGAGGTAATGCACGAGCGCGCCGTTGACGAGGCGCGGCGGCGCACCGACCAACTGGCCGGGGATGAATGGGCGGGTCCGCTCCACGGTGTCCCTGTCGCCATCAAGGAACTTTTTGATGTTGAGGGCGCGGTGGGTTGCTACGGTTCCACGATGCTGGCGGATCGAGTCGCCGCGGCGGACGCGGCGGCTGTGGCGCGCTGGCGGCAGACCGGCGCGATAGTGATCGGTACCACCCGATCCCATGAGTTCGGCTGGGGTATCACCACCCAGCATGCGACGCTGGGAAGCACTCTGAACCCTTGGGACAGAGACCGCGTGCCGGGAGGATCAAGCGGGGGTTCGGCGGCGGCGGTGGCCACCGGCATGGTACCGCTGGCGCTCGGGAGCGACACGGGTGGTTCGATCCGCATCCCGGCCTGTTTCTGCGGGATAGCAGGGGTCAAACCCACTTACGGTCGCGTAAGCAAGCGGGGCGCCGTGTCGCTCGCTCCCTCTCTAGACCATCCGGGACCATTGGCGAGGACGGTTCCCGATCTGGCGATAGGTCTGGCCGCCATGGCCGGATATGACGCTTCGGATCCTTCCACGTTCCGAGCCCCGCCCCCTTCGGACGTAGTGACGCCGTCTCTGGTCGGGGTCCGGATCGGGGTGGTCGCCAGCCTCCATCCCAGAGCCCTCCGAGAGGATCATCAGGCCCGGTTCGACGCAGCCCTGCAATCGATGGCCGGGGCGGGCGCCCTCCTTGTCGACCTCGGTTTTTCCGGGGCGGAGGAGATCCGGCCGACATTTGCCACTATCCAGATGGCCGAAGCGCACCATACCCACTCGTCGGTCATGGGACTCTTCCCCCAA
>CAZEZF010000056.1:2020-7933 GCA_964516495.1 uncultured Acidimicrobiia bacterium | reverse complement strand
GATGTCGGCCGATGTTTCCCTGGATGACTACCTGTCGGCGCGGGATGCGGCGCGGGCTCTGCGACACCGGTTCGCCCTCCTTTTCGACGAGGTTGATGTGGTGGTGACTCCTATTACCGCCGGGGGGCCATCGACGACTTCGGCGCCCGATATCTCTTACGACGGCGCCGGCGAGGCGCTTTTTCGTGACGTGGTGATGGATTACACCGTTGCCCAGGACCTGTTCGGGCTCCCCGTATGCGCGGTTCCGAATGGTCAGGACCGCGACGGACTTCCTGTGGGAATCCAGCTGACCGGACCGGTCCGCTCGGAGAACGCGGTCATGGACGCCGCGGCGGGACTGTCCGCCGTTCTTCCGAGTCCCGGGTTCCCGCCGATGTTCGGACTGTAGGATATGTTTGACAAGGATCAGGTCTTGGGGGCGTCGTGCCGATAGCAAATCTGAGAACAGGCGTCGACCTCTACTATGAATGGCATGGGACCGCCGCCGGTCCACCCGTGGTGTTCGTGCGCGGCACCGGAGCGGACGGCGCCCGATGGATGCCCCAGGTCGAGGATTACCGGCATCGGTACCGGTGCCTGATCTTCGACAATCGCGGATCCGGTCGTAGTTCGGCGCCGCCGGGCCCCTACAGCGTCCCGATGATGGTCGATGACACGATCGGTCTCCTGGACCATCTTGGAATAGAGGCGTGTCACCTGTCCGGCATGTCCCTCGGAGGCGCTGTCTCGCTCAGGCTGGCCATCGACTTCCCCGGGCGCGTGACTACCTTGCAGTTGCATGGCTCCTGGGCCAAGACCCACGGCTACGCCAGGATGTACCTGTCCTTGCTCAAAAGGTTCCTTGAGGAAGGTGGACTCGATTTCTACTACGAGGCCGCCCTGCTCTACCTGTTCCCGCCTGACTTCCTGACGGAGCGGTACGACTTCGCTCTCGAGATTCTGGAACGGATGAAGGCCAACTCGTCTCCCATCGACGGTCTCGCCGGGCAGATCGAGGCCAACCTGACCCACGACGAAGCCGACCGGCTGTCACTCGTCAAGGCGCCCACGCTGGTAACCGTGGGGGAACTCGACATGTGCCTGCCGCCGTTCTTCAGCCGTGAACTCGCCGATGGGATTCCCGACGCCGAGTTGGTTGTATTCCCGGGCGGCTCGCACCTGTTCGGAATGCAGGATCCGGGAACCTTCAACCGGGCGACCCTCGACTGGTTGGAAAGGCGGCGAGGATCGGTCCCGGACGGTTGAGAAGCATCCGGACGGCGCCTTTGGTTAGAGATTCCCTTGCGAGGAGCAGGTCTTGAGAGAACAACGTATACGCGTGCTGGCCATACCGGGCAGCCTCAGAAGGGCTTCCTACAACAGGAAGCTGCTGGAGGCTACAAAGAAGGCGGCGCAGGGTGCTGTCGAGGTGGAAATCTACGAGAACGGACTGGAAATACCGCTGTTCAACGCGGATTCGGAGGGAGAACTGACCCCCGAACCGGTCTTGGACCTGCGCAGCAGGATCCGCTCCGCCGATGCTGTACTGATCGCGTCACCGGAGTACAACGCCAGCATCACCGGCGTCCTGAAGAACATGATCGACTGGGCGTCGCGGCCTTACGGCCAGTCCGCATTCGAGGGTAAGCCGGTGTCGGTGGTCGGGGCGAGTCCCTCCCGCTTCGGCGCTCTAAGGTCCCAGGAAACCGCGCTCGTCGTTCTCGGCAGCGCCGGAGCGAGGGTTGTCGGGGGTCCGCATCCGGTCGAGAGAGTATTCGCGAGGGTCGACCAGGACGGTCGTATCGGTGACGAGGCGACACTTGAGATGCTTCAGCGTGTCTTGACCCGGTTGGTCGGCGCCGTCACGGGTCCCTCCGCACAAGGTTCCTGACACCGGTCGGCGTCGGCGTGCCCGGAACGAACGCGGGCTCGACCTGCGCGGTCCGTATCGATCCATCCGTGGAGTGGCTGAACGTTGATCCTCGCGCCATGTCTACCGCCGTAGATCCCGGTTGGTTGCTCCTTCCCGTACGACCGTGATCCGGCGGTTTGATCCTCGATCCGTTGGTGCAATCCACCCTTACCTAAGCTGATGACTCCTGTCGATGCCGGAACTCCGTCATCTGGTCGTCGGGGAAGTACGGCAAGGCCCATGCCGGCGGTGGCCGACACCGGTGTGGACCGGACACCCGCCCGGCGCGCGGGCGCCTGGGTTATCATGGTCTTTCCCTAGGACGGAGTAGGAGGAACCATGTCACGTAGACACAGGGTCTTTCGCGCGCGCGGTCAAGTGCGGCGAAAGTGGAAATACCTAGCGTTGCTGGCGGCGCTGTCGCTGGCGGCGTTCGCGTGCGGCGACGGCGGCGAGGCGGACGAGGCTGCGGCCGAAGCAGCCGCTGCCCAGCAGCAGGCCGCCCAGGCGCAGGCTGACGCCCAGGCGGCGCAGGCCGAAGCCGAGGCCGCTGCGGCGGCGCTTGCGGACGCGGAGGCTGCTCTGGCCGATGCCCAGGCGATGGCGTCAGAGGCTATGGAGGGGGATGAGGCTTCCCAGGCGGCGCTTGCGGACGCGGAGGCTGCCTTGGCAGACGCCAAAGCAATGCTCGAAGAGGCGATGGCGGAGCCGGAGAGCTTGGGTACCATCGCTTTCAGCTACGGCAACGAGAGTTCAGGCATCTACCCGATCGTGGCCGATCCGGCAAGGCTGGAGGCCGAAAGGCGCGGTTACGAATGGGTGGAAGGATCGGCGAACGGTGACTGTGAGAAGCAGGTTCAGGACATCGAGGGCTTCGTAGCAGCCGGTGTCGATGCAATCGTCTTCCTGCCGCTGTGTGGAATCGATCCTTATCTGCCCGTGGTCCAGTCGGCCAAGGACGCAGGCATCGTGATTGTAGGCTATTCGACGGCCATTCCCGGCGGCGACTCGTCGATCGTCTACGCGAATATAGCCGGCGCCCGCGCTGTGGCGGCTGAAGCGCTTCGCTGGTTGGAAGAGGACTTCACCGGTGATCCGGAGACCTTCTCCTGGGCGCTCTTCACGTTCGACCAATGCGGCATAGCCTGTACGGACCGCACCGACCCGATCCGCCAGATCATTACGGAAGCGACCGGCGTGGCGCCCCTCGAGGCGGAGTCCGTTGCCGAAGGCAGTGGGCTGGAAGCCACGGAGACCTTCCTGCAGGCCGATCCGGGCCTCAACATGGTTATCGGGATCAACGACGCCGGCGCCCTCGGCGCCTACCAGGCGTTTGTGACCCAGATCGAGTCGGACGGCCGGGATCCCGGCGAGGTTTTCGTTGGCGGAATGGACGGACAGAACGAAGCCCTCGAGCTTCTGGCCGGGGCCGATGAGTACGGTATCTACCGGGTCTCGGGCGCCTTGATCCTTGACCAACTGGGTAAGGCGGTAGCGGACCTGCCGGCGAATATCCTTGAAGGGCAGCCGCCCACAAGCCTGGTTCTCAACTATGTGGCTATAACGCCGGGCATGGGAGAATTCGCGCAGCAGGTACTGGACAACTACGCAGAGTTCCTGAGCTAGACCAACCGTTTCAGAGATCGGGCGGTCGGTGAGCAGACACCCATACGGGGAAATCGCCGACCGTCCGATCTATTGTTGTGATCACTCACCGGATTGAAGCCTGATGCCAGGAAATGAACATGTAGGGCTGCGTTCACGCATGGCCGCCACACTGGGAAGCAACCGCCAGGAGATCGCCGGAACCTGGGCCAAGATCCTGCGTAACGGGATCGTCGGAGCGCTGGTGGTCGAGGTAGTCTTCTTCGCGGTCTTTTCCGACCGGTTCTTTACAGTGTCAAACTTCCGTCTGGTTTTGCTGCAGACAGCCGTCATCGCTACGCTGGCGATACCGAGCGCTCTGCTTCTGATGGCCGGATACGTGGACTTCGCGATCGGCTCGATCACCGGTCTGTGCGCGGTCATCCTCGGAAAACTCCTCGGAGTCATGGGGATACTGCCCGCCCTGGTGATCGTGGTGTTGATCGGCCTGGTGGTGGGCGCCGCTCAGGGGATACTGTCATCCCCGCTGGGACTGTCCCCGATCGTGGTCACACTGGGGTTCTTCACGGGTGTTCGGGGGCTGGTGTTTGTGGTGAGCGAAGGACGGACGGCGTCGGGTTTCGGCGACACCTTTGCCATCATCGGTCGAGGCAGGGTCCGGTGGTTGGAGATACCTGTTCCGGTCGCCATCGCCGCCGTAGCCGTCCTGCTCGGCGCCGTATTCCTCTACAAGACGAGATGGGGCCGTTATGTGGTAGCGATCGGTGTCAACGCCCGCGCGGCTTTCCGGGCGGGGATCCGGGTCAAGGCAATCCCCGTCTACCTGTACATGGCGACCGGCGCAGGGAGTGCGGTGGGAGCGATGATCCTCGTTTCGAGGCTTGACGCGGCGCCTCCGCTCACCGGTGACGGCCTCGAGTTGAACGTCCTCAGCGCGGTGCTCCTCGGCGGTGTGGCGTTTGGCGGAGGGCGGGGCTCGTTGATCGGTGTCATAGCCGGGGTCCTGTTTGTCGGGCTTCTGAACAACGGTTTGCTTCTGTTCGGTGTGGCCCCTTTCTGGTTCCGCGTGAGCGCCGGAGCGGCGCTCGTGGTAGCGGCGGGTCTCGACGGGGTGGGACGCCGGCTGGAAGGACGTAGCACCGGCGGCCTCGGCGCGCTCGGACGTACGGGGATATAGAGGGTTTCCTGTCGGATCAGCCCGGCCCGAATCCACCCTCCTCGTGACGGTTGGACTCGGTCGTAGTTCGGTTACGGGATGGCGCCTTGCGGCGATATAGCCCGACGACGCGCGGTGCCGTTGTGTCATTTATTTATCCCGTTCTTGGCCATCCCGGGTGTAATGGCCGGTACCCAACTCCCATAAGGGGTCGACAAGCGAACCCCGCTGGACCGGACTCCCGGGTCGCGAAAAACACCCGATCACTTCATCCTCTTCGGGCCCATCCCCGCCACCACCTTCCAAGGTTACGAACGCGTTCCGCCAATCCCCCATTAGCCCCAATTTTCATGCATGGGGTTTGCGCGGGCGGCGGAGAAGGCTTGGCGAACTTCCTGACCTGGGAGAATGGGTGATCGGTGGCCTTGCCGGGCGGGGGTGTGACCTTCACCCTCAGGGTGATTACCGGACGCCCTCTCAAAGCGGGTCTGAACTGGTCTTTTGTAGGTGGTATGTCTGGGGCGTGAAGAATCAGGGCTAGGGTGAGAACGGCAATTTGATCCCGTTCCGGTCCGGTCGGTACCGCACCCGGCCCGCTGGTGTTTGTAGCTACCTACCAGTATGCATTACGGGTAGGACATAAACAACTCCTCGTATCACGATTATCCCGATTTAAGTCAACGGATACTGTGGTGGGAGGAACCGCAACCAGGGCGGGAATCGGCGATCGAAGGACCCGATCATGGTCGGTGCTTGCGCCGGTTTCCGGGAATCCAGTCGGTGCCGGCGATCGGGACCCGGGCCATGGCGGCTGCTTCGACGGTGAGGGCGGCCAGGTCCTCGGGCTCGAGATTGGAGATGTGCGACTTGCCGCAGGCCCGAGCGATGGTTTGGGTCTCCATAGTAAGCACCTGGAGGTAATTGGCTAGTCGACGACCGGCGATCACCGGGTCGAGGCGGGCGGTCAGCTGCGGATCCTGGGTGGCTATGCCGGCCGGATCGGTTCCGTCCTGGAGATCGTCCCAGAAGCCGGCCGCCGAGCCGAGCCTGCGATATTCGTCGTCATATGCGGGGTGGTTGTCACCGATGGCGATGAGGGCCGCGGTGCCGATCGAGACGGCGTCCGCTCCCAGAGCCAGCGCCTTGGCGACGTCGGCGCCCGACCGGATGCCGCCCGAAGCTATCAGCTTGACCGATTTACGATGCACGTCGAGGTCTCGCAGCGCTCGGACCGCCTCCGGTATGGCGGCAATGGTGG
>CAZEZF010000056.1:0-2010 GCA_964516495.1 uncultured Acidimicrobiia bacterium | reverse complement strand
TACCCACATGCTCGATGAACACGTCCTGGGTAGCGGCGGTGCCACCCTGCATCCCGTCTACCACTACCGCGTCGGCGCCGGCCTTGACCGCCAGGGCTGTGTCATAGAAGGGTCGGGCGGCGCCGACCTTGACATATATCGGGACCTGCCAGTCGTCAACCTCCCGCAGTTCGAGGATCTTGATCTGGAGGTCATCGGGTCCGGTCCAGTCGGGATGGCGGCAGGCCGATCTCTGGTCGATTCCGGCAGGGAGGGTGCGCATCTCGGCCACCCGCTCGCTGCTTTCTGGCCTAGGAGAATCCCGCCTCCTCCCGGTTTGGCGCCCTGTCCCACCACCACTTCGATCGCATCCGCGGAGCGTATGTGGTCGGGATTCTGACCGTACCTCGACGGGAGATACTGGTACACAAGCTTAGACGAATGCTCGCGTTCCTCCGGGAGCATCCCACCGTCCCCGCTGGTAGTCGAGGTTCCCATCGCGGTGGCGCCCCGACCGAGCGCCTCCTTCGCCCGGCTGGAGAGCGAACCGAAGCTCATGCCGGCGATCGTGATCGGTATCTCCAGTTGGAGGGGCCGAGCCGCCCGCTCCTCGCCGATCAGCAGATCGGTCGCGCACGACTCCCGGTAGCCCTCCAGCGGGTATCTGGACATGGACGCGCCGAGGAAGACGAGATCGTCGAGCGTGGGCAGTTTCCGCTTGGCGCCCCAGCCTCGGATCCTGTAGACGCCGGTGTTGGCGGCCCGGTGGATCTCGGCGATGACGTTGCGGTCGAACGTGTACGACTCCCGCAGACGCCAGTTGTCGGGAGTGGCGTTCATCGGGTCATCCCGGACGCGGCGAGCAGTCGGGAAAGGTTTTCTACATGCTCAGGCCGCATGGCCTTGAGGATCGCGTCCGCGCCAAGGCTCGCCACCTCGCCTCGCACATACAGATCCGCTTCATAGATAGAGTCGCCGAGGTCGGCCCCGGCGTCTCCCCAGCACCACCAGGTTTCCGGCCTGCGCCATGAAGGCGCTCATATGACCGACATTGCCCCCCACTACGATGTCAACGCCCTTCATCGAGATCCCGCACCTGGCGCCGGCGTTCCCCTTGATCACCACCAAGCCGCCGTGTCCGGTGGCGCCCGCCGACATGGTGGCGTTACCGGTGATGCGTACGGTTCCCGACATGATGTTCTCACCCAGTCCGGTTCCGGCGTTGCCCCGGACATGAACCGACCCTTTCTTGTGCATGCCCGCGCAGTAGTAGCCGACCGAGCCTAGGATCTCGACCGTGATGTCGTCGTCGATTCCTACGGCCACGCTGTGCGCCCCGCGGGGGTTCAGCACTCGGAACGAACCGTCCCCGGGCGTGGTGGAGCCTCCGGTTGAGGTCGCGCAGGGAAGTCCGGGCCATATCGATCGTGGTGACCGGATTCGATCTGTTCACGCCGCCCTGGTCCATGTATAGATGACGCCGGGCGCTGGTTCCCGGACGGCGGCGTGGCCGGAATCGGGAAGGTGGACGATGGCTCGATACTCGGACGACATGGCCACCCAGTCGTCGGTCTCGGCGATTATGGCCGGTTTGCAGGTGATCGGATCCCGCAAGACAGCAAACCCGTTCCGGATTCCGATAGCAAAGGTGAAAAACCCGTCAAGGGCGACCAAGGCCTTCCGCAGGGCTTCCTCGATGCTGTCTTCTTGGCGAAGGCGCCAGGCCAGGTATCCGGCGGCCACCTCGGAATCGTTCTCGGTCTGGAAGAGTTCCCCTTGCCGCTGGAGCCGGCCACGGAGCTGGTAGTAGTTCGACAGGGAACCGTTGCGGACGAGGCAGGTGTCCGCCCCGGTGGCGAACGGATGAGATCCGTTGGTGGTTACCGCCGACTCGGTGGCCATCCTCGTGTGTGCAAGGGCATGGGTACCGGATCGGCGCCTAGCCCCGATTTTTCATGCAGGGGTTTGAATCGGTGACCGAGAGAGATGCACAGAACTCTCTGACCTGGGAAAATAGCCGCTTGACGGGCT
>CAZEZF010000055.1:0-21121 GCA_964516495.1 uncultured Acidimicrobiia bacterium | reverse complement strand
TGTCAGTAGGCGCGGACATCGGCGATCCTGCCATCCCGGAAGGTGTAGACGTAAACCTCCGGGGCATCCAGCGGCTCACCCACTTCCCTTCCTGCGAAAGGCCGCGTGGCGACGCCGCGGGCTACCACCTCCAACACGATGATCTCGCCGTCTCCGTAGATTCCCACAACTTCGTTACAGAACCCGTCAAGGGCGTCGAAGGCGTCCTCGATCCACCTCCCCACGGCTGCGGCGCCCTTGAGGCGGCGTCCGAAGCGGATGATGTCCACCTCAACATCGTCCGTGTAGTAGGAGACGAGCCGGTCGATGTCGGCTCGGTTGAGAGCGTCGACCATGGCCGCCACCACGGCCCGATTACCGTACCCTCTCTCCGGAACGCTCATGCGATCGGTTCCATGTCGAACGCCTCAAGATGATGGGCGGGCAGTAACCGGGTTCCGCCTTCGTCGCGTATCCGTACCACGCTGTTGTAGGCGTCGAACAGGTCGGTGTGACCTCCGGGGGGAATCACCTCGTACTTGGCCGTCTTGAGTATCTCGGGATCGGGAAAGTAGTTCTCCCAGATCGTGCATAGGCCGGCGATCACATAGCGGCCCTTTCCGGTCTCCACCGCGATCGATTGGCCTCCCGGCGTGTGGCCGGGGGTGAACAACACATCCAATCCCGGAACGATCTGCTGGTCCCCTTCGGTTAGCTCGAGTCCCTGCGTCGCCATCTCCCGGTAGCGGTAGTCGGGGGCGAAACCCGAGGCGATGAACGGATGGGGCGGCAGCGCGTCCCATTCCTTCCGCTGCACGATGACCTTGGTGTTCGGGAACAGAGGTAGGTTCATGCAGTGGTCCCAGTCAAGGTGGGTTAGGACTATGAAATCGATGTCACCGGTGTCTAGCCCATGGTCGGCCAGGAGTCGGTCGAGAGGGCGAAGGTTTATCACATCGGCGAACTCCTCACCGGCGTGCCGTAACTTGGAGTCTCCCGGAGGCTTGATGTGGCCGGCGTACTCCTCGGCGCTGCATCCGACGTCTACCAGTACATTGAGTCCCCGGTCGTCATCCTGCACGAGCCAGGAGACGTAGGGCAGGTCTATCTTCTCCCCGAAGTTGTGCAGGAAAGTAAATCTGGACTTTTCGCGCTGGGGTCCGTAGGCCATGACCAGGGGAGTGATCGTGAACGGCATCTCTATCTCCACTTCTGTGGGGGGATTCGGGCGTTGTATGTGTAGGCGGGGGTTAAAGGTTTGAGCGCCCACTCGCGATAGAACTCGAGCACATAGGGCTCTACATCGGCAGCCAGTTGCGCCTCTCGTCGGCCTTGTGCGGTCGACACCCAGAGCCTCTCCCGACCGGCCTCGGCGAAGTCGGCCAGGACCCGTCGCTCGTCAACGGTGGTGAACCGTCCTTCGTCGAGGACTATCCGCCCGGCGATCATCACCGTCTCGATATCGGAACCGGTGGCTCGGTCGAGGAGCACATCGAGAATCGGGATCGAACCATACTTCGGTCGGGGCCAGAGAATGCGCTGCTTATCGAGCACGAGCAGGTCCGCTTCCTTGCCGACCGCCAGGGATCCCAGAGCGGCCTCTTGCCGGATGGCCCGGGCACCGCTCGTCGCGGCCCGGCGGAGCACCTCGAGGGAATCCAAGCGCCCGATCTCCAACTCGGTGGGGATGCGTTGCAGGTACATGGCGAGGCGAAGCTCCTGGAAGAAGTCCTCGATGTCCGAGAAGGAGATCGAGTCGGTTCCGAATGCGAGCGCAGCTCCCGAGTCGAGGATATCCCGGGAGCGGGCGATGCCGGTGCTGAGACGGAGGTTCGATCCGGGATTGTTGACGGCTATAGCGCCGGTGTCGGCGAGGATCCGGATGTCCTCGTCGGTCGCCCACACGAAGTGGGCGCAACTCACGTCCGGTCCGAGTACTCCGATATCGGCCAGCCTCCGCATGGCGGTCTTTCCGTAGGTCTCCAGGTTGAACAGCATCTCGGAGCGGGTTTCGAGTAGATGGGTGGTGATGCCCGTGTCGTACTCGTCGGCCAGGCGGCGGTTCAGTTTGTATAGCTCGTCGGAGCAGGCGGGAGTCCAGTCCGGGGCGAGGATCACTCTCAGCCGTCCATCGTGACCGTCCCACTCGGCGTGAACCCGGCGATACGAGGCGACCACCTCCTCGGTCGGCCAGGCGTAACCCATAGTCGACTCCCGCACCCGGCGAGCCAGATCGGCGGGGAGCGACGCCAGGAACACCTCGTCGGGAGCGTGGACGTAGATGTTCTCGTCCCGGGTCACCATTCCCAGAGCCACCCGCATTCCGATGGTGCGGTAGGCGTCCAGGATGGGAGGGTTGCCGAAGTCGGGGAGGGAGGGGTTGCCGTAGTTGAAGTCGACGGCGCCGGTCTGGCCGCCCCGGATGGCCCGCATCAGCGCCACCAGGATGATGGTCCTGATGTCCTCGTCGCTGAGGGCGCGACGGAAGATACGGGTGTTCATCCGCTCGAAAACGTACTGGAACAGGCCGGGCGACCCGGCGCCCATCGAATGGAAGTGCCCGTTGATGAAGCCGGGCATTACGAGGTGATCGGGAGAGCCGACTATCCGGTCGAACGGGCCTTGGGATTTCAACTCCTCGCGCCCCCCGAGCGCGGTAACCCTACGGTCTTGGACTACCAGGGCGCCGTCATCGATGATGTCCAAACCGGCGCCTGCCAGAGCAACGACCGGATCGCCGACCACGAGGAGACGACTCATCGACGTAGCGGGCCTACCCGAGGGGCCATTGCTCGAGGTTGTAGGCCATGTCCCAGAACCGGTACTCGTAGTTGGTGCTGATGATGAAGTTGTCGAGCATCTGCCGGCGACGCTCGTCGGGCAGGCCTTCGGAGTACTTGTCCACGAACGCGCGGTAGTTCGCCACCAGCTCGTTGTGTTCCTCGCTCATGTAGAACTCCCACCACTCGGCGGATGCGCCCTTGAGGTCGGCGCTGCGGAGCCGGATACCGATCTCGTCGTAGGTCCACGGGCACGGCATGAAGGACCCCAGGTACTCAACCGGATCCTTGGTCCAGACCAGGTTGAGGATGTGTCGGGTGTAGGCATGGCAGGTGGGGGCAATCCGGGCGCCGGGCCGTCCACCGACCCGCCGTAGCATATCCTCCTGGTGGCGCATCTCGTCCACGACCATCGCGGTGCGGCTAAGGAAGAAGTCCCTGATCTCGTTGTTGTGGGCCTTGGCGGTGGCGATCGATCGGCACTTTACCACGTTGTTGATGTAGTGGGTGTTCTGTTCGAAGTAGAAGGCGAGACGTTCGTCGGAGAGGGTTCCCGCCGCCAGATCCTGCAGGAAGGGATGCTCGTAGATTCTGTCCCACATGTCTCCGGTTTGCTCGTACATGTACCGGGTCCAGCTCATCGGGCCTCCTTGCTTTTTTCGAATGATCCCATGCCGGTTACGAGGCGTCCGCGGCGGGTGGGATCCGGTACACTCGTTCGGCGTTGCCGCCGAGAACCAGGTCGATCTCGTTTTGGCTGAGGCGGAACCCGAGTTGTTTAGCCCATTCGGGCAGCATCCTGATCACATCCGTCCATTCCTTCAACGTCATGGACACCTCTACGTTGGTCATGTCGCTGCCGAACAGCAGCCGCTCGATACCGATCCGATCCCTGATCCAGACAAAGGTTCGGACCAGGTCGTCCACGCCGGCCCAGTGTTGCCAGAGAGAGATCTCGATGTGGACATTGGTCTTGTATATGGCCACGCTCATGGCCTCTTTCGCCCATGTCTCGAAGCGGGCGCCGTGTCCGAGGATGAACCGTACCTCGGGAAAGTCCGCCGCCGCCGAATCCACATACATGGGGTGGCCGTATTTGCTCTTGAGCGCTCCGCCGGAGTGACCCTGGTGTAGCAGGACCGGGACGTCGTATTCACGGCACACCTCGTATAGCGGATGGACGACCTCATCGTCCGGATAGAAACCGGTGGTCGGATACAGCTTGAGCCCCAGGAATCCCCAGTCGACGATCGCCTTCTCCAGGAACTGTGCCGCCTTTGGTCGGCGGGGATCGACCCCGCAGAACGAGTAGATGCGTCCCGGCCACATCTGCGTGAGTTCGTAATAACCTTCGTTCTTCTCCTCGTATGGTACGACACCTTTGTCCCCGGTGAGGAGGCCCCGATCCATCGGCATCGTCACCGACACGTCGACACCGGCCTCATCCATACGAGCGATAGTCTTGGCGCCGTCGGGATCCCAAGAGGTATCCACCGATTTCCGGTAGCGCCGCTTGGCGTCTTCGGGGTCCATGTCAAACCACCGGACCTGGTTTACCCAGGAAATCGGCATGGCCTTCTGGGACTCGGGACTCCAGGACGGGTCCCGGAAGATGTGGATGTGCGCGTCCACGACACGGCTCATCGGGCGCCTCCTTGCCTTCTTCTCCGACGGTAACCGTCCATGGACGGGATTGCCGCCAGCAGTCTCTTGGTGTAGTCGCCCCTGGGATCTTCGAACACCTTCTCGGTAGGTCCTTCCTCGACGATCCGGCCGTCGAACATGACCAGTACCCGCCGGGTGAGTTGCCGCACCACCCCGAGATCGTGGCTTATGAGTACATAGGACATACCCATCTCCCGCTGCAAGTCGATGAGTAGCTGCATAACCTGGCCGCGCACCGATACATCGAGAGAGGAGGTCGGTTCGTCGAGGAAGACCAGTTTGGGGTGGGTGGCTATGGCCCGCCCGATTCCAACCCGCTGGCGTTGCCCACCGCTGAGTTGTCCGGGATAGCGATCAAGATGGAAGTCACGCAGGCCGACCAGGCTCATGATCTCGATGGCCCGTTCCTCGCGATCGCCGCCGGACATCTTCAGGTGCAGCTTGAGAGGTTCGGTGACTATTTCACGTACAGTCATGCGGGGATTGAGCGACGAGTTCGGGTCTTGGAAGACCATCTGCATGTTCCGGTAGAGTCGGCGCACCCGGGATTTCGGTGTTTGATCCACCCGGATCCCGTCGAAGCGGACTTCGCCCGAGGTGGGATTAACCAGACGGAGAATGCTGCGGGCGGTGGTCGTCTTCCCCGAGCCGCTCTCGCCGACCAGTCCGACGCTCTCTCCCGGGGCCACATGGATATCGATGTTGTCGACTGCGACGATCGTCTGCCTGCGGGGCCACACGCCCTGATAGAAGTGCTTGGTCAGACCCTTTACGTCGAGGAGAGCGCGCTCGGACACCGAGGTCATTCCCGATCTTCTCCGCGGCCGGTTTCCCCGATGATGTGCAGAGGGCCCGGCATCGAGTGGTAACGCTCGGCGAAGTGACACATGGACACATGACCGGTTTCCACCTCGATCAACGGAGGTACGGTCCGGCAGACATCCGCCGCGGACGGGCAACGGTCCTGGAAGAAGCACCCCTGCGGTAGGTTGCGGAGGTCGGGTGGGGCGCCGGGGATGCTGTAGAGGTCGCCTACCCCGCCCTCCACGCTCTCGGTGGATCGGAGGAGTTCCCTGGTGTACGGGTTGGCCGGTCGTTCGAAAACCTGCTCGATGTCACCGAACTCCATGGTCCTGCCCGCGTACATGACCGCCACGTTGTCACACAGCTCGCCTACCACGCCCAAGTCGTGGGTGATCAGCAGCACGGTGAGGCCCATCGACTCGACGAGTTCCCGGAGCATGGAGATGATCTCCGCCTGCACTGTCACATCCAGTCCGGTGGTGGGCTCGTCCAGGATCAGAAGTTTCGGGGGATGGATCACCGCGAGGGCTACCATCACCCGTTGCGCCATACCGCCGCTCAGTTCGTGTGCATATTGGCGGAGGGTCCGGCGTGGATCGGTGATCTGGACGCGTTCCAGAATCCGGAGCGCAGCTTGCCGGGCTTCCACCTTGGTGGCCTCGGTGTGGTTTCGCAAGGCCCGGATGAGTTGTTCCCCTACGGTGAACACCGGGTTCAGGGCGGCTTTGGGGTCTTGGAAGGCGATGCCTACCCCGTCGCCCCGGAAGGATTCCATGCGGCTCTCCGGCCAGGTGAGGATGTCCTCGCCCCGGAATAGAACCCGGCCGGAAACGTAGCGGAAGTTCTCCGGCATCAGTCGGGGGATATTGAGGGCGGTCATCGTCTTCCCTGAGCCGGTCTCGCCTACCAGGCCCGTGACCTTTCCCTCTTCAATCGGGACGTTGACGCCGTTCAGGGCGCGTACCTTGCCGCCGATAGTATCGAAGTAGCCTTCCAGACTCTCGATTTCGACGAGGTTGGCAGCCATCAGATCGCCTTGCCGATCACCTGCGTGACCTCGGGTCCATGACATCGCGTACCCCGTCCCCGAGCAGGTAGAAGCCGGTCGTAAGCATCAATACGAACAAACCCGGGAAAACGGAGACCCACCATTCGCCGGTGATGATCTCCGATTGCCCGCGGGCGATCATCGAACCCCATTCCGAGGTACCGGGTTCGATACCGATCCCGAGGAATCCAAGCGCCGCCGTCACCAGTACCACCCAGGCGGCGTTGACCGACGCGTATGCGAGCACCGGGGACAGGCTGTTCGGGAGGAGGTGCCGGAAAGCGACCCGGAGGGGCGATCCGCCTACCATCCGGGCGGCTTCGGCGAACTCCCAGGTGCGTTTTGTCAGGATCTCGGCTCGCACCAGCCGGGCGTAGTAGGGCATGCCGATGAAGGCCATCACCACCACCACGTTCAGCTCCCCGGGTCCGATCGCCACTACCACCATCATCGCCAGCAGCAGTGTCGGGATGGATTGGAGAATCTCGAGAATACGGAGCAGGATCAGATCGACGATCCCGCCGTAGTATCCGGCGACGGCGCCGAAGAGGACGCCGGTCACCAGCGCGACCAGCACTGCTGAGGCGGTGATACGAAGGTCAAGGGCGGTAGCGGCAACCGTCTTCGAGAACACGTCGGATCCAACCTTGTCGGTTCCGAACCAGTGCTCTCCACTGACGCCGGAGAGGGGCGGTCCGACCAGGACGGCATCGGGATCGTGGGTGGTGATGAACTTGGCGAAGATTGCGATGAGGAAGAAGAACCCCACCAGGACTGTTCCTGCGGTCAGGCTCTTGCTCTGGGCGAAGACGTAGCGAACCTTGCCCCATCGGGACCGGGCGGGTGTGGGAACCTCGACGGGGCCCTCCTCTCTTACCAGGTCACCGGTCATGTCGATCATGGGGCCTTCCTTACCGCGTTCTCGGATCGATAATCAAGTACACCACATCCACAAGGAAAAACGCCACGATGTAGGTGATCGAGGCGACCAGCACGAACCCCTGGAGCGCCGTGAAATCAGATTTGACGATGGCGTCGAGTCCGTACTTGCCCATTCCGGGCCAGTTGAACACCGACTCCACCAGCACGGCGCCGGTGAAAACGAATCCGACGATCACGCCGATCATGGTGACGATCGGGAGGAGGGCGTTCTTCAATGCGTACCGGAAATAGATGATGTGGCGGCGGATTCCCAGCGCCTTGGGGGTGCGGATGTACTCCGAACGCATGACCTCGACCATGGAGGCGCGAGCCACCCGGGTAATCGGCGCCATTACCACCACTCCTAGGGTCACCCCCGGCAAGACAAGATGCCGGAACGACTCCCACCACATGCCCCAGTCGCCTGCGAGGAGACTGTCGAGCGTGTACAGCCCGGTGATCTTTTCAGGTGCGGTTGCGCCTAGAGGAAGCCGACCAACCGGGCCCGGAAACCACCCGAGGATAACAAAGAAGACCAGGATCAGAACCAGACCGAGCCAGAACGAGGGCAAAGCCATTCCCACCAGAGTGACACCCCGCACCGAGAAGTCCAGTGGCCCGTCTCGTCTGGCGCCTGCTATCACACCAAGCGGTATTCCGAGCGCTATCGCGAGCGTAAGCGAGAACAGCGCCAGTTCGATAGTGGCGGGAAGCCGGTCCCACAGGTCGCTGGTGACCGGCCGTCCGGTTATGGTCGACTCTCCCAGATCGCCCTGGGTCAGATCGCCCAGGAAAACCGTGTATTGCTCAGGGATGGACTTGTCGAGTCCCAGCCTGGCCCGGATCTCCTGGCGGAGTTGCTCATCGGCTTGCGGCGGGACGTACAGCGCCACCGGGTCGGGAGCGAACACTCTTGAAACGAGGAACGTCAGGGTGACGACCCCGAAGACTACCGGGATCACCAGCAGGATCCTGGTGATCAACTGGCGCGTTATACCGGAGTTCACTTCTTAGTCAACCTCCTGTTAGTCCTCCGTCGTATGGCCTCGCGCGGCTAAGGGAAGCGGCGCGACACGGTGGTCACGCCGCTTCCTAACAGTCTGTGAGGCGGGTATGTCACCCGGTCAACCTCAAGAGATAGGACCGGAGGTGCGGGTCGGCGGTGAAAGCCACACCGGAGACGGCCGGATGGACAGCCCCCGGAAGGCCGCGCACAGCCAGCGGGATTATCGGAAGATCGTTGGCGGCGATACGCTGAACTTCCCGATATGCCTCGGCTCGCGCGGCAAGGTCCGGATTGAACCGGTTTTCGAAGTGCAGTGTGTCGATCTCGATGTTCGAATAGTGGGTGGCGTTGGAGAACCCGCCCACGCCAACCGGACCGGGGAACCCGCGAGTCACCAGCCAGAGTCCGACGTTCGGATCAGCGTCGTCCAGCCAGATCACGCCGAAACGCATCTGCATCCCCGCCATGACCAGCGGATTGTCGTAGCGGGCGGTCGTCTGTTCACCGAACTCGGTGGGCGGGAGAGGCCTCAGCCGGACGTCGATCCCTACCTGCGACAGGCTTGCCTGCATGAAGAGAGCGATGTCCTCCCACTCCTGACGCTCCGAGTTGTAGAAGAGGTCGGTCTGGAACCCGTTCGGGAGACCGGCTTCCGCCAACAGACTCCGCGCCGCGTCAAGGTCCGTGCCGTAGATGTCCCAGGCAGGTATGAACGAAGGTGACGCCGGGTTCACGACCGAATAGGCCCGCGTCGCGTCCGTAAACACATTCTCCACGATCGTGTCGTACGGGATGGCGTGGGCCACTGCCCGGCGCACCCGAACATCGTCGAATGGAGGGGTCGTGACCGGTAGGTCGATTCGCCAGACGTCGGGGATCGGGGCGTTCACGATGGTGAATCCCGCTTCGCTCAGTGCCTGGAGCTCTCTCGTGCCGAGAGCGAACGCCACGTCGACTTCGCCGCCGAGCATAAGGGCGGTGATATCGGCCGGGCTGTTGAGGGTGCGGTAGATCACGCGATCGAAACCGTTGTAGGCCTCGCCGAGTTGGTTCTGGTCTCCTTCGGTCCAATGGTCAGGGACCCTTCGGAGGATCAACTCGGTCCCCGGTGTGGCCGATTCGATCACATAGGGTCCTGATCCCTCGGGATTCTCCTTCAGCCATTGGTGACCCCAGGGGTCGTCCTCGGTGGCGCGGGCCTGAACCGCCACCGAGTCGACGATCCCGAAGATCGGGAAGCGCATGCTCGGCAGCGAAGCGGTCAGCAGGAAGGGCGTTCCATCACCCAACTCGTAGTCGAAGCGGACGGTGTAATCATCGATGACGGTGATCTGACGGGATGGTTCGAAGATGCCGGCCAGGTTGGAGTTGAACCGACCGAACCCCGGTACCTCGATGGCCCGGACGAAAGAGTATTTGACATCATGGGCGGTGACGGGATTACCCGTCTTATTGAAGGTGACACCCTCTCTAAGGGTGAAGGTGACCGACCCTCCGTCGATCTCCCAACTCGTGGCCAGACCGGGCGCTACGTCAAGACCCTTCCATACGAAGGTACCGTCCTCGCGTTCGGTGAGGTCATAGGTGAGCAGGCGGTCGTACATGGCCGCGCTGGCTTCCCGGTTGAAGTTCACCAGGCTGTCGGGTGGATCGAGGCTGTTGAAGTATCCGGTCCACGCGATCACGACCGTTTCGTCATCCTGTACCCGGTCGGGCGCCTGCATCACGTCGCCCTCGTCGACACTGGGCGCCTCGGTGGTGGTTGTAGCCGCCTGGGTAGTCGGCGTTTCGGTAGTTTCGGAGGTTTCGTCGTCCCCCATCATGGCTTCGGTCGTCGTCGTTACTTCCGCCTCGGTCGTGGCCGCCTGGGTCACAGGCGCCGCGGTGGTGTCAGCCGCCCTAGTGGTCGTCGCTGGTTCGTCGTCGCCGCACGCCACGGCGGCGACAGCAAAGGCCAGAAGCACCGCCAATGGATAGAAGAACCTGGTTAGGGTCATAATTCTCCCTTCCGAATGGTGCCCGGGAGTCGACCTGGCAGTCACGCCGCTAAACGATGGAGGCACCTCTTCGCATAGACGATCTTACAGAAAGCGCCGGGTTCTCGCCGTAAGATTTCACTAACCATGAAGAATCGGGGCCGGTTGCGCGCCAGGCGTTGAAATGGAGGACCTGAAGTGTCGGGATTACGGGGTAGGAGAGCGGTGATCACCGGAGCGGCTTCCGGGATCGGCGCGGCTGTCGGCCGTCGCTACGCGCGCGACGGAGCGGCTGTGGCGCTTGTTGATCGGAACGTTGACGGTGTCGAAGTTGTCGCCGAAGAGATCCGGGATGCAGGGTCGACCGCAATCGCGATCGGGGCCGACCTGGTTGTGGCGGGCGATCTGGAGCGGGTGGTCTCGGAATCTGTTCGGGGTCTCGGTGGTGTCGATTTGCTGGTCAACTGCGCGGGGGTCGGCCAGCGCCCCAAACCCATCGAAGAGACCGCCGACGCCGAGTTCGATCGCATCTTCGCCGTCAACGTCCGTAGCTTATTCAGGTTGACCCGGGCGATGTTGCCCTACCTGGTCCGTTCGGACAAGGCCGTAGTTGTGAACATAGCTTCCAACATCACGGTCCGACCCAGGCCCGGATACGCCGCCTACACGGCCAGCAAGGGCGCGGTGGCGGCTCTCACCAGGAGTCTGGCTCTCGAGTTGGCGCCCAGGGGTATCCGGGTGGTGGCCCTCTGTCCCGCGGCGTCGGACACACCGATGCTGGTGGAGTTCATGGGAGGAGTGAGCAATGCGGAGAGCCGCTCGGCCATCTCCGCGTCCATCCCGATGGGCCGCTTGGTCCGGCCGGATGAGGTCGCCTCGGTGGCTGCCTGGGTGGCCTCCTCCGACGCGAGCATGGTGACCGGTGAGCTCATCTCTGTCGATGGCGGTCGGGGATTGTGAGTGGAAACCATGCCGGCTGCGAACGATGGGGACCGGCATGGGTAATCGAGAGAGACGAAATAGACCACATGACCTGGCAGGATTCCTGCTTGGTGGCCTCGCCTAGCCGGGGTGCGTCCATCACCCGAAAAAGGTGAACGCCGGGACGCCCAACGAGAGTGGGCTTGAACCGGTCTTCAGCAGGTGGGTGTGTCCGGGCATGAAGAACCAGGGCTAGTAGCGAATCAGGCTTCGGATTCCCTCCCCGCGCTCGAACTGCCCCAGGGCGTCGTTGATGTCATGCTGGTCGATCTCGGCGGTGATGAGTTCATCCACCAGGAGCTTGCCCGCCCGGTAGAGCTCGACATAGCGTGGGATGTCGAATGCGGGTCTCAGCGAGCCGTAATAACACCCCAGTAACTTGCGTTCGTCGAGCAGGAGGGTCATATCGATGGGGACCTCGGTTCCGTAGGGTGCGATACCTACCTGGACGGCGGCGCCTCCCCGGCGGACGGACTTGACTGCGGTCGCCACGGTCTGCGGATGGCCGATCGCTTCGACCGCGAGATCGACCCCGAGTCCACCGGTCATCCCGATAAGCGCCTCAACGGTATCCTCTTCGGAAGCGTTGACCGTGTGGGTGGCCCCGAATCGGCGGGCCGAGTCGAGCTTGCTCTCATTGATGTCAACCCCGATGATCTTTCCCGCCCCTCTGAGGCGAGCGCCTTGGATGGCGTTCAGCCCGACACCCCCGCATCCGATGACCGCCACGCTGTCGCCCAACCGGACCTTGCCGGTGTTCACGACCGCGCCGATCCCTGTCGACACGGCGCATCCGATGACGGCCAGCGGTTCGAGAGGCACATCGTCGGGCGCCCGGATGGCCGCCGAGGCGGGCACGGTCACGTTCTGTGAGAAGGTCGAGAGCATGAGGTGGTGGCTGATCGTCTCGCCTTCGAGGTCACTGAAGCGGCTGGTTCCATCGTGCAGTTGACCTTTATAGGAGGGTCCGATGGCGGTCATGCAAAGTGCGGGACTGCCTGTTGCGCAGTAGTTACAGTTCCCGCACGGCGAGACCCATGAGAGCACAACCCGGTCGCCGGCCTGGACGGTGGACGGTCCGGGTCCGACCGAGGTCACGATCCCGGCGCCCTCATGACCGCAGATGATCGGCAGGTTTACCGGAATGTGTCCTTGGACGAGGTGCAGATCGCTGTGGCAAACCCCGCTGGACACCATCTTCACCGAGACCTCGTTTGCCTTGGGCGCCTGGAGTTCCACCTCTTCAACGGTCAGCGGGGTGTTGAACTCGTGAAGTACCGCCGCGTTTGTTCTCATTCCCGATCCTCCGTAGCCGGTGGCTTCTGTACCGGAAGGTAGTCTTTCCAAGACTACGGGATGCGGACGCAGGAGGAGCAGGTGCAGATGAAATTCGGGATAGGCGCCGTCAACTCCCTCCTTATCGATGATCCCACCGCCATGCGGGACATCTGCCAGGCTGCCGAGGATCTCGGTTACGATTTTCTGACCCTGATCGATCACGTTCTGCTGGCGTATCCGGCGGATGACGGGACCCCGAGGGCGCATTATCCGGCCCGGACCCCCTACCACGACATCCTGGTGGCTCTCGGATTCCTGGGAGGCGTGACCAGCCGGATCGCGCTCCGTTCCGCGGTGGTGATCCTGCCGCAGCGGGGACCGGCGGTGGTCGCGAAGCAGGCTGCGGCGGTGGACAGCCTCTCCGGCGGACGGCTCGAGCTGGGTCTCGGCGTCGGATGGCACAGGGAGGAGTACGACGCGTTGGAGGTTCCCTTCACCGAACGGGGTCGACGTATGGACGAGGGTATCGAGTTGATGAAACTCCTCTGGACCGATGACAGGGTCGACTTCGAAGGGCGTTTCTATCGGGTTGACGGGATGGGAATGGCGCCCAAGCCGGTGACGAAGCCTCATCCGCCGCTGTGGTTCGGGGGCGCGACCCCACCGGTTTACCGTCGGGTGGTGGAACATGGCGTGGGGTGGTTGTCGAGACCTGTTCAGACAGTCGAGCAAATCGCCGCGTCGTGGAAGGAGATCAAGCGGATAGCGACCACGGCGGGGCGGGACACCGATGGACTCAGGCTGCACGTCTCGGTCGGTCTCGGTCCGGAGGAGCCTACCGGTCGCATCGTCTCCAACGTGCGGAGGCTGGCCGCATCGGGCGCCACGGATGTCTCCTTCTTCACCAGCTACATGCCCGGCATCGAGTCGGCGGCGGACCACATCGCTCAGTTGGAACGGGCCGTCTCCGAGGTCGTGCCTGCGGTTACCGAAGCGGGTCCGTAACCCCCGCCTCCGCTCGTCTGCACTCGGATGACCGAGCCCGGCGCCAGCGAGGTAGAGGTCTTGGAGGCGGTGGAAACAACTTGGCCGTCCGGTCCGAGGATGGTGACCCGGGTAGGCCGGGCTTCTCCTCCGCCGCCTGCTCCTTCCGGTCTGTGCTCGTCGACGGCCTGCTCGCAGTAGAGGGTGGCGATCTGCGGAACTTCCAGTATCTGGTATTCGCGGCAGATGCCGAGACCTCCGGAAAGTTGACCCGAGCCGGAGGAGTCCTCCACCAGTTCACTCTTGAGTATACGAACCGAATACTCCGTCTCCGCCACTTCCACCGGAAGGAGCGCCACGTTCGACATGTATGTGTCAACACCGTCGATACCCGGGCCGTGATCATGGGCGCCGGTGCCGCCGCCCACCACCTCCATGAGCACCGCTGTCTCTCCGGTCCGGGGGGAGCGGCTCCCGATCTGCAGACCGAAGAAGGTCACGCTGCTACTCGCCACTGCCCGGCCCGGCCACAGGTCCGATGCCGTCCTGATAAGGGTATCGGCAACCACCTGGCAAGTGTTGTGACGTACCGAGACCGCCGCCGGGAATAGGGGATTGAGGATGGCGCCCGGGGGACAGGTAATCGAAACCGGCGCCAACAGGCCATCGTTGGTGGGGATGTCAAGGCCTACCATCGTGCGGATCAGATAGGCGACGCAGGCTCTGGTGCTGGCCCAAGGGACGTTGAGGGCGCCGTCGACCTGGGTGGATGATCCGGTGAAGTCCACCTCCAGCCGGTCGCCGGATTTGGCAAGCCGGACCCGGATCGGCACCGGTTCACTCCCGAGCCCGTCGTCGTCGAGGTAACCGGTGCGCTCAGCTTCCCCATCATGGAGTTCTTCCAGCGCGGCCCTGGTGAGTCGGGCGGTTCGATCGAGGATCTCGGAGAAGGCGGCGCGAACCTCCTCGGGTCCGTAACGGTCCATCGTCCGGAGAAGAGCTCGGGCGCCGGTAAGGCAGGAGGCGTGCTGGGCTCGGAGGTCGGCGACCAAACCCTTGGGGTCCCGTACGTTGGCGGCGATCATTCGAAACAGGTCCCCGTTCTCCACGCCGGCGCGATATAGCTTGACGGGCGGGAAGATCAGGCCTTCGGCGTACAACTCCCGGTGGTGGGGCGCCAGCGTACCCGGTGTGGGACCTCCGAGATCGACGTGATGGGCGGTAGCTCCGACCCACCCCTCCACCGATCCGTCGACGAAAACCGGCATGATCAGGTTCAGGTCCGGCGTGTGCATGCATCCCATGTAGGGATGGTTCAGGAGCAAGGCGTCTCCCGGCGCCAGATCGCCCGGTTCCGGATACTGCTCTATACAGGTTTGAACCGCCAGTGACATCGCTCCCAGCTGAGCGGGGATACGTTCGTCTTGCGCCACCGATTCTCCGTCTTGGGCGAAGATGGCGCAGCTGAAGTCCTCCATCTCCCTGATGATCGGGCTGTGACTGGACCGTTTGAGGATTACCGCCATCTCCCGGGCGGCGTGCTGCAGTCGGCTGTGGATCAACTCGAAAGTGACCGGATCGAACCCGGGCTCAACCATCATGCGTCTCCGTGATGCAGAGGTTACCGAACCCATCCACCCGGGCGGTCTGGTCGGCGAGGACGACCGTGGTGGCGTCGGGCTGTTCGACTATGCATGGTCCTGCCAGGCGGGCGCCGCCGCCGAGGTCATGGCGGGCATAGACCGCCACCTCAACCGGAGTGGCCATCTCCCGCAGTTTCAGATTCCGGGCGGAAACGGGTTGGGGGATGTGCGAGTTTTCTTCGCCTGGGGGCTCGGTCCCGACAACCAAGGCGCCGAACGCCGACATGCGCAGGGTCACGGCTTCGACCGGTTCTTCGGATGTGTGCCCGTAGAGAGCGAGGTGGATGTGACGAAAATCCCGGGTTACGCGTTCAGGGCGGAGGTCGGTGGTTGCTACCGGAACGCTCAACTCGAAGCCCTGGCCCCGGTAGCGGCAGTCGATGTAAGGCTGCAGGCGGATCCGCTCGCGGTCTATGCCGTCTTTCGCCAGTCGGGAGCGAAGTTCTTCGCCGACCTTGTGGAACCATCCGGCGATCTCGTCCATCGAGTCTCTATCAATGATTCTCAGGACGGTGGCCGACTCGTCGACTCTCAGGTCGGCGGCAAGCAGACCGGCGGCGGAGAACAGACCGGGGTGACGGGGGATGACGGCTTCCTGCATGGACAAATCCCGCATCAGTTGTCCGGCGTGGAGCGGGCCTGCCCCTCCGAAAGCCACCAGCGTGTAGTCCCTGGGATCCTCGCCGCGGTCGATCGACACCCTTCGGACCGCCGCTTCGAGATGGGCGTTGGCGATGGCTATCACACCTTCGGCCGTGGCGGTCGTGTCCAGACCGAGGCGGGAACCCACGCGGCGGATCGCGTCGAGCGCGGCGTTCCGATCAAGGGTGAGTTTGCCGCCGAGTGCGGTCCGTACCCCCAGCGAGCCTGCGACGAGGTGGGCGTCGGTAAGCGTGGCGTTCTCACCCCCCAGTCGATAGGAGGCCGGTCCCGGGTCAGCCCCCGCGCTGCGGGGCCCCACCTTCAGAGCGCCTGAGCCGTCGATTTCGACGATGCTCCCCCCTCCGGCGCCCGCGGAATGGATGTCGAGAGATGGCGCCAGGATGGGGTGGGAATCGATATGTCGCATGGGAACCACGGACGCCTTTCCATCCTGGATAAGGCATACATCGGCCGATGTGCCCCCGATGTCAAGCGATAGGAGGTTCTTTCTGCCGGTGGCCATGCCGAGAGCTACCGCTCCGGCGACTCCGGCCGCCGGTCCGGACACCATCAGTTTGTGAGCCTCGGCGGCCGCTCGCGAAGCGGGTACCCCCCCTCCGTTGGACTGCATGACCAGGAGGTCGGCGGCTATCCCCAGATCGCGGATCCCTCGGTCCGCCCCCGTCAGGTAATCGTGTACGACGGGACGGAGACCTGCGTTGACCGCGGTGGTGACGGTGCGCGGGTACTCGCGGAACTCTCTCGCTACTTCGGACGATCTGGATACGGGCGTTTCGGGCAGGGTCATCCGCAGCGTCTCCGCCACGGCTCGCTCATGCTGATCGTTCAGATAGCTGAACAGGAACGAGATGGCGACCGCCTCCGGATTGCGGGACGCCACCTCGGAAACGGCCCGATCGATCTCCGTAGTATCGAGAGGCGTCACCACAGTCGGTCCACTTATCCGTTCGTCCACCTCGATCCGGTCTTCCCGTGGTACGAACTCCCGCGGGCGACTCTGGCGGAGGTCGTAAGCGTCGGGGCGCGAACCCGACCGGTAGGTAAGTATGTCCCGGAAGCCCTTGGTGGTCAGTAGTACGACCCGCGCCAACCTGTCGTTGATAACCGCGTTGGTGGCGATGGTGGTTCCGTGGAACAGGAGTCCCACATCCTGGAACTCCAGACCTCGGCGGCCCAACTCGGAAAGGGCCTTCAGCAGCCCCCGGGCTGGATCGGCGGGAACGGTCGGTACCTTGGCTGTGAGCCGTCGTCCGGCGCCGTCGTCGGCGATAATGTCCGTGAAGGTGCCGCCTATATCGACAGCCACGGTCCAGGTCATGCTCGGTGGCTCAGACCGGCCAGTCGCTCTCGTTGTAGGCCATGTTCCAGAACATCAGCTCCAGGCGACTGCTGGTGCGGAATATGTCCTCGATCCTGGCAAGATCCGATTTGCTCATTCCCTCGCACAGGCTTTCCAGCTTCGCCTTCACCTCGTCCAGCGTGTCCCAATACTCCTGTCCGCCGAAGAACTCGATCCACGGACGGTATACCGGGTGATCGGGCGCGTCGGGGAGCCGTTCCTTACCTATCTCGCCGTAGCTCCAGGCGCACGGTGTCAAGGAGGCCATGATGTCGGCGGCTCTCCCTTCGTAGGCCACGGTGAGTAGGTGCCGGGTGTAGGCGAGGGCGCCGGGCGCCATCGTGGTCGCCTCGGCCGCGTCCGGAACGATCTGTCGGACTTCGGCAAGCAGCTGCCGGTTCTTGGGCAGCTCGAAATCGACGATGTTGCTCACAATGGCGGCGAAGTCGCGCATCGTGTCCTCGTCGTCGGCTTTGGCCACTCCCAGCGCCATGGCCCTGGCCAACTCCCTCAGGAAGACGATGTTCTGGCCGATGTAGAAGGCGAACTTCCGTTCAGGCAGGGCGCCGGCGGCCAACTCCTCCACGAATGGATGGTTGTGCAACTCATGCCAGATCTCTTTGCAGCTGTCTCGAAGCGATTCACATACGGTTGTCATCAGCAGTCACCTTCCTCCGATCCGGCCCCCGCCGGTGAACCCGACCGGACCGGTTGTCGTGTTGTATTCATAGCCGGGCGCCATCGGCTCCTCCGCCCACGGCCGGTAGAAGTCGAACAGGTAAGGTTCCACCTCGAAGGCCAACTCGGCCCACCGGGCCCAGGGCTCTTGCAGGTCGAATAGACCCTTGGCGATCTCCTCGTTGTACTCATCCCGGATATTCCGCTCGTCAACCCCGGTGATCTCGCCGTCGTCGAGAACCACCTTCCCGGCCACGAGCACCGTTTCTATGTCCGTGCCGTCGGCCCGGTCCAGAATCACGTCCAGGACCGGACTTACATAGAACCGGGCCGGTGTCTCGAAAACCCGCTTTCGATCGAGGATGAGCAGGTCGGCGTCCTTGCCCACCGCCAGGCTTCCGATCCGGTCCTCGGCGCGGGCGGCCCTTGCCCCGTAGGTGGCCGCCGCCCGCAGGACGGACTCGGAGTCCAGCCGCCCGTGTTCCGGTTCCGGTCCTAGAGGTAGGCGTTGCAGGTACAGGCCGAGTCGGACCTCCTGGAGCATGTCGTCTCGTTCCGAGAACGAGATCGCATCGGTCCCGAACGCGAGCCCGCCGCCGGCGTCGAGGATATCCCTCACTCGGCACACGCCGGTGCTGAGCCGCAGGTTGGATCCGGGATTGCTCGCCGCTACGGCCCCGCTGTCGGCGAGGATCTCGATGTCCCGGTCGGTGGCCCACACGAAGTGGGAAAGGGAGACATCAGGTCCCAGCAACCCGATGTCGTGGAGGCGCTGCATGGCGGTTACGCCGAACCGCTTGATGTTGTACTGCATCTCCGAACGCGTCTCCAGGCAATGGGTCATGATCCCGGTTCCGTACTCGGTGGCGATTGTGCGGCAGCGCCGGTACAGATCGTTGGACACGGCAGGGGTCCAGTCGGGCGCCAGTAGGACTCGTAGGCGCTCGTCCCTACGATCCCAGGTGGCGGCCGCATCCTCGTAGGCGGCAATCACATCGTCGGAGGGAAGGGCGTAACCCATCGGTGAGTTGCGAACCTCTTCGGCCAGGTCCGGGGGAAGACGTTTCAGAAAGTCCTCGTCGGCCTCGTGTACATAGAGGTTCTCGTCGCGTAGGGTAATTCCGAGCGCGGTCCGCATTCCTAGATCCTCGTAGGCCGTCAAGGCGTTGTCGATACCGAAGTTCTTGGGGCCGGGACGGCCGTAGAAGGCGTCGACGGTCGTAGTTATGCCCCCCCGGAGCGCGGTCATCAAGGTGACGAGAATCGCCTTGTACATGATTTCCTCATCCATCGGCTTGAACACCGGATGGACGTAGATGTTGGCCCGCTCGAACAGCATTTCCCAGAGGCCGGGACCGAGCGCCGACTCGGAGTGATAGTGGGAAGCCACGAAACCGGGCATCACGAAATGGTCCGGAGAACCGAGCACGCGATCGAACGGGCCTCTCGCCTCAAGTTCGGCCCGGGGCCCGGAATCGACGACCTTCCTGCCTTCGACGATAAGAGCGCCGTCGCTGATAAACGCCTCTTCGGCAAGCGTCACGACCGGATTGCCTACGACGAGATACCTTGACATACTCCCCGTCCTTCCATCTCCGTTATCCGAAACGTCCTTGATATGGAGCTTACTTACGCGGGTTCACGGGACGGTGGGCAGATAGGGATCGGAAAGGCTCTCACCTTGCCAAAGG
Source organism: uncultured Acidimicrobiia bacterium (assembly GCA_964516495.1). GTDB lineage: Bacteria > Actinomycetota > Acidimicrobiia > Spongiisociales > Spongiisociaceae > JAPPFW01. The sequence continues at coordinate 1,685 of CAZEZF010000055.1, read as the reverse complement.
CTGTCCACGGGTAGGCTACGCGGTAACGACCGCAACGCGGAGGGCGTCGCCATGCAGATCGACATGCACACCCATGTGCTGGCTCTTTCGGTTGATCCGGAGTTCACGGTCCGTTACGGGCGGGAGGGCTCCCTATGCATCTACCGGAGTTCCGGGTCCGTTCCCACCCATCGCATGCCTACGGAGGAGGAGTGGGAGGCGAGTGGTTTCTCACGCAAGGGCTGGCCGGTCATCGGAGGGATTGAATCCAAACGGGACCATCCCGGTTTTGACAAGATCGTCCTCCTCTCGGTCTCTCCGCAGTGGTTGGACGGTCAGTTGATCGGAACAGTCGACCCTACGGGAGTCACCGGAGTCGACGGACCTCCGGACCCTGAGAAATGCAACGACTACATAGCCGGGCTCGTTCGTCAAGATCCGAACACCTTGGTGGGGTTCGCCTCGGTCAACCCGGCCTACAAGGGCCCGAAGGCGGCTGTCGAGGAACTCACCAGGGCCGTCCGGGAGCTTGGGCTTTCGGGCGTGAAGCTCTACCCGATGTATCAGCACTGGTCGCCCGACGATCGTGAGTTGGCCTTCCCCGTGTACCAGTGCGCCCTCGACCTGGGAATACCGGTCATGTTCCACCAGGCCGGCTCAACCCGGATCGACGCCTCCCTGGGTCTGGGCAGGCCGGCTCTGCTCGACGACGTAGGCCGCGAGTTCCGCGATCTGACCGTCATAATCGCTCACATGGGCATCCCCTGGCAGGACGAGGCGCTCTTCCTGCTCACCAAGCATCCCAACTTCTACGGCGAGTTGTCCTACCTGATTGCGGCGCTCAGCCCCAGGGAACTCTTCTCCTTCCTGCATAAGGCGGAGCCCTTCTTCGTGCCGTTGGAGAAGCTGTTCTTCGGTTCCGACTACCCAGGATTCCTTTATGACCCGGTGGTCCTGCGGCGGAAACTTCTCACCCTGAACGACCATGCCGAGCCGCTCGGCCTGGACCCGATCCCTAACCACAAGCTGGAGGGCATCATGGGCGAACACGCCGCCGCGGCGCTGCGATGGTAGGAGAGACCGCAGTTGGATCACTTTCCGAACGCTGTTGACCGGTATCAGATAATGATGCGAGCGACTGCACCGCCGCGACCACATCCGGATCAACGGTGTGGCCCGTTGGCGCCATAGTCGTTGTCGGGGCCTACCCCGCCCGTCAAAGTCAACCGGATAAACTCCCCGATGGATATACTCCCCAATGATTAACAGCGAGGACAAAGGCATGGCACCCCCCCCCCCATACACACACCAGGCAGAAGCTTGCAAGCGCTGAGCGTTTCGCTGGTTCGCTTGTTCCTCCGCTTGCGCCGCGGCGGGCGCGTCGCGCAGGTGCTGCTGCTGGCCGCGCTGTGCTGTGGGCTGCTGTTCGGGGCCGCGCCGAACGACGCATCGGCCCAGACGCCGACGCCGACGGTGATCGAGCTGGTCGCGAACCACCACCTTGCCCGAGGCGCAAGCAACAGCAACATCCATGCGGCGCAGGCATTCACCACGGGCGCCAACAGCGGCGGCTACACGCTGTCGTCCCTCGATCTCGGCTTGGCACGCAATCCCGGCACCGGCACCACCGTCACCATCCAGACAAATCGAGATCGCGGCACTAGCGATGCAAACGTCGTGGCGACCCTGACCGCGCCGACAACCGC
>CAZEZF010000054.1:0-21129 GCA_964516495.1 uncultured Acidimicrobiia bacterium | reverse complement strand
ACGCCTTCCGCCGCTATCCGGGCCGTCTCGGCGTCGATCTCCGCCTGATCCTTACGAAACTCGGCTTCACGGGCCGCCTGTTCCGCCACCAGCTTGCGGTCGATACCGGACTGCAGTTCTTCCGAGCGGGCCGACATGGAGCGGATCTGCACCGCTCGGATTATCACACCGACCCCGAAATCGTCCACCCTGGTCGTAATACCGGTTCTGGCGCACTCGCCGATCGATTCACGTTGCGATGTTCTTGCCTCCTCGAACGCCACCGCAGCGATACAGTCACGGATCACGTCACGGCTTACCGGCCTCAGCAGGTCCAGCCTGATTCGTTCCAACGTTCGATACTGCCGGTACGCCGCAATAGGCCGGTTACCGGTCAGGTCAAGCGCCCACAGCACGCTGGCTTCCACATCGACGACCGCGTTGTCGGCGGTGATCGCCTCGACCGCATCGGGTCCACCTCGCTCACCCTCACCTACGGTGTTGCTGTAGGTGCTCTCCTGTTGCAAGCCGGGTATCTCGGCCACGGACGCCAAGGGGTTCTTCAGGTTGATACCCTCCTGGAAAGTTCTGGTGGGTCTCCCGAAGAGGACCTCGACACCGGCGTGGTTGGCCGGCACGATCGTGAACAGGGAGAAAACAGCCAATCCGGCGGCGCCTGCAAAACCCGCCACGCTGGTCCAGCCCACGAACCTGGCGAAGGACAGCGCCGCTCGTCTCTCGTAACCTTCCAGTTGGGCGGGGCGGGCCCGGACACGGAACCATCCGACTAATGTAACTAAACCCACTAGGAATAAGAAAATCATCAGTATTGGATAAGCCACGTTAAATACTCCTTACGTTTCAGGTTTGGGTTTCTCTTATCAGTCGAAGGCAATGGTTGTCGACGCCGTACATATCCCACGGGAGTAGGGCCGTTCACTGCCCGACGCCGCTTGATTTCGGCGTATCCGCCACCTCGCCGGACAATATCTACTGTCGGTGTACTATCGGTCGTAGTGTACGAACTGAAACAGCATATAACATAATGCTCCCAGACCGGTAGTTTGAGACTTCAGGAAGAATGGTGAGACCCCCGGCTTGGCCCGACATCCTATGATAACTACCTGGTCAGCGAACGGACGGCCGATCCGATCACCCGTTTCCAGGCGCGTCCTAAGCCCCTCGACAGGTCCGGTCGAACCGGGCGTGAGCAAGAAACGGTTGACTCGACCCTACGGACAGCGCGCAGGTCAGGCGCCCGGGGGGTCACAATCGCCGTACGGGGTGTCGTCACTTCTCGATCTTCGCTACCGAACTATCAAGTAAGGTAGGCTTGCCCGGATGACAACCTTCCCGAGAATCAACGACTTGCGCCGGATGGCGATGTTCGCCGATCCTCCCGGTCCGGTTCGGGTGCTGATCGACACCGATACCGCTAACGAGATCGATGATCAGTTCGCCCTTGCGTGGGCGTTATTGTCCCCCGAACGCCTCGATGTCGAAGCTATAGTCGCCGGTCCCTATGGCCACCAACATATGCGGGCGCCGCTTGTCGAGGCGGTCGAGGCTCACCGCAGTCACTTCGGAACCTTGCCGATAGACGACCGATTCGACAGCTGGGCGCGGCATCTGGTGGAGCAGGGGATCGATCCGGCCACCATGCGCCTGGTCGGCCCGGCCGAGGGTATGGAAGAGTCCTACCACGAAATCCTGACCGTGCTCGAGAAACTAGGCATCCCGCCTACGGATCTGGTTTTCAGAGGCTCTGACCGCTACATGCCCCGGGCTGATGTTCCAGTGGAAAGTGAGGGCGCCCACCGGATCATCGAAGCGGCCTTGGCCGACGATGATCGGGTCCTCTTCGTGGTTGCCATCGGGGCGGTTACCAACGTATCCTCAGCCCTGCTCATGGCGCCCGAGATCGCCTCCCGGATGGTGGTGACCTGGACGTCCGGTTATCCCAGTTGGGTCAACCTGTCCAACCAACCTTCCCTCAACCTGGTACAGGACCCGCACGCATCCCGACTGCTGTATTCCTCAGGTGTTCCACTTGTCTACCTGCCGGGTTTCCATATAGGAGCGCAGCTGCGGATTTCTCTGCCCGAGATGCAGGCGTGGTTCGCCGGGAGGGGAGCGATAGGCGACTACCTCTTCCACTTGTACCAGGAGAATCCGATCTGGAAACAGAGAGGTGTGCAACCATTTTCCGGTCAGTCCTGGATTATCTGGGACCTGATCAACGTGGCTTGGCTTATAAACCGGGACTGGGTTCCTACAATCCCTACCGCCACCCCCCACCTGGATGACGACTTGTACTGGCGGCCCAACCCTGACGGACCCATGATGCTGGAGGCGGTGAGCATCGACCGTGACGCCATCTTCCATGATCTGATCGTGAAGCTGGAAGATCGGGAATCGATCCTGTCCGGGCCGGCCGAGCGCCGATCGCCTACTGCTGAAGAAATCCGATGATCCGTATCTCGTTACTACGCCCGGACCGGGCAGCCGGATGGCGACGAGACCTTTCACGAGCAGGAACATGAAGGCGGCGGTACTCCTACCCCAGGGTGGCCTGGTGATCGAAGATCGGCCATCACCATCCTTCGGCCCTGATCAGATCCTGGTGGCGCCCGCCTTCGTAGGTGTTTGCGGGTCCGACCTCCACTACTACAAAGATGGCCGGATCGGTGACTGGCGAATCCGACGACCTCATGTGTTGGGACACGAGTTTTCCGGAAGAGTGGCTGCGCGTGGTTCCGATGTCGACAATGTGGAGGTGGGGGATCGAATCGCGGTCGAACCCATTATCCCCTGCGGGAGATGCGACGCCTGCAACCGGGACATCTACAACGTATGTCCACATATCAGGTTCACCGGATCACCCCACACCGACGGCGCCTTGCAGGAACGGGTTGCGGTGGGGGCCGACAGCGCCCACCGGCTCCCACCGGGAATGTCCCTGGCTCTCGGGGCGCTGGTGGAACCCACCTCTATCGCGGTCCACGCGGTACGACGCAGCGGCCTTCAGGAGGGGGAGTCGGTGATGATCGTAGGGGCAGGTCCGATCGGACTCCTGATACTGGCGGTAGCCCGGGTATATGGGGCCGGCGCCGTCTACTGCACCGACCTGAATCAAGGCCGCCTCGACATAGCGAGTTACCTAGGAGCTACCGGCGCCCTCGACGTAGGAGGGTTAGGCGCCGATGAGATACTGGAACGAACCGATCCGTCGGGTTTCGACGTCACCTTCGAGGCGGTGGGGACTTCCGGAACACTCGAGACCGCTATGCGAGCGGTGCGGCCGGGGGGAAGGGTGGTAGCAGTCGGGGTTCATATCTCTGAACGCATCCAATTCAACATGATGCTGGCCCAGTCGAAGGAATCGACCGTTATACCCATCTACCTGGGACGAAACGCCTTCCCGGAAGCCGTAGAACTCCTCGGGTCAGGAAGAATCGACGGTGATCGGTTGATCAGCCATCGTTTTCCACTGGCCGGCGCCGCTGAAGGAATGGAAACCGCCCTGGACGCCAACACGGGGGCGGTCAAGGTCATGATCGAAGTCGGGTCGAACAGATGAGCGGATACTGATGGCGAGGATGTACTTCGATGAGGATGCCGACCTCCGGCATCTGGAAGGGCAGGAGGTGTGCATAGTCGGCTACGGCAATCAGGGCCGTTCACAGGCCCTCAACCTTCGTGACAGCGGGGTGGAGGTGATTGTCGGGAGCCGCCGGGATAGCTCCTATACGACCGCCCAAAAGGATGGTTTCCGGGTCTTGGAGGTAGCTGAAGCCATCGAACAGGCGACGATTGTGTTCCTGCTGGTTCCCGATGAGGTGATGCCGCAGTTATTCGAGGCGGACATCGAACCCGGACTCCGGCCGGGGGATATGGTCGTGTTTGCCAGCGGCTATAACATCGCCTTCGATCTTCTGGATCCTCCTCCGCAGGTAGATGTGGTGTTGATAGCTCCTCGAATGATCGGAGCGGGTGTGCGTGACACCTACCTGAGCGGGGAGGGATTTCCCAGCCTCGCCGCCGTTCATCGGGATGCGACCGAAACGGCCTGGAACAGAACTCTGGCTCTATGCAAGGCTATCGGTTCGACCAGGATGGGGGTGATCGAGTCCAGTTTCCTCGAAGAAGCCACCGTCGACCTTTTTGCGGAACAGGTAGGTTATCTGTACGCGGTGCGTCGCTACTGCGAGGTGCTTGTAGAAGCCGGATGTAGTCCGGAGGCGGCCATCTTGGAGTTCTACGGATCGGGCGAGGGAATCGAGACTGCGAAGGCATACCGCGACATTGGTCTCTGGGACCAGATCACACTACATTCTCGCACGAGCCAGTACGGCCAGGAAGTCACCGCCCGCCTATCGGAGGAGGATGAGGAAACCGAAAGGGACAGATTGAGGAGTATAATCTCCCGAATCCAGGACGGTTCCTTTGCCAAGGAATGGACCGCCGAGCAGACAGCCGGTTTTCCGGAGTTCAGACGGACCAGGGATGAGAACATGGAGCATCCCATGAGGGAGGCCGAGCGTCGCTTGTATCAGGTATTGGGCCGGGTGAAAACGGAGAAGAGATAAAGCCCGAACATAGAATGAAAAATTCCCGGAGGAGCCGGGCAAAGGTCATAAGCCGGTGGCGGTCTCGGTAAGTCCGGAGCGTCGGTTCGGCGCCGACAGGTAAACAACCAATAGGGAGGGAGACCCGACATATGAGATCTAGACTACGGAACGGTAAGCTCACACGCCTCGCCATACTTCTATCAGTGATGGCATTGGTGGCGGCCGCATGCGGCGGCGATGACGCGCCGCCGGAGACGGTTGTGGTTACCTCCATCGTCACCGAAACCGAGACCATTACCGAAACGGTGACCGAAACGGTGGTGGTGACATCTATCGTCACGGAGACCGAGACGGTTGAAGTAGAAGTACCGGTGGAGGTAGAGGTTGAGGTTCCGGTGGAACCCGAGACAATGGGACCGACCTCGGCCGGTCTGCTCGACCTGGACGATTCTTCGCTCGCCGGGAAGTCCTGGGAAGAAATAGTCGCCGAAGCCAACGGCACCCGGGTCAACTGGTTCATGTGGGGCGGCAGCGCGGTGATCAACGCCTACATCAACGGTTGGGTGAAGGATCAGGCCGCCGAGCGCTACGGAATCGACCTGAACCAGGTTCGGATCACCGACACCGTCAACGCGGTCGACACGGTGCTCAGCGAGTCTGAGGCCGGCGAGCACGGGAGCGGGTCGGTCGACCTCATCTGGATCAACGGCGAGAACTTCAAGACCATGAAACAGGGTGGTCTGCTGTTCTGCGGTTATTGGGACATCATGCCCAGCATGGCCAATGTGGATCAGGACGCCGGACCCATAGCATTCGACTTCGGTACCCCGGTTGACGAATGCGAGGTTCCCTGGAACCAGGCCCAATCGGCGGTGTTCTACAACAGCGCCCTCGTGCCGGAACCCCCGGCCGACATGGACGCTCTGCTGGCCCACGCCTGCGCCAATCCCGGAACCTTCACCTATCCGGCGCCACCCGACTTTACGGGCAGCGTGTTCGTGCGCCACGTCTTCTACAACGAGGCCGACAAGATCCTGCCCGGCGGGCACACCGACATGGTGGGGATCCCGTTCGACCAAGGGATATACGACCAGGTGGCAGCCGCTACATGGGAGACCTTGAACGAGATCGAGCCGTGCCTGTGGCGTGGTGGAGAGACCTATCCGGTCGATCAACCGGCCCTCGAGCAGCTCTACGCCAACCAGGAAGTGACCCACTTCCTCGCCTACAGTCCGGCTACGGCAGGGTCCAAGGTTGACAGCGGTCTATTCCCCGAGTCGACCCGTACCTACGGTTTGAGCAGCGGTCAGATCGGCAACACCAACTTCGTGACCATTCCCTACAACTCGCCCAACAAGGCGGCCGCTCTGGTGGTGGCCGACCTCCTGCTGACTATCGACGCCCAGTTGGAGAAGGCCTACCCCGACGTGTGGGGTCAGATCAACGTACTCAACGCCGCGGCGCAGTCTCACTTCGCCGATGTGCCCCGCCACCCGTCGGTGGTCGATCCGGGGGAGATAACCGGTTTGGGTGAACTCCTCGGTGACTGGGTACCGGTCATCGAAGAAGGTTGGACCGCCAACGTAGCCCAGCAATAACAGAAACCCGTGGCTGGTCGGTGACGTCACGGCGATCACCGACCAGCCACCCCTGTACCCACACGCCAACCAGGCGCGGCGTTCTAACCCGGTAGGAATCAATGGCAGCGACCTCCACGCGATCCGACAAGTCAATCCGCCCGACCTTGGCGCCGCTCTCCGAGGAGGGCGCCCGGCGACTGACCATCGGGCTTTTACTTGCCCCGGCCGTTCTCGTCATCCTGTTGCTGTTCATGGGGGGCCTGATATCCGGCTTCCTCCGCAGCCTGGGCTATTTCCCGCTGATCGGGCTCAACGAGTTCAACTTCGACGCCTACACCAGCATCCTCAGCGATAATGGATTCCTCCGTAGTTTCCTCCTTACCTTCCATATAGCGTTCACATCCACCGTGATCGCCAGTATTCTGGCGGTGGCTTCGGCGATGCTGCTGCGCCCCTCCTTTCGCGGGAAGCGTTTCGTCCAGTTCATCTTTTCTCTCAACCTGACCATCCCGCATCTGGTGGGCGCGGTCGGGGTGCTATACCTGTTTTCGGGAAGCGGCCTGGTATCCCGACTTGCCACCGGCGCCGGACTCATCGACACGCCGGCCGGGTTTCCGCCCATGGTCAACGATCCATGGGCGATAGGCATCATCATCCAGTATGTCTGGAAGGAGATTCCCTTCATCGGGGTGATCGTCCTCGCAATCCTGCTCTCGGTAGGTGAGGACTACGAATCGGTCGCTCGGTCACTGGGCGCCAACCGGTGGCAGGCCTTCCGGCACGTCACCCTGCCCCTGATAATGCCCGGTGTCATATCGGCGTCGGTGATCGTGTTCGCCTTCACATTCGGAGCGTTCGAAATACCTTGGCTGCTGGGCGCCACGTTCCCCAAGGCGTTGCCGGTCCTGGCGTTCGAAAGCTATAAGGACGTGGATCTGGCGGCTCGTCCACAGGCTATGGCTATGGCTATGGTGATCGCCTTCATGAGCACGCTCATGATCTTCGCCTACATGAAGCTCTCCCGGCGATACATAAGAAGTTGACCATGCGGATAGGACCCTGGACAACATGACCGGCGCCGTGGCCGCTACCACGAGGAGCAGCCGCCCTTGGAGGGTGACCGGCCGATGGATCGGCATCACCGCCTTGCTGGCCTTCCTGGTGGCGCCGATCGTTCCCCTGTTCGTATGGTCGATCAGCTTTCGTTGGTTCTATCCGGCGATCCTTCCGACGGAATACAGCACCCGAGCCTGGGTCGAGGTGATCACTCCGCATAACGATGTGGTAGGGGTGGCCTGGAACACCGTTCTGATCGCGCTGGTGGTTACCGTATTCTCCATACTTCTCGGTGTACCCGCAGGAAGAGCTCTGGGTCTGTACGAGTTCCGTGGCAAGCGGATAGTGGAGTGGTTGATCCTGGCGCCGGTGATCGTTCCCGGTCTGGCGGTGGTGCTCGGAATCCATGTCCTGTTCATCCGGGCGGGAATCCACAACAGCATTCCGGGAGTGATGCTGGTGCATCTGGTTCCCACCCTTCCCTACATGACGCTGGTGATGTCCGGCGTCTTCGCCAACTACGACACCGACTTCGAGCTGCAGGCGCGTTCCCTCGGGGCGGGACGTATAGCCACCCAATGGTACGTTACGTTGCCGGCCATCTTCCCCGGGGTAGTGGTCGGCGCCCTGTTCGCATTCATCATCTCGTGGAGTCAGTATGTGTTGACCCTCCTGATCGGAGGCGGTCAGGTTCAGACCCTTCCTCTGCTCCTGTTCGGTTTCGTGCGCTCCGATCCGGCCATCGCCGGGGCGCTGAGCGTGGTGTTCATCCTTCCGGCCGTCTTGGTCCTGCTCCTCAGTTCTCGTTATTTGTCCGGCGACAACGCCGCCGTAGGAGGTATCGGCAACATATGACCCAAGTCACCCTCAGCCGCCTCACCAAGAGGTTCGATGAGAAGTCGAACCCCGCAGTCGATCAACTTGATCTTGAGATCGAATCGGGGAAGCTCACCGCCTTACTAGGTCCTTCGGGATGCGGGAAAACCACCACCATGAAGATGATCGCCGGATTGTTGCGCCCCACCTCGGGCGACATAAGCTTCGACGGCGAGTCGATACTCGGGATCGCCCCCGAGGACCGGGGCGTCGTGATGGTCTTCCAGAACTACCTCCTGTTCCCGTATATGAGCGTCGCCGAGAACATCGGTTTCGGATTGAAGATGCGCAAGGTTGATCGTCGGGAGATCAGGTCCCGGGTGAGCGACATGCTGGATCTGGTGCAGCTCCCCGGGTTTGAAGATCGTAAGCCCAGGCAACTCTCAGGCGGTCAGCAGCAGCGCGTCGCCCTGGCACGGGCGCTGATCGTTCAACCCAATGTCCTGCTGCTCGACGAACCCCTGAGCAACCTCGACGCCCACCTCAGGGACGAAATGCGGGAACTGATTCGCCGCATACAGACCGAGATGCGCATTACTACCGTGTTTGTCACCCATGATCAGGAAGAGGCCGTCGTGCTCGCCGACCGGATTGCGTTGCTTTTCGACGGCAGGCTCCAGCAGTTCGATCAGCCGGACGCCTTCTTCGAACGACCGGGAAGCGTCGCCATCGCCAAGTTCTTCGGGGGAACCAACTTCATTCCCGGCAGCTACAGGAACGGTTCGATCACTACTTCGATAGGTCGTTTCGATGCTCCCCGATCCGCGGTGGGTAGCGGTGAGGCGGTGCTCAGCATTCGCCCCGAATCCCTCGAGATCGGAGGCGACGGCCCCAACAGCGTCAAGGGAATGGTGCGGTCACATGTCTATGTAGGACGCTACGCCCGCTTCCGGATCGCCATCGGAGATACCGAGGTAGAGGTCATAACCGATCCTGGCCAGGTCAAGGACTTCAAAGACGGAGATTCCGTAACCGTCAACTTCGATCCCGCCAAGATCTGGGTAATAGAATCGGCTGAGACCGACCGGTAGGGCGGGCGCTGACCCCTCGACCCGCATCCACTCCATCCCCGGCGGCCACCAGATGGGGTCTGGTCGCGTCTGCCTGGTCCGTCTACGCACTCTATTACCTGGGAAGGGTCAACTTTTCGGCGGCCGTACCACGCCTCGGCGACGAGGCCGGATTGGAGGCTGCGCAGATAGGCGCTCTGGCGGCCGGATTCTTCTGGGTCTACTCCTTTGCGGCCTTGCCGGTAGGGCGACTTGCCGACCGCTACGGGGCCCGGGTGCTGGTAGGCCTGGGTCTGGTAGGGAGCGGGCTCATGAACATGCTGTTCGCGGTGTTGTCCAGCCACTTCACGGCCGCGCTGATTGTATGGTCGGCAAACGGGGTGTTCCAGGCCATGGGGTGGACACCATTGGCCGGGAGGCTGGACCGCTGGATAAGCGAGCGGAACGCGGCTCGGGTCATCGCCTCATTCGGTTCCTGCTTCGTGGCCGGAACCGCCCTGACGTTTGCGCTCGGCGGCTTACTCGTCGAGCGGGTAGGGGTTGATTCCGTGTTCGTGGGCGCCGCCGTGGTACTGATCCCCTTAGGAGCGGCTTGGTGGATTGGAGTACGGGATCCGGTAGATGTCAGGAGTGTCAACAGACCATCTTTCGAATCCATCGGTCGGGTCCTATGGTTACTTCCACCGGCTACGGCTATCGGAGTTCCCTATGTCGCTCTCATCGTGTGGACACCCTCGTACTTTGTCGACGTACACCAACTCTCCGTCGAGCATTCAGGCCTGGTATCTGCAACGCTGCCGGTGGTTTCCATCGCGGCGATCCTCCTGTTCGGGCGCTGGTTCCGTTCCTCGGTCGGTGGAGCTTCCGCTCTTAAAGGCGCCTTCGTCCTGACCATGACGTCCGCGATGCTCCTCACGGTTAGTCGGGCGCCCGGTTTCGTCACCGGATTCGCGAGCATCGCTGTTTCGACCGCTCTGGTCGGAGCAGCGGCGTCCCTGGTGTTGGGGCTGTTCCCGCGTCTGGTCGCGCCGGATCGGGTAGCTCTGGCCAGCGGGATATTCGCCTTGGCATTCAATCTGGGCGGCGGCGGCGGATCCCCGATCGTGGGAAGGCTGGTAGGGGGAGGGGATTGGGATCTGGTCTTCGTCTTCCTCGCCGGGTGCGTATTGGTCGGGGCGCTCTGGAGCTACGTCTGGTACGGGAAGGCCCGTCGTGTAGATCAAACCGGATGGAGCGGGTGATGAGTAGGCGGCGTGCGGTTATGGACCTCGGCGCCGATGAGTGGCTCGAAGCCCTCGGGATGGAGAAGGGTGATGTTCCCCAAGCAGTGATTATGGAAGGGTCATGGTGGCGGGAGCAACGGACCGACTGGCGGTTGAGCAGGCTGGAGGATGTCCGGGAACTTGCCTTCCCGGACATGTTCCACGGCCGGTGGCGGGGCGCTCCGGTGGTCTATTCGTGTGTCTACGGCGCGGCGCGGGCGGTGGAGTTGGCGCATCTTTTCGGGGTACTCGGAACGCCCCGCATGGTTATGATCGGCACCTGCGGCGCCCTTGACCCGGCCCTTGCCCCCGGTGATGTCGTCGTCCCTTCCACCGCGGTGGCCCGTGAAGGCGTCGCTCACCTGTACGGAGTGACCGATACCGTGGACGGCGATCACGATCTCGCCGAGATCGCCCGCTCCTCTCTGGAGTTGCGTGGTATCAAGACCAGGGATGTCCTTCACCTGACCTGGAGTTCGATCTTCGCCCAGAGCGGCGCCATGGTCGAGGAATGGGGACGGTCGGGTTACGGATCGGTGGACATGGAAACCGCCACCCTGTACGCGGTGGCTCGCCACTTCGGATTCGCCGCCACGGCGCTGCTGGCGGTTTGGGATCAGCTGGATAACGATCGTAGCTTCCTGGACCCGCTCAGTGTCGAAGAGCAAGCCGCTCTTGACCGCTCCAACGCCGCAGTATTCGAAGCGGCCCTGTCGATCGTTCTCGATTGAACCGACATGCTGTTCCGTCCCTTAACCTTTATTCTTCATGCCCCGGACACACCGAACCCGAAAAGGCCACGTCAAGCCCACTTTTGCGCCGTGTCGGGAAATCACCCTGCGGGTGAAGGGTCACGCTCCGACCGAGTGAGGTCACCATCAGACATCTTTCCAGGTCAGAGAGTTCAGTGCATCTTTATCGGCTTCCTACCCAAACCTCTGCACAAAAAATTGGGGTTACCGGTAGCGGGCGGACTGAGAGGTGCTGAGAGGGACGGGCGTAGGTCGGCCCGCGATGCCGCCGGACCGGGTGTTGTCGGGTGGTTGCCCGGCCAACCGGACATTTAGGGGTACCCTCCCGGTGTTCTGAGTTATTTTTGTCCGAGTGGCCGGTGTCGTCGCGGGTGGACGGTTTTTGTCCTACCCATGCTGCACACTGGTAGGTAACCGTAACCTTCCGGTCGGATCACTCTTAGGTTGATCAAGCGGAGGGCGCAAGCGGTCCGTGCGGGTACCGGCCGGGCCGGCAACATAGTTGACGTATTACCCTGGTAAGGGTATGGCGGGACGCGTTTCTACGCCGAGGCGGTGGTTGGGGGTGGGACCCACTTCAGGAGGAGTCTACCGGAACGGGAAGGTTGTTTTTCGCAGTCTCAGGGTTCCAAGGTGCAGGTAGCCTGGTAGCCAACCCGGTTTCTTCATCAGCGCATCCGGCAATCGGGACATCGGACGCCGGTAGGAGCTCGAGGACTTCGATGGTGGTAACTATCCCTCCCGCCTACGATAGTTGTGAACGAGCCTCGGCGTGAATCGGAAAAGGGGTCCCTCAGTGAACGAACGCCGTGATCCGTCAGTCGACGAGACTGAAGATCCGTGGCCCACGCGTGATGAAGCGATGGCGACGGCGCGCTTCGTAGCCGAATTGGCGCGGGAGATCTTCGGTGACGTTCTGGACAGCGTATGGATGTACGGGTCGCGGGCGCGGGGCGACCACGGGAAGGAATCAGACCTGGATCTGTTGGTGGTGATAACCGAGCCGGTCTCCATCCGGGACGAGCGGTCCAAACGACTGCGCAGGCGTATCTTCATGGAGTACGAGGCAGCCGCCGAAAGTTGGCTCACGGAGACTCATGTGTGTCACACCGAACAGTTCGAGAGGTGGGACACGATGTTCTACCGCAATGTTCGCTCCGATGCCGTGCGTGTCGCATGACCTACCTCGATGAGGCTTTAGCGAGACTAGGCCTTGCCGATGAGACGCTGGACCACGCTCGAATCAACTACCGCGAAGGCCTTTACCGCGTGGCCGTGTCGTTGGCCTACTACGCCGCCTTCTACGCCGCAAGGTCCGTGTTGGCCTATCACCGGGAAGGTCCCAAGACCCACCAGGGTACCCGACAGGTTTTCGGGCGGGTGGCTGTGAAGGGATCCGATTTCCCTGCCGAAGCCAGCGGTATTCTCACGGATCTCGCTGAGAACCGAGGAAAGGCGGACTACGACTTTGAACTCATGGACACCTGGGGGGAGGCGGAGGCTTCATCCGCCATCGAGCGGGCCGGACTGTTTATCGACGAGGTACACGCCTGGTACGGACGCCACCACCAACCCCAACCCTCCGAACCTTCCGGACAGTAGGCCGGTCGGCGCGGAGCGGGCTAGCCCTACCGGAGGGGCGTTTCGGTTTCGTAGACCCGTTCGGGAGGCGACAGGTCGATACGCAGCCGGGCCAGCCACTGTGAAAGGTGCTCGGGGTCGATTTGATCGCCCAAGAACTCGACGAGTTCCTCTTGACGGGGTTGGCCGAAGGCGAGACGGTAGACGGCGAGGGATTTGCGAAGCTGGGGGAGTCGGGTTGATTCCCGGCTGAACGGCAGCACGGGAACCAACCGCTCGATCTTCGCTCGGCCCTGATGGTACACCCAGTAGGGCGCCATCTCCCCATCGTCGGATTGTTGTGTCGAAGCCGCTCGTTCGAAGAGCGCCTGCCACAGATCACCCTCCCGGAACCCTTCTTCGAGGAGATCGGGACCGAGGCTCTCGGCGATGTTGCGCCGCACCGCATGACACTTGTACCGATGGACCCGACCCTCGCGCTGCTCGAGATCGACGGGATTGGCGGGAAGGTTCCAATGCACCACCGCGTGGCACCACAGGTGGAAGTCCAGTCCTTCCTGACCAACCGAGGTCGAGGTCAGCACGAACGGCCAGAAGGGTGAGTTGAAAGCGACCGACACCGCCCCTACCCGGGCCTGGCCGCCCTCGTCCAGCGTTTGATCGCCGAACGCCACCGCGAACCGGGTGCGCATGCGGTGAGGTTCGAGTTCGATACGGTGGCGGTCACTCCCGCGTCGCGGGATGTCCACCCGGAGCGCCGAGGTACGGAGGCTCAGGGCCTCGCCGATCGTCGATGCGATGCCTCCAGCAGCCCGGTTCCGTTGTTCGAAGTCGCTGAGGCTCACGAATCCGAGCCAGTCGCGCACAACATGAGCGTGCTCATCCAGCAAGGCTCCCAAGTTGCCGTCAATGCAATGGCGCAGGACGTCGCGCCAGTAAGGAGCGGCGCCGTCCTCTATGCGGGGTTGTTCCGACTGCGCCGAGGCGACGATGGCGGTCACGTCGGGACCGTTGAAGAAGCTCCGGAAGGCGTTGCTGATCCGCACCGCAGCCGACAGAACGGACTTGTGGTTGATGGGTAATCCCACGACCGCGCCGATTGCCCGCAGCGCACACTGGGCGGGACCTCCGAGAGCCAGTTCGGCGAGCGCTTCGTAGAGATCCGCCGGAGGCCGACCGAGGGCCGTCGACCCGTACTCGACGATTGCCCTGGCCTCGGCGAGATGCGCCCGGAGGTTCACGTTGGTCTTCTTGCCCTCCCATAGCTCCGCCGATCGCTTCTCCAGCAGCCATTTCACATCCGCACGATGACGAATGCGATCAAGTAACAGCGGGGCCGCCCAGTACCAGCGCTGGTCGACGGTTCCTTCGGTAGGGGCCGAGCGGACCAGCGGATCAAGAGCGGCCTCGATACGTTCGGAGATCGCCTTGATCACCGCGACGCGATCACGCCGGTCGGATTCGAGCCGGAGCGGATCACCCAACTCGGCGAGGCCCGGACTCGGCCATACGAGCAGGAAGGTGGTCATCGAGGCAGGGCGGCGAGCGCCTGAGGATTCTCCGGCCCGGGGCTCGGCGGCGGTACGCTCGGTGGTGCGGAATGTAAGCCGCCTACCACCGCGCCGCCGGTATTCGGTCGAGTATGTGTGCTCACGGTTCGCGTAGGCGTAGCGTTCCGCTTCGAAGCTGACCAGCGACGACACGACCTTCGGCGCCACCCGCCAACCCGAGAAGATCAGGCGCTTTGTGAACCCGGCCGCCTCGGGAGTCTCGTAGACCGAGCCGGTGTCGTAGTAGCGGACGGAAGGCGGTGTCCATAGAAGCTCGAAGGCGCGGTGGTCCGCCAGGTCGTCGATCAGCCATCGGAGCCGGCCGTTCCGGGGGTCGATGCGCCGGTATTCTTCCACCTCTTCCCAACTCAACAGCCCGGGGCCCGGATCGAGCCGTTCATTTTCCGCCAGCCCGCCTGTCTCGGCGGCTCGTTGTATGGCTTGCTTGAGCTTGTACTGCTCCATGAAGTTGATCAGGTACGGGGCCGATTTCCAGTACTCGGTGGGATCACGGTGCTTCACGACCCGGGCCAGGTCACAGAGACGGAGATAGGAGCGGAGGTCGGAGGGTTCTACCGTGACGGGGACAGACGGTTCCTGAAGCATCCCGTCTCGGTCCGGGGTGGCGGCCAACCGTTCGGTGCGCGCCATCACCAGGCGTAGTTCTGATTCGATCTCACCGCAGGTACGGGCTGCGTCGGCCAACGAAGCCGTGCTTTCGTCGAGAGAGGCGGCCGTGGTGAGGGCTTTCCGGAGATCGGTGAAACGACGCTCGAGTCGCTTGACGCGGGTGTCTTCCCTGTAGAGGAACTCGCAGGTGCCGAGAAAGTCCTTGTAGTGGTCGCCGCCGGTGTCGTCGGCCGTGGTGTACATGCGGTACGGGGTGGCCGAAAGCAACAGGGTTCGAGTCGGACGCCCGGAATCGGGGTCACGGTAGTCGAAGAGAGCCTGAGCGAGTTCCGCGGCGAGATTCCCAGGATCCGGCTTCAACAGGTCCTTGAAGCGCTGGAACTCGTCGAGCACGACCAGATCCGGACGAAGCGCATCGATTCCCACGATGGCCATGACGCGGCGCACCTCCGCTATCAGCTCCCGGCGCAGTGTCCATAGGTGTCCGCCGATCCAGCGCTGGTGGGTCAGTCCATCTACGATCTCATCGAATAGCTCCCGAACGGGCTGCTTACCGGATTGCCGTCGTTCGGCGTCGACCTTTTCCATGCGGGCCGCGAACTCTTCGGGCGACACCCTGACACGCGACCGGTAATCCCGCTCCCAGTTGCGAAGGCGTTTGTCCCGTTGAGACCGACTTCCTTTCCGGAGGCCGAACCAGAAGATGTGGCGAGCTCGTTTGTCCATGGCCTCGGCGCCCCATAGGGAGCGGAGCAGTGTGTAGGCGAGGGCGCGCTCCTTGAAAGTACCGGTGCTGCGTCCGAATCTCAGAGAGGTACCCGGAGTGATCGCCAGCAGGTTGATGCCCGGAAGTCCGTCCTGGGTACCCTTCAGTTCAACGAGAGGGAGCATGGTGAGCCGGTCAACATCCACTACTGTCGGGTCGATACCCTTGGGGGCCAGCTTTCTCAGGTTCTGGCGAGCGATGGCGGCATTCGAGCAAACGTACACGATGTCGTGTCGCTGGTCGCCTATCCGCCCGAGGTGGCTGATGACCTGCGCTATCACGCCCTTGGCGACATGGGTCTTCCCGAGACCCACTTCGTCCGCCACCAGGAACCGGAGGGCCGGATCATCATCCATGAACATCCGCTTGAACGCCCACTCGGCCGTGCGCCGCTGGAAGTCCTTCAGGTCCGCAAGCGTGGCCGCCACATCGATACGAGGCTCGGTCATGGTGTGAAGGCCCCCTCTTCCAGGACCTCGCCGATAGCCTCCCAGAGTCGGGCGAAACCGGGGGGAAGCGCGTCGTCATCCCGGAGGTCGTTGACGAGTGGGGCCAGCCCGACCAGCTTCAGCGGATCACGTCGCATGGTTCTGAGCAGTTGTTCGAGAACCGCCGGGTTGACCGATCCGGTCTCGCCGGTGCCGCCGCCGTCGATGTTTGTCATCAGAGTGGGTATATCGATTCGGGTGGAGTCCTCGTAGAGGAGCGCCAGAAGGTACCGCAGGAAGCGCTCGGCGTTGCCGATCAACTCCTTCATCAGGTGGCGGTCTCGATGCTCCGGCACACCGACCATAGGCACGGGAATCACGAATGCTGTCTTCTCCCCGCTGTCGTGGGCTATCTCGAACGCCAGAAAGCCGCTGAGGTGATCAAGGCTGGTCTCGAAACGCAACTCGAACAGAGTTCCCGGATCCAGCCGGCGTCGATTCTGGGGTGTGGTGAGCGGCCAGCAGTGAATCTCGGTGTCGGCGATAGCGGGAATCGGCTCGTCCGAGCGATAGGTCACGGACCAGTCTTCACCGCTGGGCGTCACCGACCCTCGGACGGGAAGGAGGGCGATCATCCGGCGATGACCATCAAGATCAGGATGCGGACCGTCATCGTCGTTGGACGCCGCTTCGCGGTGGTAGACCTGGAATAGCTCGCTCAGGCCGGGTTCGTCTTCATCACCCTCGCACACCCGGTCGATTCCCAACTCATCCACCGGGCCCCTCAGTTCGGCCAGGATCTCGACGTTGTTGCTGAAAGCCGGGTGCGTGGCGTTGGCCGATCCGACGAACAGGCGGGCGCGACCATCCTGCTCGAAGGCGAAGACCTTGGCGTGCAAACCGACCAGAGGCAGCCCTGGGTCATCCGGCGACAGTCGCGATCGCTCCGGGTCGTCGGTTTCGGAAACGCTGAGGTCGTCGACAGCGCTATCCAGCACCCGGACGTCTCGAATGGGTTCGAGTGTGGCTTCGCTCAAGCTGTCGAGCGAACCCTGGCGGCTGACCAGGGTATCCACCGGACGCGGCGCCAACCCGGAGAAGAAGCTCTCGGAAAGGAAAGGCGAGATTATCAATGATCGGTCGGCGGTGGTCGGAAGCGGTGAGGCGCTACCGGTGAAACCTAACACATGGATTTCGAGATCGTCGGCGCCGGTCGGGAGTTGGAATCGTGCGGTGTGCAGCGATTCCGCCAGCGACCGAACCCGCTCGGCATGATCCTGGGAGACCTCCCCGACCGCTGTGTCGAGCAACCCCTCGAACAGGCCGCCGACCGGATCGAGCCGGGCGCCGCGGGAACCTGTCGACTCGTCCAGCCTCAACACGGTGTCCCAGCTGGTGTCGAAGGTGAGGTTGCGACTGGAGATGAGTACCCGAAGCCGTCGGTCACCAGTAGCAGCCCTCTCCGGTTCGGTGGAGGTCTCGTAACGCAGCACCCAGACCTTGGGATGGACGATCCCTCCGCGCGGCGCCCGTACCGGTATGACCGCCCGTTCGAGGAAGGTGAAGGCTCGACTCGTCGACGGAAGGCTGATGGCGCCCGCCTCGCTGAAGACCGTCAGTTTATGGGCGTTGGTACGGAGGGCGTGGATCAACTCCACCGGCTTCCGGCCGCCTCCTTCCGAGGCGGCGCCCTCGCCGAAGCCGGAGATGGCGAACGCGGCCGGAGCGGCGAGCAATGCCTGAAGGTTGAGGGTGAAGGTCACCGTCATGGCGGATTCCAACCGGAAGGCCGCCGGGGGACGCATCGCGTCGATGAGGGTTAGCCGGTTGGTCGGCTGCAACATTATCCTTCGACCTGCAACGCGGCGGCGATCTCACCGAGGTAGCCCTTGGCGATCGACCAGCGATACTCGTGCCGACCACCTACCGCTCCGCCGTTCCAGTTCTCCAGCGCGCCTCGATTGGTCAGGCGCGCCCGCTTCCCCTTCAGCGTTGTTTCCCGGAGGCGGATCTGTTCGTGAATGGTCGAATCGTTCTCGAACTTTTCCGGCCTTTCCACCGCCAGTTCGGAAATCATGGCAATGAAGTTCCGGGTGCTCATCGGAATCCGGTCATGGCGGAGAAGATTCCAGAACGCCGGAAGGTCTTTGACCCAGTCCGACAGTTCCTTCCGGCGGTTGTGGATAAGGTCCGTCCAACGTCGGAGACGGCCGAGTTCAGCTTCCGCGATGCGTTCGGTATCACGCCCGAGGTCCCGGCGGGCGGCGCGCGCCACCAGGATGTTGTAGGTGTGCTGCGGGCCGACCATGATGTCGGAGAAGCAGCGGGCATGACGTACCGCCTCCGCCACCCGCTCAGGCATTCGGGTTTCGGGTACTTCCCATGGATAGGCGTACCGGGCGGCTATCTCGGGCTTGGCGCACAGCGACGCCAGCAGCGTCTGTGGATGCCGCCGACGGATGCTGCCGACCAGGATTTGCGCTTCGAGAGGACGCAACTCGAAGTCGATATCCGATTGCAGGAAGTCGTCCGGGGGAGGCGGGAGCGTCGCCCACATCGAATGGGTGATGTCGGTTACGTTCCCGTCGTCATCGCGGCTCGCCCGATACCGTCCGAACGCCGACGCCTGCTGTGCGTACTCGCTGAGGCTGAGCGGTCGTCGCCGTATTCCCCAATCCCAGAGGCTCACCCAGTAGATCGAACTGGGCAATCGCTTCAGGTTTCGACCGGCCCGGTAGCCGATCACGCCCTGTCCACCTCCCAGATGACGCAGGCAGTCGATGAGCCGGGCTTCATCGTTACGGAGGCGCCGGAAGAAGTCCCCGGGCGTAACCCGGTCGGCTTCGAGGCGCTGGAATATCCATGGCAGGAAAATCAGGTAGCGCATCTTGGTATGGATGTAGGACGTGCCGGGGTGCAGCATCTGGGAGAAGGCGTCGCGAACCGTTCCCAAGCCCAGCACATCAAGCGTGGTCGGCTCTTGGAGGGCGCTCAGGAGCGTGGCGACCCGTTCGGCGGCCGCCGCATCGAAGTCAAGCCATCCGAATGAGGAAGCAGGTGAGTAATCAGTCAGGTAAGCCTCTCATTTGTATCGGAAGAATAGTGCAGGGGGGTGACACTATTCTCGAAGCCTCAGGAGGGTGGTGGGATGTGCTCCGCAACGAGATCCTCCAGCCATCTTCTTTGACGTTTGCCCAAAGCTTCATCCGGAAACACGGACTCCACGACCGACTCCACCTCCTCCACGGTTGACAACCCTGTGCTGTTCAGCAGGCGCCATACGTCGTGAATGTCAGAGGAGCGAGCTGCGCGAACCTTCATGGCGAGCATATGGAGAGGCGAGGCGACCAATACCTTCAAGGCCGGATGGTCGAGCACCACCTGAGCATGGTGATCCGGAGCGACCGGCATATAGGGTGTCGCCTGTTCATTCAGCCATGTGGTCGGCCACCCCCTAAATCGAGCCATCTCCTGTACAGCCTCCATAACGGGATCATGACCTTCGATTATCGCGGCGTCGATGTCTCTGGTCAGTTTGTCACTGTCGTAGGACAGAGCCATCGCCGCTCCTCCCGTGATATACAGCCTTCCCTGAACGCGTCGACGGGCCAATCGTTCGGCGAGTTCTAGCAAAGCGGCGTGGATGGTATTCCCGGTCAGTGGGACCATCAGACAACCTCGAGTTCCCGCTCGGGAAACCAGATCCCGTGGGCCTCGAACGCGCCGGGGGTTGTAAGGATGGTAGCGGCCCGCTCCCGTGGAAAGCGCTTCCCCGGAAACCAGAACCGGTCCAGATAACGCTCGTCTGCGAAAACCCATCCCGGGGGTGGAATACCGGCGCGGTAGCATAGATGTTCAACATATGCGGCGAGGAATGCGTCCCACCGGGAATCGAATGGTTCCGGTTCCTTTTCGACCAGGAATGATCGTTCCCGCTTGTCCGCATGCTGGAATACCATCCCGAAGTCGTGCAGTACGATTCTCAGGCGGAAGTCGTCATCCGATATCCGCAATGCCGGAACGTACCTTTCCAGCGCATTGGCGGTGATTGTTACGTCCATAAGGAGTTATATCCGACCTTCGGGCATCAAATAAGGGAAGGCTCGGTTCAGACAATCGGTATCCGGTTGGAGGATGGCCGCATGGTGTCGTCCACCCTCCGACCCGCGCTCCTTCACCCTTCCGGTAGGTACAGCGTCCAACCCGGAAAGATCAGCCGATAGTCTGTGAATACACGTCCTCGGTCGTCCATGGTGCGGTAACGGTTTTGCGACCAGATGTAGCGCCACTTCTGACCGTCGCCGTATATCTTGACTGCAATGTCCCACAGCGTATCACCACCCCGCACCTTCCAGGTATCCAGATCAGGGTACGCGCCGGGGTTGTCTTGTCCTAGGAGGCCTTGTCCGACTTTGTTGACGTGTGCCAGAGCGTCGGCGTCGAGGAGTTTGGCGGCGCCTGATCCCGGGTAGTGGGCGCAGAACGGGCTTTGGGGATCGGGGGTGGCGCCGTCTCCGGCGGCGATGCGCATCAACTGACAGTTGAGGGTTTCCCACCATGCGCCGACACTGTCATGGCCGCCCTCACCGTAGATGAGAGTAGCCGCGTCGTTGACGAGTTTCTTCGTTTCGGGATCAAGGTCCGCGTATAGTTTCTTGGCTGCCGTTGCTTGTTCCTCTGTCGCCTGGTCACCATGCAAAGCAGCCACCATCTGCTCAGGGCTCAGAGTGTTCCACCAACCGGCCGCGTAACCCGAATCCATAGCGCCACCGGTCTGCGACGTTTCGGCCTGGTCGCCCGTTTGAGCGTTGGCGGTCGGGTTCGCGGTTAGCGCCCAAAGTATTATGGCGGCTACTACCGCCAACCGGAATAAGTCTGCTGCGACCGTCTTATTCCTTGCGGTTCCGATCATCGAGTTTCGCATTACCTCAACTCCTCCCAATATCTATCTTCCATCCTGCGACGGGCAACCGAATCCGATTCGCTTTCCGTCATTAACCCTTATTCTTCATGCCCCAGACACACCGAACCATGAAAAGGCCACGTCAAGCCCACTTTCACGGGATGTCCCGACCTTAGGGTGATGGG
>CAZEZF010000053.1:6054-21760 GCA_964516495.1 uncultured Acidimicrobiia bacterium | reverse complement strand
CGCTGTTCGACCAGGCACTAGTGTTGATCAGCCGGCGGCCTCCCACATCAACCACAGAGGTGCACCAGACCTTGGTGCGCCAGCGGCCCTGACGCCGGAACAGGGCTTCTTGTCCACGCCCACAGCCTCAACTTCGCCGACCCGGGCGGTGTCGGCTTCGAGCAGCGCCTTACCCCAACGGGCCACCTCGCCTGTCACCGTGTGCCAATCACAGCCCAGTTCCGCGGCGACCTCATCAACAGACCGACCCAGTTTCCCGACCCCGACGGTCACCCACCGGGCTGCTCTCGATGTCAGCAACGCCCGCTCCGGACCAATCGAGGCGTCTTGTTCGACGAACGACCTAACCGCACAGTCGGGGCTCGGGCACGACCAGCGTCGTTTCCGCCACCGCAACCGAACCGGCCGCCCGAACGCCGGCAAATCAACCAACACCACCGGCCGGTACCCCTTCGACCACACCCGGCCACCACACGCCTCACACGCCGGACGGGGTCGCCGGGACCGGATCACCACCACCAACGGCCCGTTCCCGCCCCGATCATCGATACCCTCCACATCAACGTCACCCAGGCCTACCAACTTCTCGCACATACGCGCAGGGATCAACTTCCACAGGGGTCCTCCCGACTCGGATGGGTTCTTGCTGAACTCCGATTATCGAGGACCCCTACCCACTTTCGGCGGATAACCCCCTCACCCAGCAACTGCCCTACTCCCCACCCATTTCCGAAGAGCCTTTTTAGGCTGACGCTATCACCAGGGTATCCATGATCCCATCTATGAGGCCCACCTGTTATTAATCGTCAGTGTCGGTTACATACATCTTGCAGTCATCTACTAATAAAATATTAAAAATGAAAATACGTATTTTCACCCCGCACTGCACAAGTCGGTTCTATTCAACAGATTCTGGTGAGTCTTGTGAAACTCCTGGTATCTGAGCGTCGTATATATTCTGCCTCTGGGCTTATCTATCAAACGCTTGTTCCTGAAGTCGGCCTGCAGGTTCCGGTCATTCGTATAGAGAAGCCTGGCCTTGCTCACTCGTGCCAAGGCTATAATATGGACATCATCTGAAACACACTCTCCCGATTCTTCGATCTCCTTTGCTACACGTTCTACTTCGGTATCATCACATTCCTCGGCGGTACCTGAGAGAATGGACTCCCTCAACCAGTCACGCAAGGGTGTCTGATCGAGTTCCTCACGGAGTCGGCCGCCTATCATCAGCCGAATCCGTCCATCATCGATCCGATCAAGAAACCTGCTGCCGGGACTGGGTTGACTCCCACCCGTCAACTGATGCGCTACATTGGCGTCTAGGATCGCACACATTTAGACTCCGAGTGACCGACGTGTCTCCCGGGCAAAGAAACTGCGATAACCCGCCGGCCTCCCGATAAGGTTTCCCAGATCATCGAATCGTAGGGAGTGTATTCTCACACCCGTATCAACACGCTCGAGAAACAGTAGCGAGACGTCATCCGGCTTCAACGAAGACACTTCATCCCGAACATCCATGCGAATGCGATCAAGGATATAGTCGCTATGGGTCTCGACGATCAGTTGCCGATCCGGGCCGGCCACTCGGCAGAACAGGCTTCCGAGGGCTGCCTGGGCGCTGGGATGAAGGTGAACCTCAGGTTGCTGTAACAGCATTTGTTCCGGAGCGTCTTCCCGTAGCAACTCTGTGACGACGGGAAGCACTTGGCTTACACCGTAACCCACATCGATAAGATTATGCATCATTCCATTTGTGGTCGCGCCCGGGTGTCGGACCTCGATCTGAAAGGGTCCGCCCTCCCTATTCCCGAGCTTTCTAATGATTATCTTGTCGAAGAGTCCCGCATCGACACCAAATCTCTCAACCCGACCGACGAGTGATTCCCAGCCGTCGCGATCCTGGGTGTGGATATTGGCGAGATACATAGGAACGTAGTCACCCTCGGGATCCAGGGTAGGCCGAGACGGATCGTAGGTCCTGTTCGGCTTGGATCTAACCGGAGCACTCGCAAAAGGGCGCCCCCGAAAAGGAGTTTCGTATGGATACAACACGTTCTGGACGGCCTCCAAGTCATATTCGCCGAAGGATGGAGCATCAGCAACAGGCTTCAGTGAACGCTCGTCTTGACGCTCATGTGTCAGAGCAGGGTGCAGATAGAAGAAAGGGGGAACAAGATAGTCTTCCAATTCCAGGCTTCCCCTTGCCGGTAAGAATCGGGAGGGCCGGACGAGTTCTCTTTGCCAACTACCCCTGCCGGTAGTAATCCGGATCTGATCAACATGGTTGTCGTCATAAACTTCTTCGAACGAGTCGCCACCCCGACAGTACAAGCGTCGAATGGGAACGGGTCTGGTTCCGAGCTTCTTGAAGGTTGTCTCGAAGTAGTGGGGGTCTACTGCGCGCTCCGCTTCGTCTGTGTCGGCCAAGGCGTCGAAGCCCGCCAAGAAACTCTCGGACTCATCGGCGGTCCGGTTACCGCGGTTGACTATCTCACCGAAACTTCCCAGATCGTAAGGCCGCTCCTTGAAGTCTGGTACCCGATTACCGTAGGCGACGTCCCACAGAGCCCTGATCAGAGCGAGGAGCGATGTCTTGCCGGTGCTGTTTTCACCGACGACGATTGTGAGCGGCGCCAAGCGAGCCTTTTGCCGTTCGCGAAAACAGCGATAGTTCGCGAGAGTGATACTGTCCATCACGTCAAGGTCTCCCGAATCGCTCCGTATTCAAGGCGTGGCCGGAAGTTAGTCGCTCCCATCTAGCCCTTCTTCCTGTCATACGGACAAGATGGTTGGACCCCTAGAAGGTTCTTGTGACTCTTATATTTATAAATCTTACCCCTTGGATTATTTATCACGCTCGGATTACGAAAATCCTTTTCCAAGGCGGTGTCTCTACAAAACAGTATTCTAGCGCCCGACACACGAGCAAGAGCTATTACATGAGCGTCATTGGATGTCAGCGGAAGATACTTCATGTGAGATTCCTCCTTTTCCACTTCCTCATCTGACTCGATTATTACCCGGGCTGCTCGTGACCAGTTGATAATCTGTCTTTTAGCATCCGCGTTATCATATAGCTCTTGAAGCAATCTACCACCTACGATGAGGGTGGCACGCCCCGTATAAATCCACTTCCAGAGCGGCCTCGCATCATCATCAGGTTCCGGAAAAAAACGGTAAGCTACACTATTGTCGACAATGACACACATGACATCAGATACGAAAAAACCGATGCTCTTCTTCTAAAAAGAACCTTCGGTAACTAGGAGGTGCGTGGAGGAGATTCCCCATATTGTCGATTTCTATAGGGTGAATCGATGCTCCACGATCGCCCTGCTCAAAGTATAGGATGACAACCTTATCACTCTCGATCTTGCCATCCCGAATATCCAACCTTATCCTATCCATGAGATAGTCACTATGAGTTTCGATGACAAAACCCTGGTGTCTATGGCTAATGAGTTCGATGAAGAAGGACCCTAGTTCGGCCTGGGCACGGGGATGGAGATGGACTTCCGGTTGTTGTATCAACAGTATCGGAACGATAACTCGACGACTACCATTACCAAACTCCCTATGACCGACTAGAACCGAGTCTGTGATTATCGGAAGTACCTGACTAACACCGTACCCGACATCGATGAGGTTACGAGCCGACCCACCATGTAGGTTGAGTTGGACTTGAAATGGATCACTCCCTTCGTCTCCCCAATTGTGGATACTAAGTCCCTCATAGAGACCGCTCTGCTTCCCAAACCTCTCAAGACTCGGCCAGTGTTTCGATTTCTTGGAGTGAAGTCTTTTAAGGGTCAACGGGATATGATCACCTTCGGGCATCCTTATCTCTGTCGTAGGTTCATAAGTACGTCTCGGCTGTGTCCTGATCGGAGCGAACGAATATGGCCTTAAGGGAAGTAACGGATCAATGGACATGATAAGCGAATTAATACGCTCCTGTTCGGGCTCGGGGATATCTAAATCCTCGGTCTCCTGTAACTTCCTCAGAAGAATATACCGCAGTATAAATAGCAGGTCCTGTTCACGAAAACTGAAAACGTCGGCTAAGGTATCACTAATGGAGTCTGAGTAGGAAAGGCCATTCTGGCCCTTAATCTTTATGATGGGTTTGTCGCCGGCGAGGTCGTCGAATCGAACGCTATGGGTAATACTTGATATCGTTAACTCGTCAATAGATGGCTGTCCATCGACGGATATGAACTTTGCTTCAAGATTGAATGACTCAGTTTCCGATTCCTCCCGGACAGGGTCATCTTGTGAGTGGACTACTGCCTCAGTTGACAATCCCGAGAACGAGTTGCCAATTGTAAAGTTCGAGACTCGGCCAAGGTCACGTCCGCTATCATGAGCGATCTGATCAAAGCTCCCCAGTTGAAACGGCGGCTCATTGAAATCGGGGAGTTGAGCAGACTGCAGACTCAAGGCCGCCTTAACACCAGCAAGGAAGGTCGTCTTCCCTGTGCTGTTCTCACCCACTAGGAACGTCAAGGGCCTTATCGGCGCCTCATGTCTGCCTCTGAAACATCGAAAGTTCTCTATGATGAGTGTATCCATTGGTATCCACATGTGTAAGGATCGGTTAACCTATAATAACAATTACTTCAGCCGATGCATGATGGACTGCCCAGCACCTCATGTGAGTAACCTCCTACCGATCCCCCTCCCGCACTTCCGGAGGGCTCCAATATTCAGGGTGTAGACGGAGGTTAGTCGTCGCCTGCGGTTACTCTTCCTCGACTCTCCGGCATGAGGATCGTGGATCGGCCCCGACGAAACCGCAGATTCAGTCATCTCCGATTCAGGGCATCACACCTTCGACAGGACGTAGCGTTCGGCCACGGTCAGCGGACGGGCGCCCGCCCCGAGCACCAGGATCACCGCGCCGACCGCCAGACCCGCATACAGGCTCCCCACGAACAGCAACACCAACGCCATCACCGGCAGCATGAAAGCCGCATAGTCACTCAGGCGGTTACGCCCCACCACGCGGGCCGCCAGGATCAGAACCGGCAGCGGCGCCGTCAACACCAGAAAACCAAGCCAGACCGCCACCAAGGGAACCATGAAGAGCCCCACGAAAACGGAACCGATCGCCACTTTCGGGGAGCCCCACATCATCCCGGCCACCGCCGCCACAAGGGGAAGCGTCAGGAACCCTACCTGTAGGACGCCCCGGCGGAGGCATCGAAGAGGATGGTCGGTCAGGCGGGTTATGGAACGCTCCATCTTGTCCGGAGCGAGACCGATCATCACCAGACCGTAAGCAACCAGCAGCAACACAGCCACGGACCCCACCAAGAGCCGGAAGGCTCGTGTACGAAGATCGGCGCCCAGCGGTAGCCGTCGGGCCGAAACCCCGTCGATCACCGCCCCTGGATCGATGACCGCCACCCGGGCGCTTCGATAACCGAGGTCCTCCTCGATGTGGGCGTCCTTGAGCACCACCAACCTTCCCACCGTCATCTCCACATCCCGGCCGACGCTACCACCGATGGCGGCCCGCCCGAACGTCCGGCCCCTCAGGTCACGACCGACCTTTCCCCCGGTTATGAGCGAATTGGACCACACCAGCGAGTCTCCCACCACAGAACCGCCCAGGTAGACCTCCCGACCCAGCCCCACCACGTCTCCGCCGGTATTCGCGGCGATATCGAGGTCGATCCCGGCCAGCCGCACCGAGCCGGTTACGGTACCGGTCAGCTTTGCGGTGGTGGCGAAGCCGATGACATCACCCTCCACCCTGCCGGACACCTCCAGATGGTCGGTGGCCAGCACGATGAGGTCACCTCGGATAGTCCCCGCCATCCTCACCAGGGATCCGGCCACATACAGGTTCTCGTCCACCACCTCCCCCTCCCGTATAAGGAAGACGCTGGATGAAGCTGTACGCAATGCCTCCGGCTCGCCCGCCCCCACCAAGAGTATGAGGGCCAATCCCGAACCGATCAGGGTTGCCAGCAATAGCCGCTAGCCGCCGGCCCGGTCAAGCCAATCGAGCAGAGGGGTGGGGAACACACCGAACACCACGGTCGCAGCCGCCGAAAGGAGAAGAACCAGCCGCATCGGTACGGAGGTCGGCGGACATTCATCAGAACGGTCCGGTGGTCGAAAGTACATCAGTACCACCAGCCGAAGGTAGAAGAAAAAGGCCGCCACCGAGGTAAGAAGACCGACGATCACCAACCAGCGGAAGCCCCCGTCCCAAGCCACGGTAAACACCTGGAACTTGCCGATGAAACCGGTCGTGAGCGGCATCCCCGACATAGCGATCATGAGTAGGGCCAGCACCCCGGCTACCAGCGGTGACCTCCGCCCCAGGCCACGGTACTCATCCAGGTTGCTCCCGGAAGAGGACGGACCGCTGATCACGGTAACCGCTGCGAAAGCCCCCACCAGCATCACCGAATAGGTGGCCAGATAGAACAGCACGCTTCCGGTTCCCACCAGACCGGCGGTCAGTCCGGTAAGAATGAACCCGGCGTGGGCGACGCCCGAGTAGGCGAGCAGGCGTCGAAGGTCGGACTGCTGGATCGCCAGCAAGGTTCCCAGAACAACCGATATCGCCGCGATGAGCGCCAAGCCGTCGGCCCAAGCCGCCGTATACCGGTCGAAGCCGATAATCAGGATGTTGATGAGGGCTGCGAAGCCTCCCACCTTGGCGACCGCTGCCATGAACCCCACCACCCCGGCGGGAGCTCCCTGATACACATCGGGCGCCCAAGCGTGGAACGGCGCCGCCGTGACCTTGAAGGCGAGCCCTACCACCAATAGCGACAGGCCTATGAGGAGAACGGCGGGCCGCGCCACATGATAGGAAGACATGACTCCTCCTATCTCCACCAGGTTGGTGAAGCCCGTCCCGGCGTATGTCAGGGCGGCCCCGTAGACGAAGATCGCCGACGCGAATGCCCCCAGCAGGAAGTACTTCATGGCCGCCTCGTCCCCGGCCGGGGAGTTACGGACTATTCCTGCCAGGACGTAGAGGGAGATGGAGCCGATCTCCAGAGCCACGAAAACCATTATCAGATCGGCGGAAGCTCCCATCAACATGAACCCGGCGGTGGACACCATCACCAGGCTCAGCCCCTCGGCCATTCGACGGTTCAGCCCGACCAGCATGTCCCATGCGGTAACCACACCGAGAACCGCGGTCACCAGGAGAATGCCGCGGACCGAGACCGACAGGTTATGCAGGAAGAGCGTCCCTCCAAAAGAGGTTCCCGCCCCGTCGATTCCGATCCGATGCCACTGGGCGCCGATCGCCGCCGCGACTAGGAGGAACGTAACCGCCGCCAACCATCCGTGTACCCGCGGTTTGGGATGAGCGAACACGTCGACCATCAGGACCGCCACCGCCCCGACCAGCAGCAGGATCTCGGGAGCGATCGCCAGATAGGATACGTCGGTCATTCGCCGTCTCCGCCCTTAACCAGATCGAACCCGTTGTGGGGCGCTTCATAGTCGGTCGTGGCTTCTATCCTGCTCAGCACCGCGTCGGTGGATGGCCCGATCACATCGAGAGCCACCTTGGGGTACACGCCCAGCAGCACGATCAGCGCCACCAACGGAACGAACAAGAGCGCCTCACCGGTCGTAAGGTCCGGTACCTCGCGATTGGCCGGATCGGTAATCGGACCGGTGAAGACCCTTTCATAGGCCCACAGCAGGTATACAGCCGCCAGGATCACGCCGAGCGCGGCCACCACGGTGTAGACGGGGAGGGTGGGATAGCTCCCCATGAGTATCAGGAACTCACCCACGAACCCGTTCAGGCCCGGAAGACCGATCGACGCGAAGGCGATGAACAGGAACATCCCCGCCAGAACCGGCGTCGACGACGACAACCCGCCGAAATCGGCGATGAGCTTGGTGTGGCGCCGTTCGTAGATCATCCCTACCAGGAGGAACAGGGCGCCGGTGGTGAGACCGTGGTTGATCATCTGCACCACTCCTCCTTCGAGGCTCTGCGACGTGAGGGCGAAGGTTCCCAACACGATGAAGCCCAGGTGGCTGACCGACGAGTAGGCCACCAGCTTTTTGAGGTCGGGTTGAACGATGGCGACCACCGCCCCGTAGATCACTCCGACCACCCCGAGAGCGGCCAGGAACGGCACGAAGTCCAGGGTCGCTTCAGGGAAGAGCGGCAGGTTGAATCGAAGCAGGCCGTAGGTTCCCAGCTTCAGGAGCACGCCCGCCAGGAGCACCGACCCGGCGGTGGGCGCTTCGACATGGGCGTCCGGCAGCCAGGTGTGGAACGGGAAGATGGGTACCTTGATAGCGAACGCCAGAGCGAACGCCCCGAAGAGCCACCTCTGGACACCGGTGGTCAGGTCCAGGTCGAGCATCGCCAGGTAGGAGAAGCTCATGTCTCCCGTCTGGTCGCGATGTATCAACGCCAGCGCGATGATCCCCGCCAGCATGAGAGCGGATCCGAAGGCGGTGTAGAGGAAGAACTTTATGGCGGCGTAGATTCGATTCTCACTCCCCCAGATACCGATGATGAAGGCCATCGGGATCAGGATTACCTCGAAGAACACGAAGAATAGGAACAGATCCAACGATAGGAACACGCCGATCAGCCCCGCTTCGAGGAGCAGGTTCATGGCCACGAACAGGCGTACCCGCCGGTCGATATGCATGGAGGCGCCGAGGGCGATCGGTACCAACACGGTGGTCAACACCACCAGAAGAAGCGAGATACCGTCCACTCCCAGGTGCCAGGTTACGCCGAGTCGTTCGATCCAAACCGATCGCTCCACGAACTGGAATCCCGCCTCCCCTCGCTCGAACCGCAGGAAGAGGAGTACCGCCAACGGAAGCGGCAGCAAGCTCAGGATCACACCCAGGGGTCGCACCAACTCGCGGCGGCGCTCCGGGATCAGCATCACCACCACCGCCGCGACAACGGGTACGACGATCAGGGCGCTGAGGGTCGAGAACCCGGTCATCCCGGAGCGACTCCTACCCGTCCAGACAACCGACCGCTCGCCCGCACGAAGCCACCGCGCCCGTCCTCGTTTGCTGAAGCCCTGACACA
Source organism: uncultured Acidimicrobiia bacterium (assembly GCA_964516495.1). Taxonomy (GTDB): domain Bacteria; phylum Actinomycetota; class Acidimicrobiia; order Spongiisociales; family Spongiisociaceae; genus JAPPFW01. The sequence continues at coordinate 12,699 of CAZEZF010000053.1, read as the reverse complement.
GCGGGGTTCCCGGCAGCTACTCGTTTTCGCAAACCGAGTACCCGAACCCTCCGGCGCATGCGTCCCTCGGTAACCCAGCACCATCTCACAAACCTCGCGCCACGATCCAAGCCACCACGATCACTGTCCCCACGGCCAGCAAAGCGCCGTAGGAACGCACGAAGCCGGACTGCAAGGGACGCATGCGGCGGCCCATCCACCACACAACCCGGCCGATCCCGACCACCAACCGGTCGATGGTCCGCTTGTCCACCGCCTCCGCATTCCACACCGCTATCCGCATGCCCGGACCCACAATCAACCTGCCGTACATCTCGTCAACCCGGTAGCCGTGTTCCCAGACGGTGAGCGGGCGCGCCACCCTTCCCAGGAGGCGCCGCCGGGTTTCCTCCGGCGCACGGTGATAGAGCAGAAAGGCGATAGCTATCCCCACCACCCCGGCCGCCACCGACACCGCCGCCAAGGCGATCAGGAGCAGGCCGTCATCGGCGGCGTGCGCCAGGTACACCCCTTCGAACGCCGGTTCCAGAAAATGCTCGAACCCGAGCCGGAACGGCGTGTTGATGAAACCGATCAGCACCGTCAGCACGCCGAGGATAAGTAAGGGACCGGTCATTGTGCGGGGGGACTCGTGGGGATGGACCCCGTCCTCCCAGCGGGGAGCGCCGCCGAAAACCAGGAAGTACTGGCGAGCCATGTAGAAGGCGGTCAGGAGAGCCGTCAGCAACCCGACCGCCCAGAGGGCCGTAAAGTATCCGCCCTTGGCGAAGAGCACCGCCAGTATCTCGTCCTTGGACCAGAAACCGGCCAACGGCGGGATTCCGGCTATGGAGAGGGTAGCCACCAGCATTGTGAGGTGGGTGACGGGCATCTTGGTCCGCAGACCTCCCATCTTGTCCATGTCCTGCTCACCGTCCATGGCGTGAATCACCGATCCGGCGCCGAGGAACAGCAGGGCCTTGAACACGGCATGCGTTACCAGATGGAAGAGCCCGGCCACATATCCGGCCACCCCGACGGCCATAAACATGTAGCCGAGTTGGCTGATGGTCGAATACGCGAGCACCCGCTTGATATCCCGTTGCGCGATGGCGATGGTGGCCGCGAAGAGGGCGGTGGCGGCGCCCACGGTGGCGACCACCCCGCCGGCTAAATCCGAAAGTCCGTATATGGCGCCCGTTCTGGCCACCATATACACCCCGGCGGTGACCATGGTGGCGGCGTGGATCAGGGCCGAGACCGGGGTGGGGCCCTCCATGGCGTCGGGAAGCCACACATATAGGGGTGTTGTGTTTTTTTGCGGAGACGCGGCAGTGGAGGGCCTTGTAGTCGGGATGCGTCACATATAGGGGTATCTGGGCCGACTTCCCGGCCGCCCCGACCAGGAGCAACAGTCCGATCGCGGTGGCGGTTGACGCCCCGATGATCTCCCCGGGATCGTGAAGGACCCGGGTGTAGGAGAGGGTTCCGAAGGATGTGAACACCACCATCAGGGCGACCATGAAGCCGAAGTCGCCGATCCGGTTCACTACAAAGGCCTTCTTACCGGCTGAAGCGGCCGACGGTCTGGTATGCCAGAAGGAAATGAGCAGGTAGGAACACAGGCCCACCAGTTCCCAACCCACGAACAGCAACGCAAAGTTGTTGGCCAGGACCAGGATCAACATGGATGCGATGAACAGGTTCAGGTAGGTGAAGAACCGGCTGAAGCGGGGATCACCGTGCATGTATCCCACCGCGTAGATATGGATAAGGGCGCCCACGCCGGTCACCACCAGGGTCATGGTCGCCGACAGGGGATCCCAGAGAAGTTCGACTCCCGCCCCTAATCCAGGTATCCAGTCGAAGAGGTGAACCACCGTTACGGCTTCCTCGGAGGCATGCTCCGAGGTGAAGAAGTCCACGGAGGCCGCCGCCGCATAGCCGAAAGCCCCCAACACGGCCAGGATGGCGGGCCCGGCCGCCCGGGGTTCGCCGATCCGTCTACCGAGGAAGTGATTGAACACGGCCATTCCCAAAGGAAGGGCGATGACGATCCACAGGTAATCAACCACGTTCAGCCTCCCGGTCCGGCGGTTCGGCGCCCGGCTCGACCGCATACGGCGACGGCTTACGGTCGCGTGTCACCCGGTCAACTCCGACAGATCATCGACCGACGCGGTCCGGCGAGTACGGAAAACAGACACGATGATCGCCAAACCCACCGCTACCTCGGCCGCCGCCACTACCAGGACGAACAACACCGCCATCTGTCCCCCGATGTCTCCGTGGGCGCGGGCCGCGGCTACGAAGGTCAGGTTGACCGCGTTGAGCATCAACTCCACCGACATGAACATGACCAAGGCGTTGCTGCGCAGCAACAATCCGCCCGATCCGATCAGAAACAGCGCCGCGGCCAGGGTCATATACCATTCGGCGGTAACCATCACGACGGCCTCCCACCCGATCCGGCCCCGGTGTTGGAAGGGTCGTCCTGTTCGTCCCGCCGGCGCGGACGGTAGAAGGCCAGGGAGATGGCGCCCACCGCCGCAACAACCAGCAGAAGGGAGGTGGCTTCGAAGGGCAGCAGCCATCTGGAAGCCCGCGGTTCGTCGCCCCGGTCATCGACGATGAGGTTGGCGCCGATCTCCTCGACCGTTCCGTCAACCACCGGGGGCTCGCCGCCGTGGGTGAGCACCCAGTCGAATCGGTCCGTGACCACCAGCACTCCGGCCAGGATCACCACCCCCACCAGGACTATAAGAGCCACCGGTCGCTGTACGGTGAGCCTCTCCGTCATCTGTTCGGCCCGGTCGACGCCGACAAACATGATGACGAACAGGAACAGGGTGATCACCGCCCCGGCGTAGACGATCACCTGGACGGCGGCGACAAAATGCGCCAGATGCACTACATAGAAGACGGCCAGGGCGAACAGGGTGGCCATCAACCCCATCGCCCCGTACACCGGGTTGCGTGCCCTCACCACCGCGACGGCGCCGCCCAAGGCGACCGCTCCCATCAGGATGAATACGACTAGTTCAACCATCACCCGTCCGCGGTTTCGGCCTGCGGGTCCTCGCCGGGTTCGGACTGGCCGGCCTCGGCGGGCCGGACACCCACCCCGGCCGAGCCGGACCAGGCCACCTGTCCCTCGTACGCGGCTCGCCCTTGCGGGGAGGTGGCTCTCATCCAGCCATCGGCTTTGCGGAGTTCTTGCAGGTCGGCAAAACGATCGTCCGCGAACATGTGGTTAGGTTTGCCGTCCTCATCCACCAGCAACTCCTTCTTGGTGTAGATGGCGTCGGCGCGGCTGGTGGTTGACATCTCGAACAGCTGTGTGTGGGTGATGGCCTCGGTGGGACAGGCCTCCACACACAGCCCGCAGAAGATGCAGCGAGCCATGTTGATCTCATAGACGAACCCGTAACGCTCACCCGGACTGACCGGGTGGTCGGGTGGGTTGTCGGCGCCACGGACGTATATGCAACGAGCCGGACAGGCGCCGGCGCACAGCTCGCAACCTATGCACTTCTCCATCCCGTCCTCGTAGCGGTTCAGGACATGGCGACCATGGAAACGCTGGGGTTTATCCCGCATCACCTTGGGATACTTGGTTGTCACCAGACCCTTCCCGAACACGGTGGCCAGGAACTGGCGACCGGTCACCATCATGCCTTTAATGAATGCCTCTACAGGTCCCATTTCAACTCCAGGGAAGACCGAATTGGCGAACCGCCAAGGCCCCGCCGATGCAGAACAACCAGACCAGGGAAGCGGGGATCAGCCGCTTCCAACCCAGGGTCATCAGTTGGTCGTAGCGGAGGCGCGGCAGCGTAGCCCTTAACCAGACGTACAAGAACAGGAATACCAGCACCTTCACGAAGAACCATACGGTAGGGAGAAGACCGCTCACCACCGCCGGAAGCGTCCCGTCCCAGGTGGGTCCTGACCAGCCCCCCAGGAAAAGGGTCACGGCCAGGGCCGACATCGTGAAGATGTTGATGTACTCGGCCAGGAAGAACAGAGCAAAGCGGAGCCCCGAATACTCGGTATGGAAGCCTCCGACGATCTCCTGCTCGGCCTCCACCAGATCGAACGGCGCCCGGTTGGTCTCGGCCACCGCGGCGATGAAGAAGATCAGAAAGGACGGCGCCAGGACGAACAGGTTCCACGCGGGCAACCCGATGGCCCGGCCGAAGAAGGTCAGGGTCCCGGCCTGGGCCGCCACGATCTCCGACACCCGCATGGATCCCACGAACAGGACCACCGGTACGAGGGAGAGCCCCATCGCAGCCTCGTAGGAGATGGCCTGGGCGGTGGCTCGCACCCCTCCGAGCAGCGGGTACTTGGATCCCGATGACCATCCTGCCAGAACCACCGCGTACACCGCTACCGAAGACATGGCCAGGATGTACAGGAGTCCGACGTTGAGGTCGGCGCCCTGCAGGGGGATCGTTCTCAACTCCCCGCCGATGGTCATCTGGAAGGGCCTCCCGAACGGGACGACCATGAACATGAGGAAGGCGGGTATGGCAGCCAGCATCGGCGCCGCCAGATACAGGCCCAACTCGACCTTGCGGGGGGTCACCTGCTCCTTGAAGAACAGCTTTACGCCGTCAGCCAGCGTTTGGAGCACCCCCCAGGGTCCGGCCCGATCCGGACCCACCCGGTTCTGCATATCCGCCACCACTTTGCGTTCGAACCAGACCAGGAGAAGGGTCACCCCCATGAGCACGGCGAACACCACCACGACCCGGGCGACGACCAGCACCACGTCGATCCAGTCCATCAGCCCCATCCCTCCAGGTTAAGGTTCATTCCTCCCAGGGGAGCGGCGTCGGGCTGGTTGAACGGTACATACACGGTACCCTCATGGAGGGTCGGATCCAGACTTACCGGCAGGGTCAATGATCCTTCCCCCACCTCGAAGGCGACCGTATCCCCTTCCTCGACTCCGATCAAGGCGGCGTGATCGGGTGTGATATAGGCGAAGGCGCCGGGGGCCTGACCCGACAAAGACGGGCAGTGTCGCAGGAGGACCCCGCCGTCATAGAGGGTCCGGGCCAGATGAAGGGTGTAGGGGGATGGGTCCGGCTGCCGGGAGGTTCGGTGGACAGGCTGGTACCACAGCGGCTGTTCGGCCCCGTCGATGGGCGCTACCACCCCTTCACGCGCCTCCCATTCGAGATGATCCCAGGTTATTCCGGAGTAGGCGGGGGCCACCTTGGAGACCTCATCGGCAATCTCTTCCGCGGAGTCCAGTCCGATCGGGCGACCCAGGCGGGTGGCCAGATCATCGAGGATCGACCAGTCGGCTCTGGCTTGGCCCGGTCCGGGAATCAGCCGGTTGACCATCTGGACCCTTCCCTCCAGGTTGGTAACCGTGCCTTTCTTCTCGGTGAAACCAAGCGCCGGCAGTACCACGTCGGCCCGGCGGGACGATTCGGTCAGGAACAGGTCGAGAGCGACCACGAAACCGGCGTTCGACAGGAGGGCGGCGCCGTCGGCCCCCACCATATCCCGAACCGGGTCGGCGCCGCAGAGAATGAGGCTCGAAACCCCGCCGGCCTCAGCCAGGGCGGCGATTCCCGGGGCGTCCAAGCCCGGCGCCTCGGGAAGGGCGCCCCAGTTCGACAGTAGTTCCGGCGCCTTTCGAGCGTCTTCGAGGAGCAATCGACCGGGCAGCAGGTCGGGATGGACACCCATGTCGAGGGCGCCGAAGGTGTTGCCCCGATGGACCAGCGGAAGCACGGTCCCCCACAGACGATGGGCGAACGAGGCCACCGACTCGGCGAGCCGGGCGTCCTCCGCCAAACCCGGACGGCCCACCAGCGCCACCAGCGGGCCGTCGCTCAGCGCCTCCCGGACCTCGGCCAGCTCCCCATCCCCGGTGGCGAGTCGCTGCAGCAGGTCGGCGCCTGTCCCCGGCCGGTAGGTGATCTTGTGGGTGGCCCGGTCGTCGAGGCCGGTTCGACGCGGATGCACGACGATCAAGGTAGCGCCGAGTTCCTGCGCCGCTCGCCGCACCCGCATGTAGAGGACGGGGTGGGTTTCCTTGAGGTCCGGTCCCCACAGGAGGATGGTACGAGCCGTGTCAAGATCGTCGATCCGGGCCCTCCCCGCCAGTCCGGCCAGCAGGCGAGCGTCTAGACCGTCACCCAGCTGCGCGTCGAGGTGGTTGGAACCGACCGCCACCCGCATGAACTTGGAAAGGACGTACGCGTCTTCGTTCGTTCCCCGGGCGCCGCCCAGCGCCGCCACCGTGGAGGCGCCCTGCTCGGCGATGGCGACGGACAGCCGTTCCGCCGCCAGATCGAGAGCTTCGCCCCATCCGGTTTCACGGAATCCCGAGCCGTCCCGGATAAGCGGAGTCCGGAGCCGGTCCGCCGAGTTGACGTATTCGAACCCGAAGCGTTCCTTATCCGACAGCCAACCCTGGTTGACGGCGCCGTTGTCCACCCCCATCAGGCGCAGTATCCGGTTCTGGGATGCGTGAACCTCGATCCTGTTCCCCTCCGTATGGACCATACCGACGCTTTCGGCGATGTTCAGGTCCCAGGGACGGGCTCGGAAACGGTAGGGAACGGCGGTCAGGGCGCCCACCGGGCAGATCTGCACGGTGTTACCGGAGAAGTAGGAGTTGAACGGCTCGTTGGGAAAAGT
>CAZEZF010000053.1:0-6044 GCA_964516495.1 uncultured Acidimicrobiia bacterium | reverse complement strand
CTGGGTGTAGTTACCGCGGTTCTGGAACTCGATCAGCGGATCGCCCGACACTTCGTCGGCGAACCTGGTACACCGGGCGCACAACACGCACCGCTCCCGGTCCAGCAACACCAGGTCGCTGATCGGGATCGGTTTGGCGAAGTGTCGTTTCTCCTCCACGAAGCGGCTTTCGCCCGGCCCGTAGGACATGGTCTGGTCTTGAAGCGGGCACTCGCCACCCTTATCGCACACCGGGCAGTCGAGGGGATGGTTGAGAAGGAGGAACTCCAGAACCCCCTCCTGCGCCTTGCGGGCCGCGTCGGATTTGGTGTGGGCCACCATGCCGTCGGTCACCTGCTGCATGCACGAAGGGACGATCAGGCGCCCCCGCGGTGTCTCGATCTCCACCAGGCACATCCGGCACATGCCCACCGGGTTCATCCGGCGATGCCAGCAGAAGCGGGGGATGTAGGTTCCCGAATCCTCGGCGACCTTGATCAGCAACTCGCCGGCCGGGGCCTCCACCTCGGCGCCGTCGATGGTGAGGCGGACCGGGGAGGTCTCTCGGGCGGTCAACGGAAACCTCCTATCGCTACCGGAACCAGGTTGGCGTCCCTGACATACGCCTCGATTTCATCCGGGAAGTACTTGAGCAGGGAAACCACCGGGGAAACGGCCGACGGTCCGAGGGGACAGATGGTGGTCATCGCGGGCGGCCACCTCAGGCCGGGGGAGATGTTGTCGGAAACGTCGAGCAGGAGATCGGCGTCCACCATGCGTCCCTGCCCGTCCATCACCCTTCGCAGGATCAGGTCCAGCCACACCGTACCTTCCCGACACGGGGTGCACTGGCCGCAGGACTCGTGGGCGAAGAAACGGACCAGGCGTTCCGCCGCCGCCACCATGTCGGTCGTTTCGTCCATGACGATCACCGCTCCCGATCCGGTCATGGAGCCGTGACCGTCGATGGCCTCCTTGGTCACCTCCGTATCCAGGTGGAGTTCCGGCACGAACCAGGGGGCCGAAGCCCCTCCCGGCACCCACGCCTTGAGACGGTTACCGTCACGCATGCCTCCCGCCAGATCGAAGATCAACTCCCGCCAGGTGAGGCCCTCCACTATCTCGTAGTTACCGGGACGGTTGACATGGCCGGAGATGGAACACATCCGGCGGCCGGGCGACCCGGCCGGGCCGATGGCCGCGTAGGCAGCGGCGCCCTGGTTGATTATCCAGGGTATGTTGGCGAGGGTCTCGACGTTGTTGACGATGGTGGGCATCATGTAGAGACCTTTGGCGGCGGGGAAGTAGGGAGGCTTGAGGCGTGGCTCGCCTCTCCGCCCCTCCAGGCTGTTGAGGAGGGCGGTCTCCTCACCGCATATGTAGGCGCCGGCGCCTAGGTGGACCGTCACCTCCAGGTCGTAGCCGGAGTCGAGGATGTCCCGACCCAGGTATCCGGCCTCATACGCCTCGTCCACCGCCTCCTGCACCCGCCGGGCGGCCTTGGGATACTCACCGCGCACATAGACGAAAGCATGGTGGACCTCGTTGGCGTAGGAGGTAATGGCGACGCCTTCGACCAGCTGGTGGGGGTCGCGCTCCATCAGCTGGCGGTCCTTGAAGGTGCCCGGTTCGGATTCATCGGCGTTTACCACCAGGTATGACGGGCGGGAGGGCGCCAGGAAACCCCATTTGACCCCGGCCGGGAAACCGGCCCCACCCCGACCGCGCAACATCGAGCCCTTGACCTCCTCGGTGATCTCCCCCGGAGACATACCGGGTTCGCCCAACACCTTGCGCAGCGCCGTGTAGCCGCCGCTCCGCTCGTAGCCGGCGAGCGTGTGGCTGGTACGAGGATGCTCGTTCATCCTGGTGGTGAGGATCATCGGCGCGTCACCGTTCCCTACCGTCGGGGCCGCCGAGCCGGACGCCGACCCCCTGTTACCCACGGGAACCTGCGTTCCCAGGGCTTGGAAAGCAGGAACCGGCCCCCCGGCCCCCACTTGGTCGGGTATCGCCCAAGGAAAGGAAGCGGATCCGCCGAAACGGTCCTGTAGCTCGTCACCTACCACTGCCGCAGGCTGCACATCCTTGAGCCACCTGACCATCCGGCGGGCCCGGCCGGGCGTGACTCCTTCCACAAACTCGTAGTTCACCTGAACAGCCGGACCTCCACCGCAGGCGCCGATGCATTCGACATGTTCGGGTGTTATCAGGCCCTCGGGGTCGGTGGCGCCCGAAGGAACCCCCGCTTCTTCTTCTACGGCGTGCAGGACCTCGTCGGCGCCCTCCAGCCAGCAGGAGAGGGAGGTGCATACCGATACCAGATAGTCGCCCACCGCCTCCCGCTTGTACATCGTGTAGAAGCTGGCTACCGCCGAGACCTGGGCGGGCGCCAACCCCACCAACTCGGCTACCCGCTTCATGCCTTCCGGGGTCAGCCTGCCACGACCTTGCTCCAGATCCTCCTGCATCGCTATGTAGAGCAACGGCATGACCGCCGAACGGCGGCGGGGGTAGGAGGAGATGACCTTGCGAGCACGCTCCTCCGCCGCCTCGGACCACATGTAGGACATCCGACGATTACCGGTCCACGTCGCCCATGACAGGATCAAGCGAGGCAATGCAGGCCACGGTGTCGGCTACCAGCGAGTCGGCCATCATTATGGGAAGGGCCTGCAGATTGGAGAAGGAGGGCGCCCTGGTATGCATCCGCAGGGGTGACCCTCCGCCGTCGGACACCAGGTAGCAGCCCAGTTCGCCCCTTGGGGATTCGATCGCTACATAGGTTTCACCTTCCGGCGCCTTGAAACCTTCCGTGTATATCTTGAAGTGATGGATCAACGCCTCCATCGATTCATCTATGCGGCGGCGCGGCGGGGGTGACACCTTACGGTCCCCCGTCTTGTAGTCGCCGCTCGGCATGGTGTCGGCTACCTGGGCGACGATTCGCAACGACTGGCGCATCTCGTCGATCCTCACCCGGTAACGATCGTAGACGTCGCCGTGGCGTCCGGTAACCACATCGAAGTCGTATGACTCGATCCCCGAGTAGGGCCGGGAGCGTCGAAGGTCCCACTCCACGCCGGTGGCCCGCAGGATGGGACCGGTGATCCCGTAGGCCAGACACTCCTCGGCGGTGATTATCCCGATGCCCCGGGTCCGGCCCTTCCAGATCGAGTTCTCCTTGAGCAGGTCCTCGTAGTCACGCATGGCGGCGGGTATCCGCTCTAATATCTCCTCGACGTCCTCCTCCCAGCCGTCGGGTAGATCAGCCGCTACCCCGCCGGGTCGGATGTAGTTGTGGTTCATCCGCAATCCGGTGGTCTTCTCGAAGAAGGCGAGGATCAGTTCCCGCTCCCGGAATCCGTACATCATCATCGACAGGGCGCCGATGTCCATGCCGTTGGTGGCGGTGGCCACGAGATGGGACGAGATCCGGTTGAGTTCGGTCATCAGGACCCGGATAGCCTGCGCCCTCGGGGGAATGTCCACCCCGAGCAGTTTCTCCACCGCCAAGGAGTAGCACAGCTCGTTGTGGAGGGGCGCCAGGTAGTCCATCCTGGTCACGTTGGTCCCGCCCTGCAGGTAGGTCAGGGTCTCGGCTGTCTTCTCCATTCCGGTGTGGAGGTAGCCGATGACGGGCTTGATCCGGCGTACTATCTCACCTTCCAACTCCAGGTTGAGTCGTAGCACTCCGTGGGTGGAGGGATGTTGGGGACCCATGTTGACGATCATGCGTTCGTCGTCGGCCGCTGCGTCGTCGATCACCCAATCGTCGACCACCCGGGCGCCGATTTGTTCCACTTCCCGGTTCCGCCCTTCGTCCCGTTCCATCTCCTGGGCGCCCTCGTCGGTTCCCGCCACCATCCATTCCGGTACCTCGGGAACCTCGGTTCCCGAAACCCAGATGTCGGTAGTGGAAGCGCTACGAGGTGACATCAAACCACCTGGTGGGCTTCTTTGAACTGCACCGGCACCGCTCCGACCCCGTAGTCGCGGCGCAGCGGATAACCCTCCCAGTCATCCGGCATCAAGATGCGGGTGAGGTCCGGATGACCCTCGAACACGATCCCGAACATGTCGTAGACCTCCCTCTCCAGGAAGTTGGCGCCCGGATACTCAGACACCAGGGACGGAACGACCGGAGGCTCGCCGGGAGGTACGGCTGCGAGGATGCGGAGGCGACGGTTGAGGGAGATGGACAGCAGGTTGACGACGACTTCAAAGCGAGAACGCCGGATTCCCAGGTAGTCCACGGCCGTCACGTCGGAACACATCTCGAATCCGGCCGCCTGCGCGGCGCTCGCCGTCAACGCCAGATCTTCCGGCGACACCCTGATCACATCGTCGCCCAGGGAGGTCTCGACCTGGGCGGAAGGAACCGCCTCCAGCAGTGATTCCAGGAGACCGGCGCCTGAGGAAGGGACAGTAATCTCCGGAGTGGGCATCAGCGGGCCAACTCCCCGGCCATCACCTTGTCATGGAGGGTGAGTATGCCGTGCATCAAGGACTGTGGACCGGGAGGGCAACCGGGAACGTATATGTCCACCGGTACGATCTGATCCACGCCCTGCACCAGCGCGTAGTTGTTGAACATTCCACCCGTCGAAGCGCAGGCCCCCATCGAGATGACCCACTTAGGATCCCCCATCTGGTCATAGACCTGGCGAAGCACGGGGGCCATCTTCTGCGACACCCGTCCCGCCACCACCATGAGGTCGGCTTGGCGAGGCGAAGCCCGGAACACCTCCATCCCGAAACGAGCCAGATCGTTATGGGCGGTTCCGGTGGCCATCATCTCAATGGCGCAGCAAGCCAACCCGAACGTCGCCGGCCACATCGATTGGGTCTGCGCCCAACGGATGGCTTTCCCGAGGGTGGTTGTCAGGAGATGGGGCGGTGTGGCGAGTCGAGCCATCAGGCTACCTTCTCGCCCACGGCGGGTCCGGTTCGGTACCGGGCCCGGCGGGAGACATTCCAATCCAAGGCGCCCCGCTTCCAGACATACCCGAGGGTCTCCACTATCAACAGGGTGAATATCGCCACCGCCGCCACCCCCGGCCATCCGAGATCAACAAACACCGAAGCCCATGCAAACAGGAAGATAATCTCGACGTCGAAGATCACGAACAGGATCGCTACCAGGTAGAACTTTACCGGGAAACGCTGGATCGGTTCGGCTTCGGTAACGATCCCGCACTCGTAGGGCTCCAGCTTCTCGGGGGTGGGTCGCTTATAGGAGACCAGGTACGACACCATTAACGAAACCCCGGCGAACACCGTCGCCAGCAGGAACATCACCGCTATTGGGAGATACTCAGACAGATCCAAATCCCGTCCCTCCGTACGGCTCCTCAGCCTAGGAAAAAAGCTCGTAAGGGCCAAATAACCGGCGGATTCGTATTCTCCATGGGTTCCCCCGTGTGGTGGACACTTGGTTGATGAGCGATATGATGATAATACATCCCGTCCGGGTTCCGGACGCGCCGATTTATTGGTTGAACGGTGTGCAGTCCTCCGGAGGCAACGACTGGGTTTGGACCGGCTGCAAACGACGACGGCGCGTCGCACGCTTCGGCGTCCCTGGGCGCCTCCACCAACGTGGCGCAGGGCAGATACTTTAGCCCCGATTTTTCATGCAGGGGTTTGGATGGGTAACCGAGCGAGACGCAAAGAACTCTCTGACCTGGGACGATAGCTGTTTGGTGGCCTCTACGGCCGGGGTATCACCTTTCACCCAAAGGTGAACGCCAGGACGCCCCATGAAAGTGGACTTGACATGGCCTTTTCAGGTTCGGTGTGTCCGGGGCATGAAGAATCCGGGCTAGTTCCCAGGCCCCGATCAACGGCAGAGCCAACCAGCCCAAAGCCAACCAGCATCATCTCTACGGGTTGCAGTTCCCACTCGCCGGGACTTCCTCGAAATCAAAGCATAAAACCACCCACAGCGGGTGACAGAGATCCCACCAAACCGGTTCCCTCACCCGCTCAAACGACAACGCCACGCACAACTAGCCCCAATTTTTCATGCAGGGGTTTGGATGGGTAACCGAGAGAGGTGAAAT
>CAZEZF010000052.1:0-23119 GCA_964516495.1 uncultured Acidimicrobiia bacterium | reverse complement strand
CCTGAACCACATCCCCGTCCGTACCCTGGAAAGGCCATCGGTGGATTCAGGCTAAGGCTAGCTCCGCCACTGCTCGCATGTATGTGAGAATAGAGTCCGGTAGACCATCGAAATCGGCGCATCGGTCGGTATTATCACAAACTGTCGAATACTCGCCCCGTGCATGTCACCTATTCGAATACAAACAGCGGCGACAACATCAACCACAACCAGAGGAATCCGCGCCAGCCGCCTCGTGACCGGTAGGATCAGTTGTCGTCGGCAAACTTGTATCCGAGCCCTCTTACGGTAAGTATCCACTCGGGAGAACGAGGGATTGCCTCCACCTTCTCCCGCAGTCGTCGGATATGTACATCCAGCGTTTTAGGATCACCGAAGAAGGGAACTCCCCATATCTCTTCCAGCAGCTTTTGACGAAGGACCAACCTGCCTTTCCTTACCAGCAGCGCCTCCAGAAGCTCGAACTCCTTAGGTCGGAAATCGACCGGCTCATTGTTCACCATCACCTCATGGCGGTCAACATCGAGTTTCACCGGACCACCCTTCAACACCAGCGTATCCTGGGAGATGGGCACTCGGGACGCACGCCTGAGGATTCCTCGGATGCGGGCGATCAACTCCCGCATCGAAAACGGCTTGGTGACATAATCGTGAGCGCCCAGCTCCAGCCCGGTCACCACATCGGCTTCCGCATCCTTGGCGGATACGATTACCACCGGCGCCTCGGACAGCGAGCGCATCTGACGCAGCACGTCCAGGCCACCCAGACCGGGCAACATGAGGTCCAGAATCACCAGATCGAACCGATCAAGGCGGTATGACTCGACAGCGGAGCGACCATCGCCCACCACGGTTACTTCGTAACCTTCCCTTCTCAGGTTGTAGCGGAGAGACGCCGCCAGCGTCGATTCGTCCTCGACAACCATTATCGACGCCATACTCAGCGGGTGCTCTGAGCCAGCGTCCAACCCTCCGGGAACTCCCGAAACTCGCCGGTGAGCAGGAAAGCCACCTGCTCACCGATATCCACGGCCCGATCGCCCACCCTTTCCAGAGCTCTTGATACGAGCATCATTTGAATCGCCCACTCCAGACGAGCCGGCTCCGGGCCGCATGAGGCCACCTCCCTCCACATGTTCCGGTTCAACCAGTCGGCGGGATCATCCAACTCGGGTAGGCGTAAAGCGAGATTGAGATCCCTCTTGATGAGAGCCTCCATCGCCGTCTGGAGCATCGGTACCACTATCGATCTCATCTCCCGGATATGGAGCAGGATGGTTTCGTTCCGCGGCAGACCGGAGGTGAACTCCACGATACGAGCGATATTCGCGGCTTGGTCCCCCATCCGCTCGATACTGTGACCAGCCTGGAGCACCAGCGACATGAGTCGTAGATCGGAGGCCACCGGGGTCTGGCGGGCCATGACCTCATGCCACATCCGCTCTACATCCACATAGTGCTGGTCGATCCTCCGATCATCGAGCACTACTCGACGGGCGAGGTCGGCGTCGGCGGTCAGTAGCGACTCGACCGCTCGGTTTATCTGATCTTCGGCCATATCGGCCATATCAAGCAGCCGAACCTCGAGCTGGTTGAGTTCGGCGTGGAACTGGCTGCGAAACTCGGTCACCCGAACCGGCCTGTTATGTAATCCTCGGTCTCGACCTTGGCAGGTTTGGTAAAGAGGGTTCCGGTCGTCCCGGCTTCTACCACATATCCGGCCCGGTCGCGGTCCATGTTCAAAAACACCGTATAGTCGGAAGCTCTGGCCGCCTGCTGCATATTGTGGGTAACGATGATGATCGTGTAGTTGACCTTCAGTTCCTGAATCAACTCCTCGATCCGAAGGGTGGCGACCGGATCAAGAGCCGAGGTCGGTTCATCCATCAAAATGATCTCGGGCTTGACGGCGATCGCTCGGGCGATACATAGCCGCTGTTGCTGCCCGCCCGACAACGAATAGCCGCTTTCGTCCAGCTTGTCCTTGACCTCATCCCACAGGGCGGCCTGTTGAAGGGAATGCTCCACCAAGTCGTCCATTTCCCCCTTGAAACCGTTGATCTTGGCGCCCCAGGCTACGTTCTGATAGATGGTCTTGGGGAATGGGTTCGGCTTTTGGAAAACCATGCCCACTCGCCGCCGGAGCTCGACCGGGTCGACCGATTCGTCATAGATGTTCTGGCCATGGAACCGAACCTCCCCTTCCACCCTGGCTGAAGGAACGAGATCGTTCATGCGGTTGAGCGCCCGCAGCAGGGTACTCTTCCCACATCCGGACGGCCCGATCAAGGCCGTTATCTGGCGATCGTGGAACTTCAGATTCACATCCTTGACTGCACGAAACTCACCGTAGAAAGAACTCATCTTCTCGGTCTCCATGGCTACGCTTTCCGGCGCCACATGAGTTGCAGGTTCCGTATGGGCAGTCAAGTCGGTCATCACCATACCACTCGAGCGGGCTTCATCCAGCGCCATCAGGCCCTCCTAGAATATCGGTTTCTCAGCAGGACCGCCGCGGTGTTGAGGGTCAACAACAACACCAGCAGGACCAATATCGCAGCAGCGGCAATGTTGCGAAATTCGTCCTGTGGACGGCTGGTCCATTGATAGATTTGGATCGGGAGAACCGTGAACTTTGAAAACGGTCCCTCCGGATCGATAGTTATAAATGTCGATGCACCTACTACCACCAAGGGCGCCGTTTCACCGAGCGCCCGGGCTACCGCGAGTATCGTACCGGTCAGAATCCCCGGCAAGGCATTGGGAAGTACATGGGCTCGTACTGTCTGCCACTTGGTGGAACCCAACGCCATGCCGGCCTGTCTCAACGAACCCGGGACTGCTCGTATCGCTTCCTGGGCGTTGATGATAATCAAAGGCAGTATCAGGAGGCCGAGGGTCAGTCCGGCTGAAACTATCGTGCGGCCGTTGGCGGTTGTCTCGCTACCGCCTCCCAGGAACGACCCGCTGGTGAAGACCTCCATCGTCCGCACAAAAATGGCCAGTCCCAGCATCCCGTAGATGATCGACGGCACTCCGGCCAGATTGTTGATGTTCGTCTGGATGATGGAATTGAGACGGTTCTCCCGGGCGTATTCCTCCAGATATATGGCTGCTCCGACACCGACCGGGAACGAGAAAACCAAGGTTATCACCACTACCCACAGTGAGCCGAGCAGGGCGGTGCGAATCCCGGCGGTATCCGGGACCGGCGATTGTGGACTCGTTACGAAGTCCCAGGACAACCATGAGCGGAAGATCAACTGCGCTTCCGGGTGGTCCGCGGCCGTCTCAGCCCTGATATCACCCCGATTGAACGTCGACTTGAGAAATGACCAGGTTCCGACGATGGTCGGTTCCACCACCCGCTCCACAACCAGCGCCTCCACATCGTCGCGGCTCCTCGCCGGTAACCAACAAGCAGGGGGTGGCTCATCCGAAACGCACAGATCGTTGAGAACGTAGGGGTCTTCGAAAACCAGCCGGTCACTGAAGAAACGCTGTTCCCGCTCAAACCTACGTCCGAGGTTGTTGGAAATCTCCTGACCGAGCAACAGGACGAGTTCCTGCTTGGTGAGGTCTTCCAGTTCGGAGTCCTGCGGATAACCGAGACTCGCCACCAGCTCGGAAGGGGGTCGGGAGTTCTCGACCGCCACCAACCCGAAGGAAGAGTTGAGGATGGTGATAATCAGGGTAACAAGCGCCGCTATCGCCACCATGAGCGCGGCGAGCAGTCCGAACCTTACAATTGCACCACGTCGGCGGCGGCGTCGGATAGACGGATCAACGGTAAAGAGGTCACCGGCCACGCCATTTGCTCCTCCGGAGTCAGCCATTATTCGTACACCTCCCGGAACCGAGCTACGAATCGGCGACTGAACACGTTGAGGAGCAACGTGATAACGAACAGCGCCAATCCGATAGCGAAGATTGAGTTGTAATCGATGGAGTCGTAGCTCAGATCTCCGCCACTGATCCGGACGATATGCCCGGTCATGGTTTCACCGGCCACGAATGGATTAAGTATGTACCCGAAGAGGCTGTCCTCCCCGAAGGTAAAGTTCTTCGGGCCGGCGCCCGCCGCGATGGCAACCACCATCGTCTCGCCGATCGCACGGGAAATCGAGACGACAAACGCCGCAGTTATACCTGACAGGGCGGCCGGGACAACCACCCGTAGGGAGGTTTCCAGTTTGGTGGCGCCCACCCCGTAAGACGCCTCTCGAAGAGACATCGGCACCGCGTGCAGCGCATCCTCCGACATCGAACTAACCAGTGGGATGATCAGTATTCCCACCACGATTCCCGCGGATGCGGTGTTGAATATCTCAACCAAGCTCACTCCGAAGATCGACCGCAGCAGGGGCGTCATGAAGGTCAGGGCGAAATACCCGTAAACCACGGTTGGGATACCGGCCAGTACCTCGAGAATCGGCTTGATCAGGCCCCGCACCCGAGGGGTTGCGTACTCGCTCAGGAAAATGGCCGTAGCCAGACCGATGGGTAGAGCAACAACCATTGCGGTCACCGAGGTGGTCAAGGTTGCGAGCACCAGCGGCCAGATTCCGAAATCGAGAATCGCCGGTTGCCATTGGGTGGAGGAGAGGAATTCGGCCATGGACGCCTCTTCTGATCGGAAAAAGAGCAGCGCCTCCTTGCCCAACTCGAAAACGATTCCCACCGTGGTCAGTATCGACAGCGCCGCCGCGATGAATAGGAGACCACCTATTATCGCCTCGCCGGTACGCCGTTTCTTGCGCAGCGATGCGGTCACGGCGCCGGGTTCCCTGGTTGCATGCGTTACGATCTTGCCTTCTCCTTTAGCATTGGGCCAAAAGCGCCTACTCCTATGAAGGAAGCGGTCGGGGGACCCTTTCTCGTCTGACTTGCGGGGGTTCGGCGCCGTAATGAGACCTCATGGCCCACGGTAATAACCGAACCCGCTCCTTTGGACGAACCCGTCCCATACAAACCCGAATCTACCGGCGCTACCGACAAACTACGGCGCCGGCCGAACCGGTTCTCGAGTTCGATTCCGCCGCCGGTTGTGTACCGTAGACCGGCCGGTACCGGCCGGTAACCGGGAGAGCGGGCCGACCCTAAGGCCGGACCCGCTTCTATATCACGGAGCGGAAATTGTTCGTTCACTGTTGCTGTTCTCTTATCTTCTCGTCTTCCAGTCCGATCTAGAGCGCAGCCGCGAGTTCGTCGGCTGCTGATTGGAGAACGGCGTCAGGCGCGGGGAAGTAACCCACCTCACCTATCTCCTCGTTCACAAACTGCAACACGAAACTCAAGAACGCTCCCACCTGAGGCTTCTCCGCAATGATCGAAGCCGTGGAATACATGAACAACGGACGAGCCAACGGATACGTATTGGCATTCACCGACTCCGTCGTCGGCGTCACACCCTCGACATCCAACACACTCAACCGGTCACTGTTCTCCGAGTAATACGCATACCCGAAGAAACCAACCGCGCAAGTCGTCGACGCATTCGACGGATCACACCCGTCACCGGAAATACCCTGCACCAACACATTGTCATCCTCCGACAACTGGGTATTGCCCGCCGCCAGAATCGGACCCTCATCCTCGTCGAACACCTCTTCCACGAAGTAGTCGAACGTACCCGAATCCGTACCCGGAATGAACCGCTGAATCGGATTAGCCGGGAACTCCGACCGCACATCCCGCCAAGTCGTCGCCGTCGAGAACAACACCGCCAACTCCTCAACCGTCAAATCCGTAACAAACGTATTCCCCGGAGAAACCGTAACCGCCAAAGCATCGGTACCAACCCGGAACTCGATCGGATCCCGACCTATCGACCGGCAAGACTCGACCTCCGCGTCCTTGATCGGCCGCGAAGCATTCGAGATATCAGACTCACCGGCAACACAGAACCGCTCGAACCCGGCGCCCGAACCAATCGAATCAATAGTGATCAAACCCGAATAACCCTCATCCTCAAACCGGGCAGCCATCGCCTCCGCCAACGGAAACACCGTAGACGAACCGGCAACCGCAACATCACCCGACACCGACAACGGATCCACCGTGGGCAAGCCCCACAGACCTTCATCCGGCATCGCCGTCATGGCTTCACCTGTAATGGCGCTGTGGAGTTCGTCGGCTGCGGATTGGAGAACGGCGTCAGGCGCGGGGAAGTAACCCACCTCACCTATCTCCTCGTTCACAAACTGCAACACGAAACTCAAGAACGCTCCCACCTGAGGCTTCTCCGCAATGATCGAAGCCGTGGAATACATGAACAACGGACGAGCCAACGGATACGTATTGGCATTCACCGACTCCGTCGTCGGCGTCACACCCTCGACATCCAACACACTCAACCGGTCACTGTTCTCCGAGTAATACGCATACCCGAAGAAACCAACCGCGCAAGTCGTCGACGCATTCGACGGATCACACCCGTCACCGGAAATACCCTGCACCAACACATTGTCATCCTCCGACAACTGGGTATTGCCCGCCGCCAGAATCGGACCCTCATCCTCGTCGAACACCTCTTCCACGAAGTAGTCGAACGTACCCGAATCCGTACCCGGAATGAACCGCTGAATCGGATTAGCCGGGAACTCCGACCGCACATCCCGCCAAGTCGTCGCCGTCGAGAACAACACCGCCAACTCCTCAACCGTCAAATCCGTAACAAACGTATTCCCCGGAGAAACCGTAACCGCCAAAGCATCGGTACCAACCCGGAACTCGATCGGATCCCGACCTATCGACCGGCAAGACTCGACCTCCGCGTCCTTGATCGGCCGCGAAGCATTCGAGATATCAGACTCACCGGCAACACAGAACCGCTCGAACCCGGCGCCCGAACCAATCGAATCAATAGTGATCAAACCCGAATAACCCTCATCCTCAAACCGGGCAGCCATCGCCTCCGCCAACGGAAACACCGTAGACGAACCGGCAACCGCAACATCACCCGACACCGACAACGGATCCACAGGACCAAGTCCGAAGGCGCCCGGCCCTGATGTACTCGTAGAGCCGTCCGACCCGCCCGAAGCTGCCGACGACTCAGTGGCGCCTGTACCTTCGTCCGTATCTCCGGCAGCCGAGGAAGTTCCATCTTCCGAGGTCCCGGTACTGTCGCCGGCCGCGCCGTCAGCCTGTGTGGCGGATGTCGTCGCAATCGTGGTGACTTGAACGCTGTCATCATCTCCCCCGCAGGCGCCGGCCGCCAGAGCCAGTGCCGTGAGAAGGATGAGCGCGCGCCAACGTCTCTGGTACGTCATAGGTCTTCTCCTTGTTCGTAAGGCTTGCCGCAGAATCTATGCGTGCGGAGTTAATCGATCCTGCCCGGCGGTTGAACGGACGGGAAACCTTGAGGTATCGAAAGGATGGGCTACCTTCGGCCGGCGTCAAGCAGGTGTGCTGTCGCGGTGACGGATCGTAAGAGGGCGGGAGATGCGGAAGAGGACCCCGTTTCATGAAGTCGTTACCCGACGACTCCTCTCCATACTTCTGAGGGTGGCGACGGAGTGCGCCGCCAGCACCACCACCAGGATGAACCCGCCCACGATGGTGGGCAGCGTCGGCGCCTCACCGATGACAAGCCAGACCATGAAGGCGCCCAACACGGTTTCGAGCAAGAGTAATAGGGCCACCTCGGCGGCCGGGATGAATCTGGGACCGGTGGCGATGAGCCCGAACGCGATCGGCACGACGAAGAAGCCGAGCGCAACCAGATATATCCAGTCCTGGGAGTCGGCGGCGCCGGGAGTAGAGGCCGGCAGCCCCACAAGCGCCGCCATCCCCGATCCGATAGCCACTGCGGGAACCATGTTCAGCGTGGGTTTGGCCCTCAGCACCACCAACGTACCGCCGATAGCGGCTGCGGCTATCAGACCGGCGATCGTGCCCGAGAGGTCACCTTCCACAAGCGAACCGAGCATGATGATCAATGTCGCCACCGCTCCTCCGGCGATCGCCAGCCAAGTGCGCCTGGGTACCGATTCGCGTAGTAGGACACGAGTGAACAGGCCGGCGAAAAGCGGGCTCAGGCTGATGAGCAGGAGGGTGTTGGCCACCGAGGTGTGGGTGATCGAATAGATGAAGCCTACGTTGTCGATCGCAAACAGCACGGCCGCCAGCACTCCGGCCCACCCCATCGAGCGCAGCGGTTTTCTCCACCCGCGGCGTTCCACGATCAGGTAGAAAAGGAACAGGCCGGGACAGGCCAGGACACCCCGCAGGAACAGGAGGGTCCAGGAGTCGAGTTCGATCGACCGGATCAGAATGCCCTCGAAGCTCAGCACCACCACCCCGATGAACGTAATCAGCAACCCGAACGCCGGGCGGGAAAGACCGAGGTGAGGAGACCTGCCCGAACGACCGGAGGTCACAGCGAAGCCCGGATAGCGGGCGACTCGGACCAGTCGTCTCCGAGTGATAGGTATCGGAGACAAATGGTCCGGACAGAAACCGAGCTAAGGAACTCGTACACGACTATCCGTTCGAGAATCGGCGCTAGGAGGGTACTGAGAGACCCCCCACTTGGCCCGATGTCCGATGGTAAACTCCCTGGTCAGCGGACGGATGGCCAATCCAAACACCCGTTTTCAGCACCCCTTCTAGAGAGCGCGAACGGCGGCCCGTAACCTCGCCAGAGCCATAAGCAGGGCGGTCTGCTGGCCGCTCGCGGTAGTATGGTCCCGTTTCTGAAGGCTGTCCGTGTATTCAGACAGGGCAAACCGGAAGTACCCGACCTCACCGACAAGGTCGTCCGGCCACTCGGCAACCTCTTCCAGTGTCAGGCGGGCCTCCTCAAGCGCCGGAAAGGCCATGTCAAGCCCGACTCCGGGTGAATCCCAGCGGAGCTTGTATACGGTCGCCTTGTATATCTGGAGATCGAGATCGGTCACGGCCGCCCACAGCAGCGCCTTCGTTCCCTCGCCGATGGTCATGCCAAACCTCCCGGTTTAATATCCCAAATCTTCATACCGCCGTCACACCGACCCCGAAAAACGCCTTGTCAAGTCCACTTTCGCAGCACGTCCGGCGATCACGATGCGTCTACCGATCGCCACTCTGTGAGGTAATCGGAGAGATCGATAGCCTCCCATACCTCCGTCGGAACATCCGCCCGTTCCTCGAACGGAGCTTCAACCGGCTTGGTCGCATCAATGGCCCACTTGGTGTTCATAGTGTCCTTCTCCCAGCGACTCCAGATCGAGTAGGAGGCCGGGTCGAGGCGCGAGGTGGCGGACTCGGGAACAAAGAACGTGGAACGATCCGGCTGAGTCCTGGTGGCAATGGCCCAGAGAACCTCGGCGTCGTTGTGGATGTCCACATCCTCGTCCACTACCACCGCCAGCTTCACGAACGGATCGGAAGAGAGGGCCGCGAGTGCGGCGAGTTTCCCGGCGCCGTCGTATTCCTTGCGGATCCGGACGTAGGCGTGGAACCGGCAGATACCCGACATGGGCATCGCCACGTCGATGACTGACGGGACCGCCGCCTTGACCCTCTTGTAGAGCACCGACTCCCTTCCCAATCGCCCGGTCAGGTTGTGCTCGGGGTGCGCGGCGAAGAGATGGTGGAAGATGGCGTCCTTGCGGTGCGTGACGGCGGTCACCTCCATCACGGGACTGGGTCGCTCCAGACCGTAATACCAGGTGAACTCTCCGTACGGACCCTCACCGATGCGCTCATGGGGAAGGATCCGACCCTCTATCACCACCTCGGCGTAGGCCGGAACCAGGACATCTACGGTCTTGGCCATGGTGACGGCCAGCGGCTCTTCGAGCAACCCTCCCATCACCTCGTACTCGTCCTCGCCGAAAGGGATCTTCGACTGGCAGCCCAGCAGGCACGCCGGGTGATGGCCGATCCAGGTCACCGCCTCGAGCGGTTCGCCGCGCGCCTCGAATGGTCGGTGAACCTGTCCGATGTGGGTGTGCTTCTCGTAACTCATCCCGAGGGTGTTACGGGAATGGACCATCATCCGGTAGATGCCGGAATTGAAATTGTCCGTTCCCGGAAGGCGGACGGTGGTGATACCCGCGCTGATGAAGGGCCCGGAGTCCTTCCCGCAGTTGGTCACGATGGGGATCTCATGGAGGTTGACGTCATCGGCGTCGATGACCACATCCTGCACCGGTCCGCTTTCAACCACCTCGTAGGGAATGCGGGCATCCTCCCGATCGATATAGGCCCTCGTCATCTCGGCGGGCGTCGTCTCGAGCGCTTCGGCCAGCAGGGTGGCGCTGCCCAGCACGTTGGAAATCGTCCGCAAGCCCGATCCCTCCACCGACTCGAACAGCACCGCCGGATAGCGGCCCTCGGATTGCAGCTTTCGCAATACCCCTGGCAGCTCGTAAACCGGACTAACCGATCGAGTTACGCGAACCAACTCGGATGGAGCATTGGCCTCAACCCGCTTGAGGAAGCTCCTCAGATCCTTGGGCATGAGAAATCTCCCTCCTTCGCACCGTTCTCATACCAATCTTAGTAGATCGCTCATCGACCTCTCAGAGGCGATCCCGGCCGGTGGCAAAAAACGGGCGGACGGAGAGTGTGGCCGTAAGATGGACCGAGGACGATAAGGGTGCTGAAAAGACGGAGGCGGGTTGGCCCTCAATGCCTCGACCTGGGTGTTTGCGGGAAACTGACAGGCCGACTGGATATCTTTCGGTTCCCTCCCAGAAAGCGGCAGAGTCCTGACTCGACGAACCTAGGAGGCGGGATGTCACGGATTGAAGGCAAGGAACTCGGCCCGGAGTTGATCGCCCTACTGGACGGGACGAACCTCGACAGTAAGGTCGGCGAGACGGTGTTGCTCCTGACTGTAAGCGAGAGCGGCTGGCCCCATCTGGCGATGCTCAGCGTCGGCGAACTGCTGGCCACCGGGCCCGACGAGGTGAGGGTGGCGCTGTGGAGCGGCACGACCACCGGTGACAACCTGCGCCGCACCTCCCAGGGGACGCTGGCCGTCGTCAGCGGAGGCGCCGGTCATTACATAGAACTCGAGGTAACCGGAACCCGTGACCTTAGAGTGGGCGCCAAGTCCCTCGACTACTTCGCTTGCCGAGTGCGGAAGGCGCTCAGCGATGCGGTCGGTTACGCCACCCTCACGACCGGTATCCGCTTTGAACTTCCCCGCCGAGAGCATGTCGTGTCGCGTTGGGAGCGAACCGTCGTCGCAATGCGGGGGGTCTGACGCCCGGTCCCCCCTGCAGTTCGGGATGCCAGGCTACTCCCGAAGCCCGGCCCTTATCTCGTTGACCACATGGAAGAAACGGTCATCCTCCCGTGTCTGCTCGTTCCTGGGATACGGCAGGTCGATTTGCCGGTCGAGGACTATCCGGCCGGGCCGGGGACTCATGACCAAGACCCGGTTGGACAGGAACACTGCTTCGGGGATGGAGTGTGTGATAAAGAGGATGGTGGTGTGGGTGGTCTCCCAGATTCGCTGCAACTCGGCGTTCATACGTTCCCTGGTTATCTCGTCGAGAGCTCCGAAGGGTTCGTCCATGAGAAGAATGTCGGGGTTGAAGGACAGCGCCCTGGCGATAGACACCCGTTGTTGCATGCCTCCCGACAGCTGCCAGGGACTCTTCCCGGCAAATTCCTCCAGGCCGACCAATTCCAGCATCTCCGAGGAGCGGCGACGGCGGTCGGCTTTGCTGAAGCTCATCACCTCCAAGGGAAGCTCGACGTTGCGGCGCACCGAACGCCACGCGTAGAGGACAGGATTCTGGAAAACAACCCCGATGGCTCGAGCCAACCTCGCCTCCCTGGCGGTCTGGCCGGCCACGCTGATCAAGCCTGATGACGGTGGCAGCAGATCGGCGATGAGCCGAAGCATCGTCGATTTTCCGCAGCCCGACGGACCCACGATAGAAACGAACTCGTTCTGCCCGACCGAGAAGGAGATGTCCTCCACCGCTACAACCGCTTCTTCCGCAATGCCGAAGCGCTTGCTCACGTTCCGCACATCGATGGCGGGTCCGGCGCCGGTCGAAGCGGCCATCAGTCCATCCCTCGGCTGTATCCGATCCTCATCCGGCTTCATCGCCTTCCATACGTCGCCGACACAATGCCGGGATTTGGGTAGGAATGTAGCTGCCTACGCCGTGGGACGCACGGCTCGCTCCGGGTGGATACGATAGCGATTCTCACCGTGTTCCAAGCCACTGGGACCAGTCAGGTACTTCGTCAACCCCGGGGATCTCCACCACCTCGGCGAAGTCGGCGCCGTAGGGGATGGTGGCGTCTATCCCCATGAGTGAAGAACCGAACTTGCTGGGAGCGGAAGGATCGAGTTGGCCACCTGCCGCCCGGGGAATGATGATCACGTCCTCCGCCGGCTGAGCGCGGGTCAGGACCGCCCACCATACCTTGGCGGTGTCGTAGATATCGATGTCGTCGTCCACCACGATCACAACCTTAGGATGGGCGACGCTTCCCAGCGCGGTAAGAAGCACATTCTTGGCCTGATTGACGTAACGCTGTTTCATGCTGATCACCGCCAGGAACTCGGCGCCGCCCTCCGGTGCGTAATGCACCCCGGTGATGTCAGGGTAGACCTGTCTCATGGCGGTGAGCAGGTTGGCCTCCATCGGCAGCAGCTTGAGAACATGGTTCTCGGTGACCGGGATACCGGTTAATCCGGCCTGATAGATCGGATCGGTCCGGGAAGTGATAGCAGTGCAGGTGAAAACCGGCTCCGGCCCCCCGGGCCCCACATAGCCGGTCATTTCCCCGAACGGTCCTTCCTCGCGTCGTACATGAGGTTCGAGATATCCTTCGATCACCAATTCCGACGTGGCCGGGACCTCCAAGTCGATCGTCCGGCACTTGACCAGCTCCACGGGAGATCCGTGCAACCCGCCCGCAATGCCGAGTTCGTCCACACCGAACGGAACCCTTGCCTGGGTCGCGAGTTGAATCACCGGATCCACGCCGACGGCGACCGCCACCTCCAGACGCTGCCCAAGCTCCTCGGCGCGCACCCGGATCGCGTCAAAATCCGAGTACGGGCTCACTGCGATACCCATTTCGGTGGGTCCGTAGAGTTGCATCCGATAGATACCGGCGTTCCGGTCGCCGGTTATCGGGTCTCTGGCTATCTCGACCCCGACCGTGATGAAGGGTCCCGGATCCTGTTTCGAGTAGGTGGGGATGGGTAGTGACGTAAGGTCTATATCGTCTCCGGTGATCACTATCTCCTGGCACGGACCGTCGTCCACGAGAACCGGGGAAATAGGGTTCTGCAAGCCTTTGATAAACACTTCGAGGGCTTCTCTCGGTCCGTCGGCCCGCAGTGCGTGCACAGCCTTGGACGGCGAGCAGAACACGCCGGCGGCTACGCGCATATCGCTTCCCACGGCTTTATCGAAGAGGAAGGCCGGCCCGAGCAGGTCGGAACTCTTGCGAATGTACGCGGCTATCTCGTACAAGGGATCGACCGGTCCGGGGAGGTGGGCCAACTCGCCCCGGTCGGACAGGTAGGTCAAAAAGTCACGCAGATCCTGGTGCAGCATTGATTCTCTCCCTGAAGGGTGTGAGAAACCCCCTACAAAGGGCTCCGTACAGGAAGCCTACATTCCTCGGAACTCGATGGGTCGCCCGGTTTCCAGCAAACCTTATCCGGACTCCCCCTCCGGGAGGGTCGGCGCCGCTCCCGACGCCTTCGAGGTGCGAATCGCCTGCCATACCCTTGCGGGCGTCATCGGGATCTCGGCGATGCGAACGTCGTAATCGCGCAAGGCATCTTCGACCGCGCCGACCATCGCTCCCAGCGCGCAGCCCATCCCCGACTCCCCCGCTCCCTTGGTCCCTAGGGGGGTGAACGGAGAAGGGAAAACCTGGTGGGCTACGTTCACCCGAGGCATCTCCACCGCGGTGGGAATCGTGTAGTCCATGAGGGTGGCAGTCAGGATCTGGCCCGACTCGTCGTAGCTGATCTGTTCATAGAGAGCGGCGCCCAGGGCTTGGGCGGTTGCTCCATGCAGGTTGGCGTCAACCAACAACGGGTTCACGATGGTCCCCGCATCCTCGACCAAGAAGTAGTCGAGCACTTCCACCAACCCGGTCTCGGGGTCTACCGCCACCACGCAGGCGGCGGCCGCGCTGGGCCAGGTGGGGTAGGCGTTGAAACGCCCCTGGGTGGCCGGCTGGTGGTAGATATTCTCAGCGCGGTAGTAGCGGGTGACCTCCAGGCCGGGCTCGACGTTCTCGGTGGCGGGCCCGTAGGGACGCCGGTACATCTCGTCGGCAACCTCCGCGATCGACACCGAACGTAGCGGCGCTCCTGTCACACCTATCCGACCGTCGGCGGCTTCCAGGTCTTCGGGAGCAACCTCCAGCATGTTGGAGGCGACCTGCATCAGTCGGGTACGCAACTCGGCAGCCGCCATCCCGACCGCCGATCCGCCGATGATCACGCCCCTCGAGCTGTAGTTACCCAGACCCCACGGGCATGCGACCGTATCACCCTGCACCACCCGTACATCTTCGAACCGGCATCCGATCCCGTCGGCGGCGATCTGGGCGAGAGCCGTCTCGTTGCCGTTGCCCGGCGAGGTGACGCCACTGAGAACGGTCACCTCTCCCGTAGGGCCCACCCTCACGGTTGCGCCGTCGTAGGCGGAGATCATCACCGATCCCGGCATGGCGCACCCCTCGGGGGTAAGTTCGTAACCGATCCCGACACCCACGAACCGCCCCTTAGCCCGCTCAGCCCGGCGACGCTCCTCAAAGCCCGCGTAGCCGACCAGGTCCATCGCCTCGCCGAGGGTGGCGTGGTAGTCACCGCTGCCGATAATGCCTCCTCCCTCTCGGGCGAAGGGGAACTCGTCGGCGCGAAGGAAGTTCCGCATCCGTACCTCGCCCCGGTCGAGGCCGGTTGCCCGCGCCACCTCGTCCATAACCCGCTCCAGCCACAGGTTGGCTACGTCCTTGCCGAAACCCCGGTAGGAGTTCCAGGGTGTCTTGTTGGTGACCACCGTGGTCAGACGCACCCGCGTGTTGGGAATCCGGTACGGACCGGGGATCAGACCGCTGGCCGCGAAGGTCATCCCCCAGCCGACCAGGCTGGTGGGGGCGCCCACATCGGCGACAATCCTCACGTCGACGCCGGTTACCACGCCCCGCTCGTCGAATCCGGCTCTGACCCGGGCGGTCATCTCACGAGCGTGGCCGATGGAAGCAAAGTTCTCATCCCGTGACTCGATCCACTTGATCGAGCGGCGTAGCTTCAGAGCCAGGTAGGCGATAAGCGGTTCCTCCTGGAATGTGGGCTGCTTGAGCCCGAAGGCCCCGCCGACCTGGGGTTGGATGACCCGGATGCGGGATTCCGGAATCCCGAGAGTCTGGGAGAGGTACACGCGCAGCGGATGAGGATTCTGGGTCGAGTCCCACAGGGTGAGGGTCTCCCGCTTGCGATCGAAGGACGCCAGCAGGCCGCGGGGCTCGATCGGAACCCCGGTCCCGCGATGGCTGACGATCTCGGTCTCCACCACGCCGTACGCTCCGGCCAGCGCGCCTTCCGCGTCACCCACCCTGAGGTCCCGCCTGACCAACACATTGCTCCCCCAAGCCGGCTCGACAAGCGGAGCGTCCGTCTCGAGAGCCGCGCCCACATCGGTGGCGGCCGGTAAAGGCCCGTAATCGACATCTATGTGACCGACCGCCAGATTGGCGGTGTACTTCGTGTCAGCCACCACCGCAGCCACCGCCTCCCCGACGTAGCGCGCCCGGTCAACGCACAGCGAGAACCATCGGACCTGCTGGGCGCCCACCGCCGCCGTATCCCATCCCTGGGGTATCGGCCTGGTTCGTTCCGCGATTTCCTCTCCCGTAACCACGGCCAGAACTCCGGGAAGCGCCTCAGCCCGTGAGGTGTCGATGGACCGGATGGCGGCATGGGCGTGCGGGCTGCGCAGGACGGCCATGTAGCTCAGATCGCCGCCGGGCTTTATGTCGTCTACATACTGCCCCCGACCGGTGGCCAGGGGCCGGTTGGTACGTCCCGCGTAACGGCGACCGACATGGGTGGGAGGAGCGGAATGGTTCACGCCCGCGGTTCCCTCCGTGATCGATCCAGCGCCTCCCTGATTCCGTTCCAGACCCGTTCGGGAGTCAGCGGTAACTCCTCGAGCCATACCGGGAGATCGGGTAGGGCGTTCTCGATGGCGTTGCACACCGCGCCGAGAGACGACCCCAAGCCCGACTCCCCCACCCCTTTGGCGCCGAGCGGCGTGAACGGGGACGGGGTCTGATGGTGCCGGAGATCGAATCGAGGCAGTTCCACTGCGGTGGGGATGGTGTAGTCCATGAGGGTTGCCGTGACCAGCTGCCCGTTGTCATCGTAGCGGACCTGCTCGTAGAGTACGCTCCCCAACCCCTGAGCGATCCCGCCGTGCATGGTGGCGTCGGCGAGCAACGGGTTGATGATGACACCGGCGTCCTCGACCATGCAGTAACGAAGTATGGTCACCCCGCCCGTATCCGGATCCACCTCGACTATGCAGGCGGCCACCCCATTGGGCCATGTCGGGTAGACCGAGAATCGGCCGTCCCGCTCGGGCTGGTGGTAGATGTTGGGTATCCGGAAGTAACGGGTGACCTCCAGGCCCGGTTCGACTAGGTCGGCATGCTCCTCGAACGCATGCCAGTAGACCCGCTCGGCGACTTCTGCGAAGCCGACAGAACGCTCCGGATCGTCCTCCACCCGGATACGCCCCCCCGCCGCTACCAGCTTCCCCGGCTCGCTACCCAGCATGGAGGCCGCCACCACATGCATGCGCCGCCTCAGCTCGCGGCCTCCCTCGTAAACGGCCGAGCCGCCGATGATTATGCTCCTCGAACTGTAGTTACCCAGACCCCACGGACATGACTCGGTGTCTCCCTGCACCACGGTGACCCGCTCGACCTCGCATCCCAGCGCGTCGGCCGCTATCTGGGCGAGGGCGGTCTCGTTACCGTTGCCCGGCGACGTGACTCCTACCAGCACCATCACGTCGCCGGTGGGCGTCACCCGCACAGTCGCCCCGTCGTAGCCGTTGTTGGTGATGCTGCCCGGCATCGCCACCCCTTCGGGGGTGAGTTCCTGCCCGATGCCGAGGCCCAGGTAACGCCCCTCCGCCCGAGCGGCTGCTTGCACATCCGGAAAGTCCTGGTAGCCGATCGCCTCGAGCGCGGTGTCCAGTACCTGCTCGTAGGACCCGCTGTCCAGCATGGCGCCGGACGACTGCGGGTAGGGAAAGGCGTCTGCGGGTATGAAGTTGCGGCGCCGTACCAACTCACTGGGCTTACCCAGGGTGCGGGCCACCTTCTCCACCACCCTGTCCATCAGGAAAGAAGCGATGTCTTTGCCGAAACCCCGGTAGGGAGTCCAGGGACACTTGTTGGTGACGACGCTGGTCAGGCTGACGCGGACGTTCTCGATCTCGTAGACAGTGGGAAGTGAGTACATCGTCACATATGACATGCCCCAACCCAGGTAGGAGGTGGGCGCTCCCACATCGGCGACGATGTCGACCGACAGGGCGGTTATGTTTCCGTCGGACTTGAACCCGACCCGGTAATGACACTCCGTCTCTCTGGCGTGACCTCCCACCGTGAAGCTCTCGCTCCGGGTCTCCAGCCAGCGCACGGGCCGTTGCAGGCGGAGGGCCGCGAACGCCACGATCACCTCCTCCTGGGAGGTGGGTTGTTTCAGACCGAACGCGCCGCCGACATCGGTCTGTATTACCCGTATCGAAGCCTCCTTGACGCCCAAGGCAGCCGCCAGGAAGGTCTGGACCTGGTGGGGCTGCTGGGTTGACTCCCAGAAAGTGAGCAGGTCGGCTATCGGGTCGTATTCGGCCACGATGCCCCGCGGTTCTATCGGTACCCCGGTAAGGCGCTGCGACTTGACCCGTCCGTCGGCGATGTGGTCCGCCGACTCCATGGCTGCGTCGATATCCCCGGTTTCGAATCCATCGGCGACCAGGACGTTGTTCTCCCACGACGGTTCCACCTTGGGCGCCCCCGGACGGAGGGCCGCTTCCGCCGAACTGACGGCCTCGAGCACCTCGTAATCGACCATAACCTGCCCGGCGGCGGCCCTGGCGATGTAGGGATCCGTGGCGACGACCGCGGCGACCGCTTCACCCACGTAACGAACCCGACCCTGGGCAACCGCGTACCAATCGACGCCCCTCGCTCCCGCCTCGGCCGTGTCCCAACCTTCCGGAATCGGTCGGGTTTCCGCGGCCACGTCGGAAGGCAGGATCACATCGACCACCCCATCGACAGCAGAAGCCGCGGAGGGGTCCACCGAGACGATCCGCGCATGAGCGTGGGGGCTACGCACCACCGACAGGTAATGCATGCCGGCCCGGTGGAGGTCACCCACATACTCACCGTCGCCGCGAGCCAGACGGCGGTTGTTGGCGCCGATACGCGGAGTACCGACCGCATTCGCCATGGGCTGTCGCGTTCGCGTCACCACGCCGGTCATGATACGCGAGCCCAACCCGCGTCGGCGGTGATCGGAAGACCGGACTCCCTGATCCACATGACCACGGAAAGCTGCGATCTGAAGGTGACGCCGTCAGACGCCATTCGGGATGATCCGGCCCGGCGGCGGGGATGCTCTTAGCGGCGGCATCAACGCATCCTATCCGATGCTCATATCCGGACCGGATGCTTGCCGTAGGTTCGGAGTCGGCTCTCGCGCCGATCCCGACCGGACAAAGCGTATGGGGTTAGTGTCCTGGGTCAGAAGAAGACCGCGAAAAACGCTGCGGGTGGGCCCTTCCTGTCGGGCACTCCCCCTCCCGAAGGGCACTCCCCCACCGGCGGCGCCTTTGGTTGAGACGCGTCCCCCCAACCCCGGCTAGGCAGTCCCGAACGTACTTTGATCCCTTCACGCGGTCCGGGTCGACTCCGGAAGCGGACCGCCGGTAATTACGGTTAGTCAACCCCGATTTTCCATGCAGGGGTTTGGATGGGTAACCGAGAGAGATGCTAGGAACTCTCTGACCTGGGAGGATGGCTGCTCGGCGGCTTCGCCTGACCGGGGAGTGACCCTTCACCCGCCGGGTGATCGCCTGACACCCTACGAGAGTGGGCTTGACGCGGTCCTTTCGAGGTCGGGGTGACGGGGCATGAAGAATTGGGGTTATCAACATACAGGAGGGGTAGGACAGAAACGGTCCCCGAGTCCCGTCGACCGCGGCGGCGGCTGAAAACCAAGACGGAAAGACGTCCAGTTGGCCCGAAAAACGCGAACAGCACCCGGTTCGAAACATCGCGGGCCAACCCACCCCCGTCTTTTTCGGCGCCACCCCAACGGCGAACCCCCCTTGAACCGTCTATTTCGGTACCCTGCTGGCATACGAACCAGACACATCCGAGTATCGAAAGGCGCGGGGTGTACCCACCACGATTCAAATACCTGCCCGCTCGGTCGGTAGATGAAGCCGTCGACGCGCTGGCTAGGTACGGCTACGACGCCAAGGTGCTGGCAGGTGGCCAGAGCCTGATACCCATGATGAAGTTGCGGCTCGCCGCTCCCTCCGTACTCGTCGACATTTCACACCTGGGTTGCCTCTCGACAATCGAGATGAGGGGAGAGAACCTCGGAATCGGAGCGATGGTGACCGAGTCGGCTCTCGAACGCTGCCCTTTTGCGGCGCGCTGGACACCCGCACTGGTCGATACGAGCCGGGTAGTCGCCGATCCCCTGGTGAGAAACGTGGCGACGGTCGGAGGCAACGCGGCCCACGGTGATCCTGCCAACGACCATCCCGCCACCCTGGTGGCGACCGGCGCTTCGTTCACCCTGGTCGGACCGGTCGGTTCCCGCACAGTAGCGGCGGAGGACTTCTTCGTTGACCTGTTCACCACAGCGCTCGAACCCGACGAATTGCTCACGGAAATAGTGATTCCCCGGCAGAAGGACGGAACTGGAAGTGCGTACGTCAAGTACGAACGCCAGGTGGGCGACTACGCTATCGGCGGGGCGGCGACATATCTGGAGTCCGATGACCCGTATACCATCAGGAACGCCAGAATCGCTCTCACCAACCTGGGGCCGATCCCCATCCGGGCGGTCGAAGCCGAGGCCTTACTCCGTGGTCGGGCCGCCTCTCGCAGGTTGTTCAGCGAGGCGGGAGGGTTGGCGGCCGCGACGGCCCGACCCTGGTCGGATATGCGCGGGTCGGCCGAGTACCGTCGCCGTGTAGCAGCGATGGTGACCACCCAATCCCTGCGGCGGGCCTGGAAACGGGCGGGCGGCGGTTTACCGTGAGTGAACCCGTCACCACCGATCCTCGTGTGGAGGTGTCCATCACCGTCAACGGTGGTTTGGTGAAAGCCCTTATCGAGACACGCCTCCTGCTGGCGCATTTCCTCCGTGAGGTAGCCCATCAGGCCGGCGTGCGGATCGGATGCGACACCACCAGCTGCGGCGCCTGCGCCGTTCTGGTCGACGGCCGGGCCGTCAAGTCGTGCACCCTGTTCGCGGTGCAGGCGGCGAAACGGACCGTGACCACCATCGAAGGTATCGCTGACGCCGAACGACTCCATCCCGTGCAGGCGGCGTTCCGGGAGGAGCACGCCCTCCAGTGTGGTTTCTGCACCTCGGGCTTCGTCATGGCGACCATCGAGTTGCTGGACGACAATCCCGAACCCACCGAGGAAGAAGTCCGCGAGGGGCTCTCGGGAAACCTCTGCCGGTGTACCGGCTACGCCAACATCGTCGCGGCGGCGCTCAGAGCGGCCCAGGCCATGCACCCGGCCGGAATTGACCGGGCTTGAAACTCACCGGCGCCTCCGTTCGCAGGGTCGAGGATCGGGCGATCCTGACCGGCGCCACTCGATATCTTGACGACATCCGGGCGCCTGGAACACTCCACTGCTCCATCGTCCGCAGCCAGTTTGCCCGCGCCGATCTGATCTCGATCGACGTAGCAGGGGCGTTATCGACACCCGGTGTCGTGAGGGTGTTCACAGCCGAGGACCTCGGGCCTGCCAACGGTCCGGTACCTCAACCGACATGGGCGCCCGCCCCTGAAGGTCTCCAACAGCGCGTAGAGGTGATGAGCCGACCCGAATTCGCCCACCTCCTGGCGCCGGGAAAGGTCCGGTACGTGGGAGAACCGGTGGCTGCGGTGCTCGCCGCCGACCCGTACACAGCCACGGACGGGGCCCGAGAGGTGTACGTCGAGTATGAACCCCGGGAACCTGTGGTCGACATCGACGGATCCCGGAACCTGGTAGGCGGCCCGCTCAACGACAGTTGGCCGGATAACCTCGCCACCCGGTTCGTGATCCGCAAGGGTGACGTGGAGTCGGCGTTCGCTCGGGCAGACCGTGTGGTGAGCGGAACCTTCCGGTCAGGGCGCCAGACCGGGACGCCGATCGAGCCGAGAGGCGTGCTGGCCGATCCGACCCGGACTCTGTTCACCGTATGGTCGTCCAACCAGGCCCCGCACTGGCTGCGCGACGCTCTCGCCTCCTACTTCGGGTTAGAGCGAGACCGGATAAGGGTAGTGGCGCCCGACGTCGGGGGAGGCTTCGGGATCAAATCGATGGTTTACCCCGAAGAGTTGCTGATCCCCGCGTTGGCCCGGCGGATGGGCTCTCCGGTCAAGTGGGTCGAAACCCGGACCGAGAACTTTCTGGCCGCCGTCCACGCCAGAGACCAGCAACACCACGTCGAGCTAGCCCTCAGCGGCGATGGCCGGTTTCTCGGTCTGCGGGACCGGTTCACCACCGACGCCGGGGCTTCGAACCTCGAAAGCCTCATCGTTCCCTACAACACCGCCGCCCACCTCCAGGGCGCCTATCGCATCCCCACGGCGCTCATCGTTCATGAGTCGTTTCTCACCAACAAGGCGCCCCTTTCCGCCTACCGGGGCGCCGGACGGCCGGAGGCGGTATTCGCCATGGAGCGGATTATCGACATCGCCGCCCGGGAACTCGGGACCGATCCGGCCGTTCTCAGGCGAAAGAACATGATCACCCGGGACGAGATGCCCTACTACGCCGGTATACGCTACCGGGACGGCGCCCCTCTCAGCCTGGATGGAGGCGACTACCGAGCTATCTTCGACGAGGCGATCCGGCGCGCCGACGTGAGTTACTGGCGGAAGGAACAGACCAAGGCCACAGGCGAGGGCCGGCGCCTTGGCATCGGCTTCGCCACCTATATAGAGGGTACGGGGATCGGGCCCACCGAGACCGCTACCGCAACCCTGGCGCCGGACGGGACGGTTACGGTTACCGTCGCCCTACCGTCGCAGGGTCAGGGCCACGCCACCGCGCTCGGCCAGGTGGCAGCCGATGCATTGGGGGTACCGTTGGAACATGTACGGGTGCGGCAAGGAGACACCGGGTTGATCCCGACCGGGGGCGGCACGATCGCCAGCCGGACCGCGGTAGTCGTCGGAAGCGCCGTCTCCGCGGCAGGCTCCGAACTTCGCTCTCATGTGCTGGATCGGGCGGCGGACCTGCTGGAGGTCGATCCCGGTGACCTGACCATCCGGGACGGGCGGGTATCGGTCGTGGGCGCCCCGGCCCGCTCGATACCGATGGCCGCCTGCGCCGATCCGAACTCCGGTCCACCTCTCACCGCCACGGCCGGGTTCGATCCCGCCCGGGTGACCTTCGCCTACGGCGCCCACATCGCGGTTGTCGAGATCCACCCGATCACCGGCCATGTAACAATCCTCAAATATGTGGTCGTCCACGACTGCGGGAAGCTGATCAACCCGATGATCGTCGAAGGGCAGGTGGTGGGCGGGATCGCACAGGGAATCGGCGCCGCCCTCTCCGAGGAACTCCTATATGACGATTCGGGGCAACCGACTACCGCCAGTTTTCTCGACTACCAGATACCGCGCACCACCGACATACCCAGCCCGGAGGTGTACCACTTCGAAACACCGTCGGAGCTAAACCCCCTGGGGGTACGAGGTGTCGGGGAAGCGGGTACGATCGGGCCTCCCGCCGCGCTGGCCGGAGCGATAGAGGACGCTATCGGGAAGGCTGACGTAATGATAGATCGCTGCCCCATGCCCCCTTCCTACATCGCTGGTCTGATCGATCCGACCGTGGCCGGCCGCGACTAACCCCAATTTTT
>CAZEZF010000051.1:0-23556 GCA_964516495.1 uncultured Acidimicrobiia bacterium | reverse complement strand
TCCCAGGTCAGAGAGTTTATTGCATCTTCTCGGCTACCCAATCAAACCCCTGCATAAAAAATTGGGGTTGAAGATTCAGGACATCTCGCTAGAAAAAAGTCCGGCGGGAGTCGGAAAGGGTCAGGGCGCGAGAACGCTCTCGGTGATCCCGACCTCCTTGAGCATCCTACGCAAGGCGATCGCCGGTCCATCCACACCCCGGATATGGAGTTCCTCGGTTATATCGAGCGGTAGTTCCTCGGGCCGTTGAGCCTCAACGATGGGGCGATCCTGCTCGGCAACGGTCATCTGTACCGACCGAAAGGAATCGTCCGACGCCGGATCCAGGTCGTAGTCCCGCGCTATCCAGGTGTAGCGCCTGCTACGTTTGCGGGTCATCGGCTGGATTACGATGTCGAACCGGTAGTGGGCGCCGCCTTCCCCGCCCCCATCGACTCCGTGAACAACCTTCTCGGTAGGGCGATACCCCGCTTCGGTAATCCTGAACCAGTAGGGGAGGCGGTACCGGTAGAGGATGGAGTCCTTGGCCCATCCGCCGTCTACCCGTATCTCGGTCTCCACCGTATAGCTGAAGCCATCGTGGTGATACTCCAGGTCGCTTACATACACCAGCGGCCGTTCGGGATCGCCCAGCAACCCGGTATGTACCCACGCGAAGTGCCCGGCATCGAGGAAGTTCTCCATCATCCTGCCCGCGCTCGACTCCCAGGTCATGGCCGGGAGCTTGACGATCCGCCAACCCGGGTCGTCGAACTCGGGAAACGCGGGCAGTCCGGTCTCCGGATTGCCGAGTGTCGACCAGACGGCGCCGTATCTTTCCATGACCGGATAGGACGGAACCCTCGCCTTGGGAGGGATAGGCGCCTCGGGGGGCCGCTGCGGAATGGCGATGCACCTGCCGGTCCGGTCGTACAACCAGCCGTGATAGGAGCAGCGGAGAGCCTCTCCTTCTATTACTCCCATCGAGAGTGGACTGCCGCGATGGATACAGAGGTCCCTTAGAACGGCAGGAGTCCCATCAAGACGGACGACCACGATACGCTCTCCGAGTAGGGACGTGCCGAGAGGCCGGTCCGTGACCTCCTCCGAGTAGGCGATGGGATACCAGTAGTCGCGAGATCCTTCTGCGCTCATGGACCAACCGCTCCGGTCATCGGTCACCGACCGATGTTACGGCGGGCGACGGAGCAGTGTCAAGCAATCCCAACCCAAATATCTGAAGGAGGTTTCCCGTAGTCCTAAGGGCGGCCGTGATTGCTCGGCTACCGGAAACCTGGAGAGGACCTCGACAATCCCCGGGGTGCAGGAACTCCGGCGGTTCCACAATGTGAACAAGCTCCGGGTTTGATGGGTTGGTTGTTGTAGCATGCGAGGCTAACTCGCCCCGCGCCGACGGACCACCCCGGCTCGGAGCAGTCCTCGGACTAAGGGAGGGAACCATGAACCACTTCAGAGGTAGGATTCTAGTCGGGCTTGTCGTCCTAGCGCTCACTGCGGCTGCGTGCGGAGAGGACGAACCAGCGCCGACCACCGCAGCGCCGACCACCACCCAGGGTCCCACAACTACCGCGGCGCCTGAGAGGGTGAGCCTGGTGATGCAGTTGACCTGGGTTCCCCAGTCCCAGTTCGCAGGCTACATCATGGCCGACCGCAAAGGCTTCTACGCCGACGAGAACCTCGATGTCGAGGTGCTGCCCGGCGGACCGGATGTCAGCCCGGATCAGCAGATCATTACCGGCGCCGCCGACCTGACCCTCGGCAAGGCGGCGGCGATCTTCGTCGCAAGGAGCCGGGGAGTCCCGCTGGTGGCGGTGGCCCAGTTCCATCGCAAATCGGGTTTCCCGATCGTAGCGATGGCGGACAGCGGGATCCAGGGTCCTGAGGATCTCGCCGGCAAGACGGTCGCAGCCTTCCAGGGAGGGGGCGACGAGGTGGAGTTGCTGGCGCTCGCAGCCCAGGTGGGACTCGAGCCGGGAGTGGACTTCGAGTTGGTCGAGCAAGGGTTCAGCCTCGACCCCTTCCTCAACGGGGAGTTCGACTCCATTACCCCCACATACTGGAACGAACTCCAGTCGCTGTACGAGGAAGGCTTCACCTCGGATGATCTCGTGATAATCGACTTCGACGACTACGGCGTCGGCAGTCCGCACGGCGTGCTGCACACCACCGAGGAGATTCTCGCTGAGAAAGGGGAGGCGATTTCCAGGTTCGTCACTGCCACGATCAGAGGCTGGAAGTACGCCTTCGACAACCCGGAGGAGACTGTAAACGTGATTCTGGAGCAAGCCGTCCAGGCATCGGAGCTGCACCAGGCCAACATGCTCACCGCACTTGAGGATCTGCACTTCCCGGACGGCTTCCCCGAGTCCGATTACGGCAGCATCGACGTCGAAGCCTTCGAACGGCTCTCCACCGACCTGTTCGGTTTCGGCCTGCTGGACCAGGAGGTCCCGGCCGGAAACGCCTATGACGCTTCGATCTGGGAAATGGCGACCGAAGGCATGTAAACGACCGGGCGCCTTCGGCCAGAGGTAGACGTGAACGAAACGGATGTGATCGACCGGGGAGGCAACGAATCGACTTCCCCGGTCGATTCGCGCTCGGCGCCCGCCAAGCTACGTAGATGGGGTATCGGTCTGCTCCTCGTGCTGACCCTCGCCGGTCTCTGGCAGTTGAACGCATGGCGGGTGGCGGCGAGCGACACTCCGCTGGCGGGCAAGAAGTTCCCCTATCTTCACGATGTGGCGATCGCCATCGTGGAGAACTGGCCGGACCTCTGGTCGGCTCTGCGAACCACCGCCTCGGGAGCGCTGGTAGGTCTGGTGATCGGAACCACAATCGGGGTGATTATCGCCCTGATCGCGGCGCGCTCTCGGATCTGGGAGAGCGCCTTCTACCCGTACGTGGTATTCGGTCAGATGGTCCCCACCATAGCCCTGGCGCCCATCCTGCTGGCGATCCTGCGCGACTACACGATCACCCGGATCGTGGTCGCCAGCTACATCACGTTCTTCCCGATGTCGCTCAATGTCCTGAAGGGACTCAAGAGCGTCCCTCACGACGAGACGGAGTTGATGGATAGCTATAACTCATCGCGGTGGCACACGCTGGTAAAACTCCGGATTCCCGCTGCTGCTCCATTCTTCTTCACCGGATTCAAGATCGCCGCCCCGCTTTCGGTCGTTGCCGAGATAGTGGTCGAACTATCAGGCGCCACCGACGGGGCCGGATACCTGATCCTCATCACCCAGTATTACGGCCCGCAGTTCGCCAGCCTTTTCTGGGCGGCGGTGATCATGACCCTCGTACTCGGCATCGTCTTCTACCGGAGCGCCGCCCTGCTGGAACGCCTTGTAACACCTTGGCAGCCCGAATTCAGGACCGAGAGGACAGCATGATCGGCAAGCGGGTTCGACTCATCGCGCTGAGGATCATCCCTCCGCTGCTCATCCTGGCTACGGTGCTGGTGGCCTGGGAGATGGGCGTGTTTCACAACCTCCTTGATCTCAAGATATTCACCGTCCCCTATCCATTGGCGGTGGTGGAAGCCTTCTTCGAGGGTTGGTGGTTCTTCCGCGAGAACGCGTACGACACCTTCTATGCGGCCGGGATCGGGTACATACTCGGATCGACAGCGGGAATCGGCCTGGCCATCCTGCTGTCCGAAGTCGACCCTCTGCGCCGTTACCTACTACCCGTAACCAGCGGCTTCGCGGCCATGCCCATCCTCGCCACCGCCCCGCTCATGGTCCTCTACTTCGGTCTCGGACCCAACTCGGCCATCGCGGTGGTGGTCCTGATGTCGGTGCCGCCCACCGTTATATCCGTGTACAAGGGTCTCACCTCCATCGAACGCGAGTCCGAGGAGTTGCTTGAATCGCTGGCGGTCGGGCGGCTGGGCGGCTTGACCAAGTTGAAGATCCCCAGCGCTCTTCCATGGATATTCACGTCGCTCAAACTCAACGTCACGCTGGCCTTGGTAGGGGTCATCGTCACCGAGTTCGTCACCGTGCAGCGAGGTCTCGGCACGCTCCTCACGAGGAGCCTGGAGACATTCGACACCCCGGATGCCTACGCCTCCATGCTCATCGTTGCGATAATCGGCGTGGTCTGGTTCCAGGTTGTCCAACTCATCGAGACCTTGGCGATTCCCTGGCACTCGTCGGTGCGGTTGAAAGGTGTCTGAGTACAACGTGTCGAGAACCCCATCCGATAGGAACGCCCCCACGCTCATCCTAAGCGGGGCCCGGGTCATCGACGGTTCGGACCGGCAACCTATGGACGACGCCGTTGTCGAGTTGGCCAAAGGCCGCATTACAAACATCTACCGTCGTCAGGAACTATCCGGAATCGCCGGACCCAAAACGATCGATCTGACCGGAAAGACTATCCTTCCCGGCCTGATCGATAGCCACGTCCATCTGGGCCTGCTTCCGTACAACCGGTTCGG
Source organism: uncultured Acidimicrobiia bacterium (assembly GCA_964516495.1). Lineage (GTDB taxonomy): Bacteria > Actinomycetota > Acidimicrobiia > Spongiisociales > Spongiisociaceae > JAPPFW01. Next base: position 19,106 of record CAZEZF010000051.1, on the reverse strand, counting down.
TGTCGACGATCCGATGCCCCTGTTCGACGGGTTCATGAAGGCTTTCGTGGAATACGGCGTGACCACGGTCCGGTGTACGGGAAGCCCGGACCTCGACTGGTCGTTCCGGATACTCAAGGAGGGAAACCCTCGATGGCCCCGCTTCTACGGCTCGGGACCCAACCTGGACGGACCGCCGGGTGGTCCACATCCGGGGCTCCGGGTAGTACGGAACCCCGCCGAAGCAAGAGCACAGACAGCCGACCTTCTCGACAAGGGCGCCGACTTCATCAAGATCTATGTGTGGATGACCGATGATCCTCTGCGGGCGGTCGTCTTGGAAGCTCACGCCCGCGGGAAGAAGGTAGCCGCCCATGTGGGCCACACTTTGACGGCGGAGGCGGCGGTGCGGCTCGGGGTAGACGCCCTGGAACACATCCGGATCGGAACTGAACTGCTGAACGAAGCCCAGCGCTCCGAGATCGCCGCGCTACCTCGGCGCGCCCACGATCACCTGCTGTCCTTCCGACCTTGGCGATATATCGATGTCGATTCAAGCCGGGTCGGCGCGCTCCTGGATCTCATGGTGGAGCGAGGAGTGTTCCTGACACCCACCCTCACGCTATCCCGAAGCGCCCTGCTCAACTCGGAGGATGCGGTACGCAGGCCCGATGGGATAGACCGGATACCGGAACCCGTGATAGATCATTGGGAGGAGAAGGGTTGGATCGACGACTTCTCTCCGGAGGATTGGGAAGCGGCGCCCACCGAGTGGCAAAGGCAACTGGGGTTCGTAGGAAGGGCGCACCGGCATGGGGTTAAGATCGCAGCCGGCACCGACATGCCGAATCCATTCATTCTCCCCGGATCCGGGCTACACGACGAGATGGAACTGCTCCATTCGACAGGAATGTCATGCCATGCCGTTATAACCGCCGCTACCCGCGTCGGGGCCGAACTACTGGGTATTGACGGTGATCTCGGAACCGTGGAAAAGGGAAAGCTGGCGGACCTGTTGATCGTCGAGGGTAATCCACTGGAGGATCTCGCTTGCCTCCGCCGACCCTGGGCGGTTCTCAAAGCGGGTGTCAAGGTGGGTGGGAATGGCGGGGAGTCCTTCGTCCCCGTTTGACCCCCTGGACTCCTAGGATGCAGGTCACGGCGAAAGAGCGTCTCGATGTCCGTACCCGACCGCCGCGCGGTTGCGCTCGCCCTTCGGGGCGGGTGAGGATTGAAACGCACAATAAAGCCCGCAAAAACAATAAACGCCGCAAAAACAATAAACGCCGCAAAAGGCTAGACTGGGCTCTATATCCACAGCGGATCTGGAGGATCATCTGGCGCCCCGCAACCCATTCTCCCCGACCTTTGGCGCCTCCCCACCGGTGCTGGCCGGACGGGCGCATATCCTCGAGGACATAGATGACGCCCTTGTCACCGGTCCTACGCATCCGGACTATACGGCGCTTCTCATCGGTGTAAGAGGCTCCGGCAAGACCGTAATGCTGAATGCAATCGAGGACTTGGCTCGTAGTCACGGATGGATCGTGTTGGCCGACAACGCCGCGCCCGAAGGACTTCCCGCTCGCATCGCTCGAGGCGCATCCAAGTTACTGGATGGACTCTCCCCGGCCGAGCCTCGGCGACGGATAACCGGTTTGACCGCGGCCGGCTTCGGGATCGAATTCGAGCCATCATCCACCACCCGACCCGGCTACGACCTCCGGGGTGTCCTCTCGGCGCTCGGAGATGTCCTGGCAGCCGAAGGAACCGGTCTGATTATCACCCTTGACGAACTCCAGGGAGGCGACTTTGACGAGATCAGGGAGTTCGGCTCGGTCCTGCAGCACGTCACACGCCGCGAGCAGCGTCCTGTGGCGTTCGTGGGCGCCGCCTTGCCCCATGTCGAGACGTCTTTGCTATCCGGTAACACCGCTACCTTCCTCCAGCGCTGCTCCCGCCACGACATCGAGCAGCTGAACTTCGAATCGACCCGGCGGGCAATCGCCGGACCCATAATCGACTCCGGAGGCAGGATCGCCCAGGAGGCGCTCGAAAAAGCCATCGTCGCCACGTCAGGATATGCTTTCATGGTGCAACTCGTCGGGTTTCATGCTTGGAAAGCAGCCGGAAATGCCATGCATATCGGCATGGACGAAGTCGAGGTCGCGATCAACGAAGCGCGACGGCGGGTCGGTAGGCTGGTACTCTCCCCTACCTGGGTCGCGCTATCCGAAATGGACCGCAGATTCCTGTTCGCCATGGCCGCGGACGACGATGAGTCAAGGCTGGCGGACATAGCCGACCGGCTCGAAGTGAGCGCGAACTACGCAGGCGTCTACCGTCGCCGTCTGATAAACGCCGGCATGATCATCGGTACCCGGAAGGGCTGGATAACCCTCACCCACCACGCCGCTCGCGAATGGCTACGCGACCAAGCCAAGACGGCTAGCCACTTGACTTAGAGCGTGTGCGGGTAGGGAAGACACGACCGTACGGCAGTACTCCTCGCCCTTGCGAAACCTCTGGTTAGAGGCGAGTTGGTTATTCATAGCCTTCCGGCACATTTCCCCTGGTCAACGCCTACCCGCGCATCTTCTTAACCGTCCCATTACGAACGTACCGCCTTTGAGTGTATTCGGTATCCACCTTGGCTAGTGTCCTGAGTCAGGAGAAGATCGCGAAAATCGCCGCGGGTAGACCCCTTCCCGGCGGGCCCTCCCCCACCGCCTTTGCCGGGACGCGTCCTCCCATACCCCTGACGGGGCAGTCCCGAACGAACTTTGATCCCTTCACGCGGTCCGGGTCGACGTCGGAAGCGGACCGCCGGTAATTACGGTTAATTATCAACATACACCGAGGGTAGGACAGAAACGGTCCTCAAGTCCCGCCGACAGCGAAAAAATGCCGGCTGGGAAGAGGAAGACGATCCCCGGTCGCGCAACGCGACTTCTTACGGGATTATAGAAACCAGGCGAACCAAAGATTTCAGGACACCGGGCACGCGGAAGACGTCCAGCCCGCTCTGCTAATGATGCCACGCGACGCCGCGGTCCCGCAGCATCCGGCGATAGGCCAAGGCGCCGGCGTCCGTCCCCCGCAGATGGAGCTCGGCGGTCAAGTCCAGAGGAAGCTCCTCGGGGCGCTGGTTCTCGACCACGACCTGATCCTGTGACATGACCACCGCATCGAATGCGTACCAGTCTTCGTCCGGCTTGGTGAGGTTCCAATCGCGGGACGTGAAGAAGTACTGGATGGTATCCCTGGACGAAACCGGGCAGCATGTGAACATCATCGAGTAGTTGCGGCCCTTGGGGCTCATCGGGTTGTTTTCCCGTTCGCTCTCCGGTATGCGGGTGGTGACCGAAAGCCGTACCGTGAACGGTAGGAAGAGTCGATAGGAGCGGATGGTGTTATTACGGTCGTCGGGTACGTCGTAGCTGAAACCGTCCTCGGACAAGGCGGGCCTCACATGCGGATACATCGGCTCGTCGCGCTGGCCCAGCAGCCCGTCATGGACCCAAGGGAAATGGGTGTAGTCCAGGACGTTCTCGATAACCCGGGCCGCGTTGGCCTTCCAGCGGAAGTCATCGTAGAGGACGGTGGTCATGGACCCGCTCTCGTATGCCGGGTAGTCGGGAATGGGATGCTTCGGCTCGCCCAGCGCCACCCACACCAACCCGTAACGCTGTTCGGTGCGAAATCGTGGAATGCGGGCGGCGGGAGGGATGCGGCCACCCGGAGGTAGGGTCGGGATGAGCGTGCAGACGCCGGTCTTGTCGTAGCGCCAGCCGTGATAGTGGCATACGATCTCGTCACCCTCCATCCAACCGAGGGAGAGGGGCGTCCCGCGGTGGATACAGAGATCCTTCAGCGCCACAACCTCGTCGCCCACCCGGAACAGGACCAACTGTTCTCCCAATAAGGTCGCAGACACGGGGTTGGCGCCGACGGATGACACCCTCTCCACCGGGTGCCAGTAGTTCCGAAGCTCATCCATCCCACAAACTCCTTTCCATTCCCCAAACCCGACCGACGGGCGCGAGGTTATCACGCCGCCCTGTTGACAGCCTGCCGGAACATCGGAAAGATCTTGTCTACCGCGCCTGCCGGACCGACCGGGGCGGCGGCACTCGACGCAACCTATGATCGGGCACAGTAGCCGAGAAACAGGGAGGAGGGGAGAATGTCTCCCACTACCGGAAGGGGAGTCGTAGCGGTCGCCAAGGGCGGACCCTTAACGGTGAAGCAACTCCGAGTGCGGGATCCCGGTCCCGGCGAGGTGCTGGTTCGTATCGCCGCCGGCGGGGTCTGCCACAGCGACATGCACTACCTGGACGGCCACCTCGGTAACGACTTCCCCTACCTGCTGGGTCACGAGGGATCCGGTCATATAGAAGCTGTGGGTGACGGGGTCGACCCCTCTCGAATCGGGGACTTCGTGGTTCTGACGTACCGGGCGCCCTGCCATATGTGCCGGTCATGTCTGGCAGGTCGAATCGAGCATTGCCGTACACCCGTCGAAGCCGCTACCGGACCCGAGACCGGCGACGGACGACAGCTCACGCCTGCCCTGAGCCTCGGCGCCTTCTCCGAATACCTGCTGGTAGCCGCGTCCCAGGCAGTCCCGGTCTCCCCCGACTGCCCGCCCGAGCAGGCCTCACTGCTGGGTTGCGCCGTATCCACCGGTGTGGGGTCGGTATTACGAACCGCCGGAGTCGAGCCCGGAGCGACGGTGGCCGTCTTCGGTGTCGGCGGAGTAGGGATCAACGTGATCCAAGGCGCCCGCCTGGCCCGAGCAGAACGCATAATCGCCGTCGACCTCGTGTCGAGGAAGCTCGACTGGGCGACCTCGTTCGGCGCCACGGATGTGGTCGATGCCTCCAAGACGGACCCCGTCGAGGAAATCCGCACCCTGACAGGCGGTTACGGGGTGGACTACTCCTTCGACGCGGTCGGCCTCTCTACGACCACCCGGCAGTCCGTCGAGGTTCTCGACTACCGGGGAACTGCGGTGCTGATCGGGTTCCCCCCCGACGACCAGGTTCTGACGCTCCCCATGCAAGGATTCTTCTTTCCCGGCACGACCCTGAAGGTCTCCCTGAACGGTGATTCGCTGGCGTCACGTGATTTCCCTCAACTCATTCGCTGGTATCTCGATGGGAAACTCGACCTCGACGGGCTGATTACCGAGAGAATTGGTCTCGATGACGTGGCATCGGCCTTCGAAGCGATACATCTAGGAAACACGATCAGGAGCGTGATAACCATAGATTGACCACGGCGCCGACGTTCTTGAGGGCCTGGTTCCTTCTCACCAGATGGAACCAGATTTCCGACATACGATAATCCGGGTAGAATTGTGATCCGGTAGTCCAGATTATCGAGGGGCAAATGACGACTTCTTCCGTTCTCTCCACAGCCATACTCCCGTTCCGTCCTGACCTGTTCTCCGCCGGCGAGAAACTGGTCGGCGATTCGATGGACGTCCGCTCCCCTTGGGATGGGTCCGTAGTAGGTGTGGTCCCCACCGGCGGAAGGTCGGAGACGGCGGACGCCATAGACGCAGCCCATGACGCTACGCGTAACCCTCTGCCCGCTTACCGTAGGGCCGAGATTCTAGACGGGGCGGCTGCCCGTACCGAGGCTAACCGCGATGCCCTGGCCCGCATACTGGCGCTGGAAATCGGAAAGCCGGTCAGCCAGGCCTTGATAGAGGTGGATCGCTGCGTCCAGACCTTCCGGTTCTCGGCCGCCGAGGCGCGCACCCTTACAGGTACCGGGGTGGCTTTTGATGCCCACCCGGCGGGTGTAGGCCATCGCGGCTTTACGATACGGGTTCCGATCGGTGTGATCGGCGCCATCACACCGTTCAACTTTCCTCTCAACCTGGCTGCGCACAAGGTGGGTCCGGCCGTCGCCACCGGGTGTGGAGTCGTGCTCAAGCCCTCCCGGGAGGCGCCGCTGGCCGCGGCGGCGCTCGCCTACATACTCTACGATGCAGGGCTTCCGCGAGAGGCCCTGTCAGTGGTGGTGGGTTCGTCGTCGAAAATCGGCGATACCCTCATCGCCGACAACCGAGTGGGTATGATTACGTTCACCGGTTCGAGCGAGGTGGGTTGGCGGCTGGCGGCCCGCGCCCCGCAGAAACGGGTCAGCCTCGAGTTGGGCAACTCGACACCGGTCATCGTATGCGCCGACGCAAACCTGTCCGCAGCCGCCGGAGCGGTAGCGGCAAGCGGGTTCGGCTTTGCCGGACAGTCGTGTATCTCGGTCCAGAGGGTGATAGTGGAGCGATCCGTACACACGAGGTTCAACGAGGAACTCAAGCGTGCGTGCCTGGACAAGATCCTGGGCGACCCCCTCGATCCGACGACCTTCGTCGGCCCCCTGATCAATAAGGACGCTCGGGATCGGGTAGAATCCTGGATCGACGAAGCGCAGGACAGCGGCGCTACCCCCATCGTGGACTCCGGCGCCGGCGGACCCCATCTCGGACCCACCGTCTTGGACGATGTCGATCCATCGAACCGGGTGTGGCACGACGAAGTGTTCGGCCCGGTAGTCGGGATCAGAACATTCGATAGCTTCCCCGACGCCATCGAAGCGGCGAACGCCACCGAGTACGGTCTGCAGGCCGGAGTATTCACAATGGACCTCCACAAGGCCCTCGACGCCGCCGAGCAACTCGACTTCGGCGGAGTGACCATCAACGAGACACCCACGTTCCGTGTCGACCAGATGCCCTACGGCGGGACGAAGATATCCGGGAACACGCGTGAGGGTCCCAGGTACACCGTTCGGGAAATGACCGAGGAACGTGTCATCGTGATCGGAGGATGACCTGACCACATCGACCGCGCCCCGAAACCTGAAGGTGATCGACCCGTTCACCCCGAAAGTCGACACCAACGGTTCAGGACCTCGAGTCCTCGACCGTACTTTCGCAATACTGCGACTGTTCACCCCCGACGACCCCGATTGGACAGTGACCGAGGCCGCGGAAGCCCTTGACCTGCCGGTTCCCACTGTTCACCGTCTCCTGGCCGCCCTGCAGCGTCATGGTTATGTAGCCAGGGATGAGGGGACCAAGCGATACCGGCTAGGCGTGGCGGCTTTCGAGCTAGGGAGGCGCGCTACCGTCTCCACCGACCTGCAAGCCACCAGCCTCAAGGTTCTTGAATCGATCGCCGCCGAGAGCGGCGAGACGGTCCTCCTGACGGTGATCAGCCCTGATCGACGGACCTCCGTATGCCTGGAAAGGGTCGAGAGCCGCAAACCCCTCCGGTTATCGGTCGTTCCGGGTCTCCGGGTTCCGCTCCACGCGGGGGCATCTCAGAAGGCCTTGCTCGCCTACATGAGCCACTCGGACCTGCACGCTTTCATCGATGGCGGTCTGCCCACCCTTTGCGACGCGACCATCACGGATCCCGTGCGGTTGGAGAAGGAGTTGGTCGACATCCGGCAGCGGGGCTGGGCCACGTCCTATCAGGAAACGAATCTGGGGTTGTGGGGCATCGCCATCACCCTGCTCGATACCCGCGCCGACCCGGTGGCGGCCGTCGGTCTGGCCGGGCCGAGGGCGCGCCTACCCAAGTCACGGATCCCTGAAGTCCTTCAGGTACTGGACGAGGGCGCCCGCACCATCGCCGCAAGCCGGGCATTGATCACCTCGACCCAGATGACATCGCCCGGATCGTCCCGACCGATCCATGCAACAGCTAGACCAAGCCCTCTGCAGAAGGAGAAGAGCCGTTGACTATATCGAGCCAGAGCCTCCTAGATTCGACAGCGCCGACCTCGGCCCTTTCCGGGAAGGTGGCCGTCGTAACGGGCGCCGCGAAAGGACTGGGGGCCGCCATAACCCTCGACTTGGCGCGCCAGGGCGCCGATGTGGTGCTCGCAGCTCGCGACGAGGACACCCTGCGCCGACACGCGAACCTATTGGATGAGGAGTTCGGTCACCGATCCTCACTCGTGGTGCGCGCCGATGTCCTCTCCGAGAACGACGTACAGCAGTTGGTGAAGGAAACGGTAACCAGTTTCGGGGGTATCGACATCCTGGTTAACAACGCCGGGGGTACCGGACCGATCGAAACACCCGCCCAGAACGTTGAGGTGGAGGCGTTCAGAGGGATTATGGAACTCAACGTGCTGGGAACGTTCATCGTCTGCAAGTACGCCATCCCCAGCATGATCGAGCGGCGCGACGGGCGGATCGTCAACATATCCGGAACCAGCGGCCTGCGCGGGTACATCAACCGAGCCGGTTATTCATCGTCGAAATGGGCGGTGCGGGGCCTCACCAGAACTCTGGCGCTCGAATTGGGCCAGTACGGCATAACCGTCAACGCGGTTTGCCCGAACGTCACCCACGGTGATCGTATGACCAAGATCGTCAGCACCAAGGCAGCCACCCTGGGGCTGACCCCTGAGGAAGTGTACGACGACTTCGCTTCCCAGACCGCCCTCGGCAGGTTCATCGACAGCACTGACATCGCCGCGGCAGTCTCGTTCCTGGTATCGAACGGCGCCCGGAACATCACCGGCCATGACATCGTCGTGGACGCCGGGTGGGACGTCTGACAACGATGACCCGGAATCTGTAGGGGAACGATCCGATGCGGGTGGCGGCCGTGCAGACCGGTCCGGTCGAAGTTCGGCCCTCTACCGCGGTCCATCGGGCGTTTGACCAACTAGGAGATGCCGTGGTCGACCTCGTCGCATTTCCCGAATTGTTCAGCCTCCCGTTCTGGTGTGTCGGTCACACCGACCGGAGTTACTTCGATTGGGCGGAGAACCTCGACGGCGAAACGCTGACCGCCGCCCGGGAGGAGGTAATGAAACGGGGATGCCATGCGGTGGTTCCCTTTTTCGAGCGGGGAACAGTCGCCGGACAATACTTCAATAGCGCTGCTGTCATAGGACCGGACGGATCGCTGATCCCGGGACTCCTGCCGACCGGGGAGGAAGTCCCCGTGTACCGCAAGAACGCCATCTCCTCCTACAACTGGGGTGGCGCCGTGAATGATGAGAAGTACTACTTCCGCAACGGACCCGGTTTCCCTATCTTCCCGACGGCGATCGGCAGGCTTGGAGTCCTCGTGTGTTACGACCGATGGTTCCCCGAAGCCTGGAGGGTGCTCGCCTTGGAGGGCGCCGAGTTGATCTGCGTCCCTAACGCCTCAAGCGGCGCCGTCTCGGAGTTGTTCGTCCCCTCGATCAGGACCTGGTCCGCCCAGAACGTCGTGTTCTCGGTGGCCGTCAACCGGGCCGGAGAGGAGACCGTCGACGGGGTCTCGACAAGCTATTACGGCCTGAGCTGCGTGGTGTCGCCGCGGGGTGGGTTGCCGGCTGTCGCACCGGAGGGTGAGCCGGGTGTCGCCTCGGCTGTAATCGACCTCCACGAGGTAGGGGCCGCCCGGATGGATCAGACCATGTACCGGGACCGGAGACCGGAACTCTACTCTCCCCTGACCCGGCTATGACGATTCCGACCAGCCTACGGGCGGGAATCGACCTGCTCGACCGCAAAGGGGGCTTGGCCCGCGTCAGGCGAAGGGTAGATCCGGTCGGCGAGGTCACCGCGGTCATGACCGCACTGGAGGAACGGGGGGACTGGTCGGCGGTCCTTTTCGAAGCTGTGAAGGGTTACAAGGATTGGAGAATCGCAGGGTCGATCTTCTCCGACCGGTCTAACGTGGCGGCTCTCCTCGGCGCCGACCGGGAACACCTGGTAGCCGAATTGAGTGAACGGCTCGGTCATCCGGTCCCGACCAGAAAGACTCGATCCGCTCCGGTCCAGGAGGTAGTACGCACGGGGGACGACGCCTCGTTGGACGATATCCCGCTCGTATGGCATCACGAACGGGACGCCGGCCGCTACATCTCGATGGGCCTCACCTTCGTCAAGGACCCGGACACCGGAACTTCCAACGTCGGGATCTACCGTTACATGCAACGCGACGCCCGCACCCTGGTTCCCTCCTTGACCTCCATCTCGAACATCGCTGACATCTTCCGTCGCCAGGAATCCCGTGGTCGTCCTCTCGACATCGCTATCGTGCCGTCGGCCTCGGCGGCCATGACTCTGGCCGCCGGCTACCGGGCCGCGCTCGGAACCGATGAATGCACCCTCGCCGGGGGACTCCAGTCGGCGCCGGTGGAGTTGACGCCGGCCAGGACCGTTGATGTGGACGTACCTGCCGACGCTGAACTGGTGATCGAGGCCCGGATCCAGCCCGGAGAACGGTTCCCGGAGGCCCCGTTCGCCGACATGTCCGGCTCCTACAGCCGGGTGAAGCAGGGTCCTCTGGTCTCTGTGAGCGCCATCACGAGGCGACGGGACCCGATCCTTCAGTTGGCCTTCTCAGGTCACGCCGACGCCACCAATATGGCCGCTATCTGCCACGAGATAGCCATCTGGCGGGCGGTCCAGGCGTCATCATCGAATGTGGCGGCGGTACACGTTCCCGCAAGCGGATACGGCTTCCATTGCTACCTGGCGATCGAAAAAACGCCGACCGTCGAAGGGGGCGAGCGAGGAGAACAGCGCAACGCCATGCTCGCCGCGCTCGGCGCGGTACCTCAGATAAAGCTGATCATCGCCTTCGACCACGATGTGGACATTTTCAACGAGCACCGGGTGCTGGGAGCGCTGGCGAAGAGGTTCCAGGCCATCGACCCGCGCACCGGACGGGCGCGACTCGCCACCCTCGGGGATGTGAAGGGCGCCACCTACGACCCGAGCAGTTTCCATCGTGAATACCCGAACTCCAAGCTCATGATCGACGCCACTATTCCCACCGATCTCGATCCATCGCTCCGGGCCGGGTTCGAAGAAGCGAAACCGGGATGGACCCGGGACATCGACCTTGACGAGTATCTCTAGCCCCGATTTTTGATGCAGGGGTTTTGAATGGGTAACCGAGAGAGATGCAATGAACGCTCTGACCTGGGAGGAGATCTGCTTGGCGGCTTCGCCTGGCCGGAGCGTGATCCTTCACCCGCAGGGATGCACGCCGGGACGACCTACGAAAGTAGGTTTGACATGGCCTTTTCGGGTTCGGTGTGTCGGGAGCATGAAAGCTTCAGGGCTGGTGTCCTGATTCAGGAAAGACCGCGAAAATCGCCGCCGCGGGTGGACCCCTCCCGGCGGGCCCTCCCCCACCGCCACCACCTTGACCGGGACGCGTCCTCTCATACCCTTGACGGGTTGTCCCGACTTTGATCCCTTCACGCGGTCCGGGTCGACGTCGGAAGCGGACCGCCGGTAATTACGGTAAACAACAACATACAGCGTGGGTAGGACAGAAACGGCCCCGAATCCGCCGATAGCATTGTCGGCTGGGAAAGGAATACCTATCCCGGTCACCTGATCCGGCTTTTTGCGGGATCTTATAACCAAGGGAAACCAAAGATTCTGGACACTGGGAGGGTGCTGAGAACCCCCCCGGCTTGGCCCGACGTCCGATGATAAATACCGCTGCTCAGCGGGCGGAGTACCCATCAAATCACCCCGCTTTTAGGCGCCGTCCCAGCCTGGGCGAACCCCCGCCCACCTGAAAGGACGGTTGGTGTCTCCGGTACCGAGAAACAGTTCCTCCAGGTGTTACAAGTCCAAGACTCATGAGGAAGGAGGCCTTGTTGAAGCGCTGTCCCCGCCGGTACCTATGATTCGGGCCGGATGGATCAAATCACCGACTATGTAGTATTCGACCTCGAGACGAACGCCGACCACCCCGATCCGGCCGGACACGAGATTATCCAGATCGGCGCTGTCAAGGTCTCGGGCGCCGTAGAAAAGGGCACGTACAACAGCTTGGTCCGGCCACGACGGAAGCTGCCGGAGCGGATCACCCGGATGACCGGATTGGAGTACGGCGACCTCGGCAAGGCGCCGCCGCTCGCCGAGGTCCTGCCGCGGTTCTTCGGATGGGTGGGCGACCTGCCCCTGATCGCCCACAACGGATTCGGCTACGACTTCTTGGTGCTCGACGCCGCCGCTTCTTCCCTCGGCCTCACCCCGCCCGAAGGGCCTCGCCTGGACACGCTGGAACTGGCGCACCTGGTTTACCCGCGGGCGGGAGCTTCCACCCGGGGGATCGACGGCGCTCATCCGCCGCCCGGCCGGAGCCTTGACCAGCTGGCCGAGTTGTACGGGGTGAAAGCCAGGAAGAAACACGACGCCCTGGTCGACGCTCGGATGACCGTAGAGATCATGCGGAACCTTCTGGGAGAGTTGGATGACGTATCCCCCGTCCGGCGCCTCCAGCGTCATGTCCTCGGCGCCGCCGACCACCCTTGGTCGAAGTTCGCGCTGCCGGCGGGGGAAGCGCCCGCCCTGCACGAGATGATCCCGACGCCACCGGTCACGCCTCGGCGCCCGCCTTCCGGGATTTTCGATCCGGGGAAGGTAGCCGGATACTTCAAGCCGGGGGGCAAGCTCATGTCGGGTGGTAGGGAACCCCGAGCCCAGCAGGCCCGAATGGCTCGGCTGGTCTCAAACGCGTTAAGCCAGAAAGGCAGCCGGTGGATGATCGAGGCGCCCACCGGCACCGGCAAGACCCTCGCCTACCTCGTTCCCGCCATCGAGATGGCCCGCTCCTCAGGGCGCATCACGCTGGTCACCCCCCACTCCCGGGTGTTGCAGGACCAGATCATGGCCACGATCGAAGAACTCGAAACCGAAATCGGACCCATCCCGAGCGTAGTGCTCAAAGGCAGGAATAACTACATAAGCCTGCGGTTTCTCGATGCGGAACTCACCGCTCTGCAGGAGGAATCGGACGAAGGTCCCGCCCAACACGACGTAGCCATGGCGCTGGCCGTCATCTGCGGGTGGGTGGCGCAAACCCCTACCGGCGACTGGGCCGACCTGCGAACCGCAGCCATCTCCGGCTCAGGCGCCCTGGCATTCTTCCGATGGAAGCTCCGGGTGGAAAGCCGACCGGGACCGGAACGCGACCGACTCGACCGCCTCGACTTCTACCGGCGGGCGCGAGACGCCCTCAAGACCGCTCATGTGGCGGTGCTCAACCACGCCCTGCTCGCCACCGGACCGGACCTCGCCCCCGACTCCTTCAACCTGGTGGTGGACGAAGCCCACGACCTGGAAGACTCGGCCACGGCGTCCTCGACGAAAGAGACGGGCGGTGAGCAACTCGAGAGACTGTGCGATGCTCTCTGGGCGCCTCGAACCCGCCGTGGTCTGGCCGCCCGTCTGGCCCGGGCGACCGGACTCGGTCTCCAAGACCCCAAGATCAACGCGATTCGCTCGGCGAGCGACACTATGCGAACGGCGATCGGCGAACTCTCGAGACCGCTGACCGACTACCTGCGCGATCGAACCGGCGCCACCCGTGAACAGGCGGCCCGGTACGGCGTCGCCTACCGCATCCGCCGTGGCGTCGACACCCGTCATCCCAGGTATCAGACGGTATTGCATGCCGGCCACAACCTCAGGCGGGCCATCCGCGAGGTAGTGGCGGCGATCGAAGACGTAACCGTCCCCGCCGAGTTGGTAGGTAGGTACCGCCGGGTCGACCTTGAGGAGGAGGTGGCCCGATACGGGAAGGAGGCGATAGAGGCAGGCCGGCTGATCGACTCCGTGCTGTGGGCAACGGCGGGCCGTCACTCGCCGGACGGCGCCGAAGATGCGGACACGACCGAGTGGATAAACATCGCCGAAGTATCCTTCGGCTACCCGGACGCCCGACGGGGTACGGCCCAGACCCTTGACGCCGAGCAAAGAGGGCCGGAGGGCGCTTGGCGGTGGACCCTCCGCCGGGCGCCGCTGTCCGTGGCCGGTATGCTGTCGGACCTCTGGAAGCAGAGCAACTCGGTGGCGCTGACCTCGGCCACTCTTCGATCCGCCAATAACTTCAGCTACCTCATCAAACGGCTCGGACTGGAACGGGTCGAAACCGAAGTGATCGGATCGCCGTTCACCAACCTACCGGAGAACCACCTACTCCTGCTCACGGACTATCTGCCAGCGCCGCGGGGCGGGCTGATGGACCGGTTCACCGAAACCGAGGCGGGAGAGATTCCCCGGTTGTGTACGGCGAGCGACGGAGGCGCTCTGGTGCTGATGACGGCTTGGACCCGGCTCGACCATGTTCGGGATCACGCGCGCCCACACCTCGACAACGTTGAAATCAAACTCCTCGCCCAGGGAGACGAGTCCTCGCCGGCTTTGATCGAACGGATGAGGGCCGAACCGGACTCCTGCCTGCTCGGGTTGCGGTCCTTCTGGGAAGGCGTAGACGTGCCCGGCCGGGCACTCCGCCTCCTCATTATCGAGAAGATCCCCTTCGACTCCATCGGGGATCCGGTGGTGGGCGCCCGTACCGAGCTGCTGGAGCAGCAGGGTCGCGATCCGTTTGCCGAATACATCGTTCCAAGGGCCGCTATCGCATTCGCCCAGGGAGTGGGCCGACTCATCCGCGCCGCTGACGACCGGGGCCTGACCGTAGTGCTTGACAACCGGATGCGCCGCCCGGTCAGCTATCGCGACGCTCTGCTCGACAGCCTGTCCGGTCCCCCGACACGGAAGGGCATCGATAGCCCGGAAGAGGCCTACGAGACCATCGCCGACCATCTGGGTCTCCCCTTCGACGAGGAGCGCCGCCGACGGATCGAGACCATACCCGGTGTCCACACCCTGTCGCAGGCGGCCCTGGGGACGGGTCCGGATGGCCTGATCGAGGATCAACCGATCGATCGTCGGCTCGAGATCGCTCGTGAATGGCTGGGATTCAAGGAGTGGCGGCCGGGTCAGCGTGAGGTGATGACCCGCTTCATGAGGGACGAGGACGTGATGGCGGTGCTCCCGACCGGTTCCGGGAAATCGGTGACCTACCAGATACCGGCCCTCGTGTCTCCCGGCGTGACCCTGATCGTCTCGCCGTTGATCGCCCTCATGCGGGACCAAGTGAACAATCTACGCTCGAAGGGCGTCAGCGAGGTGGCGGCTATATATTCCGGGGTGGGCCAAGCGGAGCAGGAGTCGATCCTGCGGGCCGCGGGCGCGGGCCGGATCAAGTTGCTGTACGTCAGCCCGGAACGCCTATGGTCCCCCGTCTTCCGGTCCTGGCTCACAGAGGTTGACATCGCCCGGGTGGCGGTGGACGAGGCACATTGCATCTCTATGTGGGGACACTCCTTCCGGCCTGAGTATTCAATCATCCCCAGAGCCATCAACGAGGCGATCGGAAAGCGCCTTCCCACCCTGGCGGTAACGGCCACGGCCACGCCGGAGGTTCGCGATAACATCGCGGAGCTCCTCGACCTCCGGATGTCGTCGGACGCGCTGATCGGGTCGGCTAACCGGCCCGAGATCCGTTACTACATGGAACGCTGCTCCGACTTCAAGGACCGTGATCTCCGGGTGGCGCAGGTTCTCGAGGCTTTCCGGCGCCGGAGCGCCATCGTCTACGTCCCGACCCGCAAGTACACCACCCGGCTGTCGGCGTTGCTACACACGTTCGGTCACCGGGTCCGTCCTTACAACGGCGGAATGGACTACTTAGAGCGGCAGCACACCGAGGATGCCTTCCGTCATGGCGAGATCGACATCGTAGTGGCCACCAAAGCCTTCGGGCTCGGCATCGACAAGCCCGACATCTCGGTGATCGTGCATCTGGAAATGCCGGCGTCCATCGAGGAGTACGTGCAGGAGACAGGAAGGCTGGCTCGCGGGGCAATTGACGGAACCGGACCGGAGACCGGGACGGCGGTGCTGCTGGTAACCCCGAGGGACTGCCGCATCCATCGCTACTTCGTGAAGTCCTCGGTCCCGCGCCTCGAGGATGTCCGGCAGGAGTGGGAAAAGCTGAGGGTCGGGAGGAACTACATCGACCCGGAGACACGGGTGCGCGCCGGCGACGAAGGGGCCGAACCGGACGAGCGGCGCAACCTGGCCCTCCACTATCTCGACCACGCGGGCGCCGTCCGCAGACATCCGGACTTCGTGCTCCAAGGCCGGGTGTCCACCGTTCGCGACACCCCCGGGCGGATTAACCGACTTCGAACGGACGATCCCGACCTTGCCCGGCAGGCCGAACTCCTGCTCGGATCCGGTTTGGATCAGCGCGACTACGAAGGTCTCCGGGAAGCGAGCCTCCTCGACATGTCACCCGAGGAGATAGAGCAGATCCTGTTCCGGCTCCAGAAACGGGACCTGTGCGGCTTTACCGGCTGGCGGTACGGGTTGACCTTCGAACGTCCCCCGAACCAGGAACCGGACTGGGCCGGTATCGAGCGGCGGATCGCCGAACAACAGCAAAGGGCGGAGGCCCGGGCGACCCAGGCCCGAGAGCTGGCGCACGGTTCTCCGCTATGCCGGCGGCGCGAAATGCTGAGATACCTGAGTGAAAGCGACGCGGTAGCCGTACCCTGCGGTGGGTGTGACGCCTGCACGCCGGACCTGCCCCGACCCTGGGCGAACGTCGACATCCGAGCGGCGGACGTGCAGGAAGCGACACAGGAGGCGGCGCAACCCCTCGTCCTGCTACTGGTCGACGACGTGGAAGGCGGGAACTTCTCCCGGGTGAGTCTGGTCCGGACGTTGCAAGGAGAAAGCGGGGGTCGATATCCGCTGAACGAAAGGCTCCGGATCCACAACTGCTTCGGGCGCCTGGCCATGCTGACAGCCGAGCAGGTCGAGGAGGTGATCGACGACCTCATCGCCTCTGACCACATCGAGGAAACGGAGGTACGGAGGGAAGACCGAACCTGGAAGACCCTGCGCCTCACTCCGGAAGGCCGGGAGATGGAGCGATTCGGGTACGGACGGTAGGCGCGCGCGGGTAGCATCCTTCCGATGACGGCGTTCCTGATCCCCGAAAACATTCCCAGCCGCTCAAGCCTGCCGGACCGGTTACGCCATGTGGCGAGAGCTTTGCGGGACCACATGCCCGCGGAGACCACCGTCTGGCTCAAGAAGCGTGAAACGTCCAGCCCCTACCTCGAGGTGTTGGATCCGGGGGCCGGAATCGCGGTGATCGCCGCGCCGCTCATGAAGACCAGGCGGGGAAATCGCCGTCTGCGCCCCTTCAGCAAGCAGGAACTCGTCGGTATCCAGGAGGACATAGCGAAGCGAACCGAAACCCTACAAGAGGGAATCGACGGTGCGCTGGTCCGGTCACTTCCGGTCAGATCGATACTGGCCACTCCGCACCACGACCAAGTCCCGATCAAGGCTCTCGATCCGTATCAGCGCGACCTGCCCATCCTCACCCGATCGGACCTGAGCGAGACCGAACTGCTGCCCACCATCCGGCGGATTCTCGGAGACCCTTACGGGTCGCCCATCGACGAGCAGGATGTAAGCCGGGCGAGGGCGGTAATCAACCCTCGCATCATCATCGAGCCCAAGGTCGCGGCCGACGACGGACGAGTGGAGACGTTGCCGTTGTTCCAGGATCCGGAGGTCGCGCCGGAAAAGATCGTCCGGGTTATGGACCGGGAACAGGAAAGGGTGGCCGAGCATCTGGGATGGGGATACCGGCTGGTGCGAGGAGTGGTGGGTAGCGGGAAGACCTTGGTGCTCATACACCGGGCCCGTTACCTTCACGACTTGAACCCGAGAACGAGGATCCTGCTCCTCTGCTACAACCGCCTGCTGGCGAACGCCCTTCGGCATATGGTGGGAAAGACCGATGGGATCACGGTCACCAACATAGATCGCCTGGCCCACGAGTTGGTGGGGAAGTTGGTGTACAAGGACGGAAACCGGGACTTCGAAGCAACCCGGATCAGGGCCCAGACCAAGGCGGAAAAGCTGCCGGAGTCCAAACGCTACGACGTGGTGATGGTGGACGAAGCCCAGGATCTGGATCACACCGGCCTCGATCTGGCGCACGCCATGCTCAAGCCTACCCGCCGACATCTCGGCGGGTCCGGGCGGCAAACACAGACCGACGGGGGACATTTCGTCATGGCCATGGACAACGCCCAGAACCTGTACAGACGGAAGATGACCTGGAATCCCCCGGAGGTGACGGGGCGGGGTCGAACCACCGTCTTCCGCCGGAACTATCGGAATACCAGGGAGATCCTCTCTTTCGCCTGGACGTTCCTGGAGGGGCCGGCGGCCTGGTTGACCGGAACAACCGACCTCGATGATCCGACAACCAGAATCACGCCGGAATCAGCGCCCAGGAGCGGCCCGACACCCCGTCTGATCGACTGCTCCAACCTCCGGGGTGAGGCCAGGACGATCACACATGAGGTCAAGCAGATGCTTTCCGAAGGCGTGTCCCCAGAAGATATCGGCATCATGTACGGGGATAAGGACCTCCAGAAGCAGCTGTGGTCTCAGTTCAAGAGGAATCGGCTTCCCTACGTCCACATACAGCAGACCCCACACAACCGGGACACCGCGATGACTGTACGAGACAAGGTGCGGGTTTCGACGCTGTTCGGATTCAAGGGCCTCGAGCTCAGTCGGGTTCTGATCGGCGGGGTGAACCAGATCCAAGTCCGCGACATTCCGGAAGATGAGCAGAGAGACGCGGTCAAACAGCTTCTCTACGTCGCCATGACCAGGGCTATGGACGGACTGACCATCACCATGTCCGGCGACGGTTGGGTGGGCAAGGAACTCCGATCTCTCCGACCGAGCTAGAGCATCGCCGTCTTGGTCCTGTGAGTCAGGAAGACCGCGAAAATCGCCGTGGTAGACCCCTCCCGAAGGGCCCTCCCCCACCGGCGGCGCCTTTGGCCGAGACGCGTCCTCCCATACCCCAGGCGGGGCAGCCCCGAACGAATATGATCCCTTCACGCGGTCCGGGTCGACGTCGGAAACGGACCGCCGGTAATTACGGTTAACTACCAACATACAGCGGGGGTAGGACAGAAAACGGTCTCCGAGTCCCGCCGACAGCGGCAAGACTCGGAGACGAAGACGGATCCCGGTCGGACAACGCGACTTCTTACGTGTACAAACCAAACGAACCTAAGATTCAGGACACTTGGTGTGATCGTCGGTTTATGCCTTGAAGGTGAAGACTGCTTGATCTGAAGGGCCCCGGCCCGGACTTCCTACCCTCCCCCACTTCCGACAGCCCTCTTAACCCTGATTCTTCATGCCCCAGACACACCGAACTCAAAAAGGCCACGTC
>CAZEZF010000050.1:0-24340 GCA_964516495.1 uncultured Acidimicrobiia bacterium | reverse complement strand
TACGTCAATACCACCCCAAACCCAACAAACCAACCGGTGGATCCAGGCTGAACCAAACCTTCGGCATCCCGAAGGGCCATAAACTCGGCATCTTACCCCTACCGGAGAAATACACCGCCTGGATTTCCAACCCGTGCCACCGCATTACCACTCCGGGCGTCATACGCCACTACGAGATCAACCTTTCCGGCGTGGCGGCCATCATCCCTGACCATGAAAGGCACTTCTCGCGCTACCGAAACCCTGCTTTCCGGAAACTCCGCAATCCGTGCTAACCATCTCACTACCAGAGCCGACTCCTCGAAGCGGCGAGGGCATGTAATGACCGGATCCCCGATCGGCGTGCCGAGGTAGCCCTCGCCGTCGTCTCTATACTTCTGTATCGAGCACACACCGCCTTTCTTCGAGCAGCGGGGTGCATTCTCCTGGAATGGGCAAATCGGAGTCTCCTCACCCATCCGCCGCAGTGCGTGGCGTGCGAATTGCGCTCGCTCGTTCGGGTGAAGCGTCACCAACGGAAGCCCATACCACTCGGCTATCCCGTACCGCTCAGCAGCTTTCGAACGAGTCATCAAACGAATAGGCGACGTCGGGTGATAACCACCTCCGCCAGCCTCGAATGGTGGGTGTTCTTCATCATGACCTCCACCGCACAGAAGCCGAACTCGTCGATCAGATCTATTATCTCAGGCGACCGGTCATAGGTCATCAGAAAGTCGGCGCCGGATTCGGCGAGAGTCTTGAACAGGGCTCGATGATCAAGGGAATGGTGGGTGTACAGCCGCCTACCGGCCCGTTTGCCGCCCGCTGTGTAGGGCGGATCGACAAACACCACGGCGCCGGGCAGATCGGCCACTGTTTGCAGGACCGCCATCCCGTCCCCCTCACAGAACGCGATCCGATCGGACCGGCTCTCGATATCCGATAGTCGCCTGATTAAAGTATTGGCGTACCACCGTGAGGCTACACCTTTGTTGTTCTCCCCCATCCGGGAAAGCGACGCCCCGGCTGCAAGAATGCCACCCCGACGAGTCCGATTGAGGACCAGGGTGCGAAATCCATGGGAGATCAAGTCTCTCGGAGCTTCAGAAGCCAGGGCGTACACATTTGACCTGGTCGGCTCGAAAACCGCCACCAGATCCCTTAGTTCCGATCCATGCCGAAGAGCACAATGCCAAAATGCCGCCACGTCATGATCTAGCTCCACCATCAAGGCGCGTTCCGTCAAACGCTCGAAGACCGCGGTAAGTGAGACCGTGGCGCCTCCGCAGAAGGGTTCTACGAGCAGCTTCGGACGAGGCGCCATCGGTTCGAGCCACGCTCGGATATGAGGAATTAACCATGTCTTGCCACCCGGATAACGCAGTGGGGACCGCTGAGGAACGCTAGCCACATTCACAGCGGGAATTGACGAAACCTGAAACATCTATTACCCCCTCCGAGCATCGATTGGGATTATCGTAACCGGAGGCAGTGACACGAAACGGATTACTTCGAGCAGCATGATCAGGTCTAAGCAACATTTGATCAAGTGGAACGAACCTCAAAGTCTTCCTACTCCTCCTCGACTAACCGCCCGTTCCGTGTTGCGATCGACCTCATCTCCCAGTAAGTGCGCCAGATGTTCACGAGCTTCACCGGGCTCTTACCATGGAACGTATCAACTCGGCGTCGGCGACCGACGTCCACGAATCCGCCTCGCCGATCAGTACGGCGGGTGGTCTCCAGCCCGCCGCCAACTGAGCCGCAGTCGCCTCATCGGCCTGCGCCGGGGTGAACCCGAAGGCCTTGGCTACATCCCTTTCTACCGCTGGAGATACTTCTCACGTCACCTATAGTGCCGGTTGAGATGTCTGGACATACGCCTTACGAAACTTTGAGGCTTGATCGAACCACTTCCACCCAGGATGTCGTTAGGGAACGGATAGGCGCCCGTCCTCTGCTGGTGGTGGCCGCATCCCAGACCAGAGGGAGGGGCAGAACCGGCGCCTATTGGGATACGGCCCCTAGAGCCCTCGCGTCGTCGTTTGGTTTTCGCCCCTCCTGGCCACCCGAATCATGGCCGTTGATAACCCTCATAGCAGGAGTTGCCGCCATTCGAGCCCTCGGTGAGCAAGTATGTGGGTTGACTCTCAAATGGCCCAACGACCTGATGAGAGGAGACCGGAAGTTGGGTGGGATTCTTACCGAGTCATCGGGTGGATTGGCGGTGGTCGGGTGGGGGGCCAATCTCTACTGGCCCGACCCTCCGATCGGGTGGGGGGCGATCCGGTCCCACGATCCCGGATCGGAAGCCGCCGCGGGGATCGCCGACCGGTGGGCTACGGAGTTGATACGTATAACTTCCGGATCGCCGGAGGATTGGCCTTACGAAGAGTACCGGCGTCTCTGCTCGACGATCGGGCAGGAAATAACCTGGGCGCCTGATGGAGTAGGGAAAGCGGTGGATGTGTCTCGGGAGGGGGGATTGGTGGTTTCCGCATCCGACGGCGATGTGACGACCCTGGTATCGGGTGCGGTCTCAGGGGTCAGGCGCGCCTAGGCGAGCAGTCCCGAACACCGCGCATCTACAGATTCCGCATAAGCCGGTTGGATATTCCGTTTCGATTCGGTATGGGCGTGTCCGGTGGCCGGGCTAGGTTTTCTCTCAGGAACTGATCGCTAGAATTGGTTTTTACCGGCCCATCTGGGTCGGACCCGACTCGACGACGTGATTATCAGGAGGTGGTGTGGCGGTTCTCCAGCACGAGGGGACGATCGAGATTCTCTATCGGGACTTCGCCATGCCGACCGGGGCGCGTTTCACCACCGGCTATCTGGCGCGCCCTGACCGGGTCGGGACCTATCCGGTGGTGGTGATCCTTTCTCCCCTCCGTGGTATCGCTCCCTTCGTAAAGGATCTGGCCCGCCGATTGGCCAGGAATCGGTACGCGGTGCTGGTTCCCGATCTAACCAGGGGCGCCCATCCGGGACCGGATGCCTCGTTCGATGATCTGGTGACGGTCTACAACGAGGTTCAGGAAAATCGCGCGGTGGCGGATATCGACGACGCCCTTTCCTTCGTTTTCAACGACCCCGCCGAGTGGGCGCGACCGGGCAAGGTCGGGATGATAGGTATCGATGTGGGGGGCCGTTTCGCCATCGTCTACGCCGCCCATCGTCAATCCCAGGTGGGCGCCCTGTGCGTCGCTTACGCCCCGCTCGCCGGTGACGAGAATCGTAGATTGCAGGTGGCGGACGCCCTGGAGATGCTTCCTATGCCGGTTCTGGGTCTCTACGGCGCTGAGGACGAGTTGGTACCCGCGGAAGGGGTTGACGAGGCGCAACGACGCAACCGGCATGGGCAGTGGATCCTCTATGAGGGGGTCGGTCATGACTTCCTCGACGACGATTCGGATTCCTATCATCACGGGGCGGTGAGTGACGCACTGGCCCGGTTGCTTGCTTTACTGGACGCCACTCTCGGATAGGAGATTCCGATGCGCGTATCGATTATGTTCGGGGGAGACGCCCTCGGCATCCTGAAACCCCCGGGAGAGGTGGCTGAGGAGGCGGTGGGCGCCGAACGGGAAGGTTTCTCATCAGCGTGGTGTACGCATATCACCAGGGGCATCGATTCGCTCACCACCCTGGCGGTAGCCGCACAGGCGACATCGCGAATCGAGCTGGGGGTCGGAGTGGTGCCCAGCTACCCGCGCCATCCGATGGCTCTAGCCCACTCGGCGGCGACGATTCAATCATTGGCGGGCGGGCGATTCGTGTTGGGAGTGGGCGTCTCCCATCGTCCGGTGATCGAAGGGATGCATGGACTGGACTACTCCAGCCAGATAGCGCATCTACGTGAATACCTGACGGTGCTAAACGGGTTGCTCACCGATGGTTCGGTCGACTTCGAAGGTGAGCACTACCGCGTGCATGGCGAGTTCACGGTTCCCGGTACCTCTCCCGTGCCTGTAATAGTGGGCGCCTTGGCGGCGGGAATGTGCCGGTTGGGTGGAGAGATGGCCGACGGGGTGACCACCTGGTTGGCAGGCCCTAAATCCTTGGAGGAAGTGGTCGTTCCCGCAGTCTCCGCCGGCGCCCGGGAGGCGGGTCGTCCGGCGCCGAGAGTGCTGGCCGGGATACCGGTGGCGGTAGATCCCGATAGGGACCGGGCGCGTGACGCCACGGAGCGGATCTTCGGTCGGTACGGGATGCTGGTGAACTACCGCCGCCTGTTCGAGCGGGAAGGGGTGGACGGTCCGGTCGGATTGGCTGTCACCGGTGATGAGAACACCGTGCGCCGCCGGATCCAGGAGTTGTTCGACGCGGGCGCCACCGATGTGTGGGCGGTTCCGTTCGACACCGGCGTAGACGTCGGGGATACGAGAGAGTTGCTGTTGAGTCTCGCAGCCAACTGATACGCATTCTTTTTAACCCTGATTCTTCTTCATGCCCAGACTTCATGCCCAGACACACCCACCTGCAAAAGACCCGTTCAAGCGCAGCATAGTGGGCGTTCCGGAGTTCACCTCAGGGTGATGGGGGCGCCCGGGCAGGCGAGGCCACCACGAGCTATCTTCCCAGGTCATGTGGTTCATTTCAGCTCTCTTGGTTACCCGTCCAAACCCCTGCGTAAAATTGGGGTTATAGGGTGGAGAATCGAGTCTCCGGAACTCTCCAATTACGCGGCGAGTGTTTGTAGCGGGTAGGAGAGTACCTTTCTATCGGCGGAGACGAGCGTGCATCTTTCGGCTATGGCTTGGGCGATGAGTAGTCGGTCGAACGGATCGCCGTGAATGTAGGGTAGCGTCCTCAGACCCATGGCATGAGTCGCCGTCAGGTCCAGCCAGGCCGCCGCGAGCCGGGAGGCCAGGGTCTCGCAGTCATGCACCATGGACAACTTGCCGAGCCGTCGCTTGATTTCGATCTCCGCCACCGATACCGAAGAAACCAGCAGGCGGTTAGATGAGTCCTCTAGAGCGGAGACCGCTCTAGAGGAGAGCCGTTCCGGTGCTTCGTTGGCCCATAGCAGAACGTGAGTGTCAAGCAGCAGGTCCGCCATCAGATCGGGCCGTCAAGCGAGTCAAGCACTTCGCGCGGTAAGTCGTCGAAATCATCGGCGATCATAATGGTGCCTCGGAGTTGTCCGAGACGGCGAGGTTCAGAGGAGCGGGCTGTGACCTTGATGCCTTCGGATAGCAATTCGTTGATGACTTCGCTCAGTGTCCGGCGAGACTTGAAAGCGATCTGCCGCACGTTCTCGTAGACCTCATCCGCAATCGTCACTGTTGTGCGCATATGTGCATCATAGCACCGATTGTGTCATCGGTCCTTTCCGAGTACGGGGGCTGGGAAGTTTTGCAGCCCCCCAGCGACAGCATGGTGAGCGGCGTGACAGTGGTCCACGTCCGACCGTATACCCGATGGTCGCAGGGTGGTAAACGCGCTGGATGTCTTGCGACGTTCGTGGTCAGAGGTCTTTCAGATTCTTGTTCCCGGCCCTCAAACGGGACAGCTGGATAAAGTGGGTCGGGTTGAGGAACAACTCGTCCATCTCGGCCAACTGGTCGATGGTGAGACCCCTGCGATACAGTTGGAACAGGTATTGGAAGGCGTCTCTCGCTCCTGCCCCGACGTGATGGGCGCCCACCACTTTCCGCGACCGGGAGGCGATGATCAGCTTCTGGAATCCCGACATCCGGGGTTTGGCGAAGGCGTACAGCATCATCCGGTCGGTGGCGGGCAGAGCGACCTCCCAACCGTCCTCGGAGTCCGGCGGCATCTTGATGATGGTGACTTCCCCGTAGCGTTCCCGGGCTTCTTCCTCACCGATCCCGAACCAGCTCACCTCGTAGTGGGTATGCATGAAATCGGGGAACTCCCTGAACTCGTAGTGAACGTCCTCGCCCATGATGTGGCGTGAGGCGTACATACCTGACTTACGGGCTTTGAACATCTCCATCGGCGGCCCGATCAGGTCCCCGATGGCGTAGACGTTGGGTACCGAGGTCTGCATCTGGGGATTGACCTTGACGGTCCCGTCATCGTTCAGCTTCACGCCCAGCACGTCGGCCGCCATCTCCGAGTTGGGAATCTCACCCAAACCGTGGAATACGAAGTCGGTCTCGATGTATCGGACTCCGTCCGGGGTGGAGATGGTGATGCCCTTCACCTTACCGTTGGAGTCCCCGTGTACCTCGGTGGCTACCGATCCCTCCCAGATCTCCATCCCCTGTTCTTCCATCATGGTGATCACATAGTTGCGGGTCTCTCCGTCCTCGAGGAGCTTGAGCAGTTGGGACCGTACAACCATGATCGTCCGGCGTCCGGTGGCCTGGAAGAAGCAGCCGTACTCGACGGCGGTCTTTGATCCGCCGATCACCACCACGGTATCTCCGGGTTCGTAGTCGAGATCCTCGACCAGCGACTCGTAGGTGTAGACCCCGTGCAGATCGGCGCCGGGGCAGGGCAATTCACGAGGTCTGGCGCCGAGCGCCAGGATCAGGTTTTCGGCGGTGAATACCCGGCCGGCCACCTCCACCGTATGCGGGTCGAGGATGGTTCCCGGGGCGTTCAGGACATACTCGAGGTCGAGTTGTTCCTTGCTCTGGAAGTTCATGATGGCGTGGGGAGCTATCCGTCCGGCGCGGAACAGGTCAACCATCTCCTTGATCGATGTGATCTTGCCGTCGAGGTCCGGAAACCAGAACTGCCCGCTGAAAGTCCGAGCCAACATGAGCTCGGCGGCTACTTCGCTGAATAGATGATGGGGGACGCAGGCGTTGTGGGGGCAGGAACCGCCGAGGAACGGCCACCGGTCGATGATGAGCTGCCGGCCGCCCAGAGCCCGCATGTAGGCCGATCCGAACCTTCCGGCCGCCCCGCCGCCGAGGAAGATGGCGTCGAACGGACGGGTGTCGTTCTCGTCCACGTTGAACACCACCCGGTCGTCGGATGGATCCTCGAGCATGGAGTCGATCTCGGGGCCCCAGGCATGGATGCTCAACGGTTCCTGACTGCGGATGTCCCATGGGGTGACCGTCCTGGTGGCCATCGTCGTCTACTCTCCTTGGTCTTGGTTCGGTTCTGATCGGTTCGGGGATGATCGTAGGTGTTTCGTCGATTTCACCTCGCGACCGGTCTCCTCTCTATCCTACCCTGCTCCGCTCCGACTGGGAGGACGCCCACCGGTTGGCGGTCCCTCAAACCCCGTCGAGCGGCGAAACGTAGATCTTCCAATCTACGGCGACCGCTCCTCTCCCGGTTGCCATGACAGGGTTGAGGTCGATCTCCATGATTTCGGGATGGACGGCCAGCAACCGGCTCACTCCGGATATGACGTCGGCCAGGATCCCGACGTCGATCCCCGGTTGGTTGCGGTAGCCGCGGAGGAGCGGGTAACCCCGGAGTCGTTCCATCATCCTCAGGGCCTCCTCTCTCCCCACCGGAGCGAGCGCGAACGAAACGTCTTCCAGCAACTCCACCGCCATTCCACCCATCCCGGTCATCACCAACGGTCCGAAGGACGGATCCCGCAGCCCGCCGACCACCATCTCGATTCCTTCTAATTGAGGTTGCACCAGCACCTGCGGTCCCAGTCCGGCCATAAAGCGGTAAGCATCGGCGACGTCGGGATCGGTGGTGAGTCCGACCCGAACACCTTCCACCTCGGTTCGGTGGGAAACCGAGGCTTCGGCGGTTTTCATGACCACCGGTCCATCGAAAGAACCGGCCGCCGACAGCGCATCGGATTCATTCCGGCAGAGGCGGCTCTCGACAGTTGACACCCCGAACTCGGAAAGCAGGGCGGACGTCTCCATCGCCGGAAGTGGTCCGGGACGAAATCGCGGCGCATCCGAGGCCGGTAAGGAAGGACGCGGAAGTATCCGGTTGCGGGCATCGGAATAGCGCACAACATGGCCGATCGTGCGGGCGGTCCTCTCCGGCCACTCCAGGCATGGTATGCCGGCCGCCTGCAGCAGATCGGCCTTGGGGCGCTCCGCGCGCGGCGTCACCCAACAACAGTAGACCGGGGTATCGATCCCCTGGTCGCGCAGGTCGCTGACGGTCTTGCGGATGGCGGCCAGATTGGCCTCGTCCATAGCCGCTCGCTGCAGCAGAACCGGAATAACCAGATCCACTTCTCCGGACCTGGCCAGGGTGTCGATCAGCCACGGATAGAGCTCCGCGAAACGGGGCCAGATGGGGGTCATGTCGACCGGATTGGCTGCGCTGGCGAAAGCTGGGAGGCGCGCCGCGATCCGGGAACGCAATGCGGGGGACAGCAAGGGAACAGCTACTCCCTCATCGGCCAGCATGTCGACCATCTCCACGCCGGTCCCGCCCGAGTTGGTGATGATCGCCGCCCGATTCCCCGCCGGGAGTGATTGTCCGGCCAGAACCCGCGCCACGTCCAGCATCTCGAGGCCGGTGCGGGCGATGATGGCGCCGGCCTGATCCATGGCGGCTCTGAATATCGCATCGTTGGTGGCCATCGAACCGGTATGGGAACTCGCCGCCCGAGCTCCGGCGTCGGAGCGGCCTGTCTTGGTGATTATCACCGGCGTGGTGGGGGAGGCTACCCGGATGGCTTCCGCCAACTCGGCGCCGCCGGTCACCGATTCCGCCAGCAGGCATATGACAT
Source organism: uncultured Acidimicrobiia bacterium (assembly GCA_964516495.1). Taxonomy (GTDB): domain Bacteria; phylum Actinomycetota; class Acidimicrobiia; order Spongiisociales; family Spongiisociaceae; genus JAPPFW01. Next base: position 15,714 of record CAZEZF010000050.1, on the reverse strand, counting down.
CGGTATCGGGGTCGTTATGCAGGTAGCGGACTACTTCGTGATCGTCGATATCGGCCTTGTTGCCCGACGAGTAGACCTTCCCGAACTCCAGATGCTCGTCCGGCGCCATGGCGTGTATCGCCATCCCGTACGCCCCGGACTGGGTAATGAGCGCGATTCCTCCTGCTTTCGTCTCTCCTGCCGGGGTGATCGAAGCATTAAGGCGGCGCGCCATGTTCTGCACCCCGAAACAGTTGGGGCCGACAATCCGCACCCTTCCCGCCGCTTCCGTCAACTCGGCTTGCAGGGCCGCTCCCGCATCTCCGGTTTCGGCGAATCCCCCGGCCAGAACAACCATCGCTCCTACTCCTTTGGAGGCCGCCTCCCGAGCTACCGCAGGCGCGGCGCGTGAAGGAACGGCCAGCACCGCCAGGTCCACATTCCCCTCGATATCCAAGAGCGATGGGAAGGCTCTGACTCCACCTACCGTCTCGGACGAGCGGGTGACGGGGATGATCTCACCTTCGAAGGATGCGAGGTTGCGCCACACGACGGTTCCCACCTTGCCGGGTTGCTCCGAAGCCCCCACCACCGCCACCCGGGCGGGGTTGAAGAGTGCGTCGAGGCTCACAGGCGGAAGCTCCGTTCCAGGTCGGCCGGGCGGAACTCCCGGCGCCTCACTCCCAGCGGATCGACCTGCCGGACCAACTCGATCTGGCCCCGGGTCGGCGACTCAACCGCCCGGAGATCCGAGGCTGTCGGGAAATCGAACCCCGTCGACTCCCTTACCGTGTCGACTGTCACATCAGGAAACAGTTTCCGGAGCCGGGCTCTTCCGTCGGGGAAGTCGAATACTCCCAGCTCGGTGATCAGGATTTGCGGACCATGACCGGGGTATCCGAGTTCGGCCCTGGTACCTTCGGGGGTGCGGTGGCCGATGTCGGTTATGAAGTCGCACCGCTGGACGAGGCATCGGCCCGGTCGATGGTTGGTGGTCCAAAGGGTTAGCCGTCCGATCGTGGCCGAGATATTGCAGCCGCCGCCCCCTCCGCCCATCTTGACTTTGGGAGTCGGCATTCCTCCGATAGCGGTGACGTTGGTGTTCCCGTGGAGGTCGATCTGCACCCCGGATAGGAACATGTTGTCGATTTCACCCCGCACCGACATGTCAAAGGCCTCTTCGAAGCGCATCGAGTAGACGGATCCTTGTTTGAGGGCATGATCGTTGCTGGTGGGGGGAATGAAATCCGGGTAGGGATTAACGGCGTACATGGCCCCTTCGATCAGGAGCGCCGACGGGGCGTGACTTCGTTTGGCGACGTGCATGGCCGCGGTTGCGCACGGGCTGGCGAATCCGTGGAAGGTGACCTCGGAGTCCCGGACCGCCCGGGCCAACTCGACCACGAAGAACTCGTCCAGGCTGAACCTCATGAGAACAACTCCATCCAGGCGGCGGTCGACTCGGTGTAGCTCGTCAGACGTTCCATCCGTTGCGGCCCCACCAGGTCTCGGTAGCCGGCCTCGTCGGTTCCGGTGACGTAACGGCGGAGATAGCTCTCGGCGCCCGAGGGAGTAGCGGCGGACCCGACCCATTCGCCTATATGGTCCCGGTCGTAGGCGTAGCCCGGATAGCAGGAGGAGGGGTGGGCGCCGAAAGGTACCTCCGCAAGCGCCGCCACCCGATAGAACGGGATGACGATTCCGGCCGCCTGCACCTCATCGGTAGGGGCGATCCGGTCGACCGTTGCTATCACCATGGACGATGCGGTCGCGAAGCGTTCGTCCAGAACGTAGGGTTGTTCGAGATGCAGGTTGCCGGAGCGGTCTCCGAGAGGAGCATGGATCAGGGCTACATCCGGCGCCAACGGCGGGACCGCCACGAAGGACTGCTCGGTGAACGGACAGGTGACTCGTCCGTACTCCGGGTGCAGGGCCTCGATTCCGGTTCCCTTGACCCCGTGGACGGGCAGGAACGGCAGGCCCATCTCGGCGGCCCGCAGCTGGGTCAATACGGTGTCGCAGCAGCTTTCCCTGACCTCGATGGAGCCTTGCTGGGCTGCTCTCCGGAAGGCGGGCGCCAGACCATGATCCTGCTCGTAGCCGACGTAGCTCTCCTCACACACCGAGATCGATCCGGCGGCCACCAGCAGATCCACATCGATCGAGTGGGCTGACCCGACGACATGGAGATTACCTATCCCGATACGGATCAGTTGCCGGACCAGCGCCATCGGCAACCGGGCGGATAGACCGCCGCCGAGCGCCACCATCGATCCCGACCCAACCAGCGCCGCCGCGGTTTCGAGGTCGGCCCGCTTGTCCTTTGCCAGATGTACACCCATCGAGATTACTGAGCGGTCATCCCGCCGTCCACCGTGAAGACCGAGCCGGTTACGAAGCTCGCCTCGTCGGATGCCAGGAATAAGGCGGCCCGGGCGATCTCATCCGGTTTTCCGATGCGTCCGATAGGATACTTAACCGCTGTTATAGCCAGGCCTTTTTCCAGATCCCCTTCGCCGCGTTCCAGCATGAGCGGTTTCATGAGGGGGGTGTAGACGGTTCCGGGGCATAGCGCGTTCACCCTTATCCCCAGCGAGGCCAAGTCCAACGCCATGGACCTGGTTAACGAAACTACGGCGCCCTTGGCGGCGCAGTAGGCGGCGAAGCCCTCGATGCCTACCAGCGCCGCTACCGAGGCTTGGTTGATGATCGAACCTCCCCCGCCCGCTTCCAGGTGTGGGATCGCCGCCCGGGAAGCGAGAAAGGTCCCTTTTACGTTGACATCGAAGCACCGGTCCCAGTTCTCCTCGGTGGCGTCCGCGACCGATCCGGCCGAACCCACCCCGGCGTTGTTATAGACGATGTCGAGCCGTCCGAACTCCCGGACCGCCGTATCGACCGCCTCGGTTATCTGTTCCGCCGACGATACGTCAGCCACGAGCGCTTGGGAGACGCCGCCGTGTTTCCTTATGGAGGCCTCGGTTGATTCGGCTGCCCGAGGATCGAGGTCCACCACCGCCACTGCGGCGCCCTCGGACGCGAACAACTCCGCCGCGGCGCGCCCTATTCCGGATCCCGCACCGGTGATCAACGCGCTCTTGCCTGCCAGCCTCATCACCAATGAGGATACGCGATGTTGTCGGCGATGCATATTCTTCTTCAAGTAGCTGACAAGAAGCCGACAATGGAGGATCAGATGACAGATGAACCCAAGGTGGCGATCGTGACGGGCGGCGGGTCCGGGATCGGTCGGGTGACATGTGACCGTCTCCTTCGGGAAGGCGTCCGGCTCGGCGTCCTCGATCTTGACGAGGCCTCCGCCCGGAAAGCCGCCGGAGACGGTCTGGGGCTCGGGGTGGATGTATCCGACCCGGCAGCGGTCGGCGAGGCCTTCCGGGCTGTGGAGGAGGGCCTCGGTCCCGTGGACGTGCTGGTCAACAACGCCGGGATCACCGGATCGGCGGCCGCCGCCCGGCTCCACGAGACACCTCTCCAAGAATGGGACCAGGTAATGGCTGTCAACGTTCGAGGGGTGTACCTGTGCTCCCAGGCCGCCCTACGGTCGATGATCCCGCGCCGCTCGGGTCATATCATCACGGTAGCTTCGATAGCCGGTATGGTCCCGTTTCCGGGACGGTCGGCCTACTCGGTATCCAAGGCGGCCGCTCTCCAACTCGCCCGCTCGATCGCTTCCGACTACGCATCCGAAGGCATCCGTTCCAACGCTGTCTGTCCGGGTATGGTCGAGACCCCCATGACCAAGTGGCGGTTGGATCAACCCGACCTCCGAGCGGCGGTCGAGTCTCGCATTCCGGTGGGCCGGGTAGCCCAACCCGAGGACATCGCCGAGGTGATCACCCTGCTCGCCACCGACCGCATGTCCTACATGACCGGACACGGCTTGGTCGTCGATGGTGGATGGACGGTCCGGTAGGGGAGCAATCCGGATACCGGATACCGGGCCGTGTCCGGCCACCCGACGATCAATGCCCTGCTGACGAAGCAAACCCCCAGCCGACTTCCCCGCAGGGCTCAACCGCCCGGTTCGTCGAACAGGCCCTTGCGCATCTCCAGCCCGAGTATCAAGATAAACAGAGCGCGGACCAGTGCGTTGATCCGGAAGATCGGTCCCAACGTAAGCGTGAGGCCATGGACATGGTCTACCAGAACGACAGCCACGGACCCTAACCACACAACCCGAACCAACCTACACCAACCACAACAGTCGCCTAAACCACCACACCACGCCCCGAAAACCCCTGAACACCCCCCTAAAAGCCGTCCCCAACCCCCTGAACCACATCCCCGTCCGTACCCTGGAAAGGCCATCGGTGGATTCAGGCTTAGATGCTTCATCTATTCGCTCGGTCGGTGGGAATGCGAAAGGTTTCTGGAACCCTTGTTCGGGATTGCTGGTAGGCTTGGATGTGGGTTGAGTTCGGGCGTCAAGCCTGCCAGAGGTTTAGGGATTGCCTGTCAGAATCGTCATCCAAACCACCCTCTTTGCGATAAGGCTCCGGTGCACCGGCGGGTACGGGTCGCAGATCCGCCTACGCTCAGGCGACCAGATGAATCAAGACCGCATGTGCCTCTTACGCTTTCTCGTCAAGGAGTGGGACGACTTCCCCCAAGACCGTGAGAGGTAACGGAAGTGGTACCGATCACACCGGAGTCTCGCCCGGTGTCCGGCCGCCGTCGGGCCCTGGATACCCGACTCGGCTGTGGTTCGGAAGCAATACGCAGAGGTTGTAGCCCAGGTGATGCGCGAATCATGTATCCAATGGTGCGCAGTTCGTGTAGTCACTCTTGTGCAGAATTGGTAGTGTGGGGCTATGGATGGCTATCGCAAGCGTTTAGTGGACCCATGGATGGAAGAGGTACTCTCCTCGGCGCCTGCTCTGATGATCACCGGTGCTCGCGCAGTCGGCAAGACCACTACAGGGCTGCGTCACGCAGCCGAAGTCGTCCGGCTCGACAAGGAGCGGGAGGCGGCCCCGTTCAGGTTGGATCCCGACGCAGCTCTCCGAGACCGGTCCGAGCCGGTGCTGCTGGATGAGTGGCAGGAATGCCCGGGGGTGCTCGGCGCCGTGAAGCGGGCTGTCGACAGTGATCGTCGTGCGGGTAGGTACATTCTCGCCGGCTCGGTACGGTCGGACACCGACCCCTTGCTCTGGCCCGGGACGGGCCGTCTCATCCGCATTGCGATGCATCCCCTGACCGTCCGTGAGCAGACATCCGGACCCGGACGTCCTTTCCTGGAACGGTTGCTCGCCGGAGACCTACCCGCGTCACCTACGGACACACCTGACTTACGCGACTATGTGCAGATCGCTCTACGGGGCGGATTTCCCGAACCTGCTATCCGATTGCAGGATCGGGTACGCGCCGCGTGGCTCGCCGGGTACGTCGAACAACTAACCCATGGGCGTCCGGGACCGGGGAGAGGTCCGGATCCCGTCCGGCTGGATGCCTTCATCCGAGCTTACGCCCTGAACTCGGCCGGCATCGTCAACAACACCACCCTCGACCGGACCGCAGGAATCAACCGGCGTACGAACCTTGCCTACATCAAGCTCCTTACCGACCTAGGCTTCATCACCGAACTTCCGGCATGGAGCACCAACCGCCTCAAGCGGTTGACCCGCCAACCGAAACGGTACGTCGCCGACACCGGACTATGGAGCGCGGCCGTCCAGGTAGACACCGCCGCGGTCATGAGGGACGGCAACCTGTTGGGTCGTCTCATCGACACGTTCGTAACCAACCAACTGCGCGCCGAGGCCGAAGCCGATCCGGCGGGGCCGCGCCTGTATCACCTACGAGACCGCGACAGCCGCCACGAAGTCGATGTCATTGCCGACTGGGGACCACGGGGTCTGGTAGCCATCGAGATCAAAGCCCACAGCGCACCGACACGCCGCCACGCTCGGCACTTGGCGTGGCTACGCGACCGGCTCGGCGACCTATTCCGAGCCGGGGTGGTCTTCCACACGGGTCCCGCCCACTACGAGCTCGGAAACTCGATCAAAGCCATCCCGATCTGCGCCCTCTGGGCCCGATAGATGCTTCATCTATTTCGCCCGGTCGGTGGGAAGGCGAAACGTTTCCGGGACCCTTGTTCGGGATTGCTGGTAGGCGGTTTGATTATCAGTTCATTACGTCCGCGCGACGCCGGGTCACGAAAGAGAACTACGCCGAGTTCATAATCCGGTGAGCGCGCTACCGTACCGTACCCACTCCGAGTTCATTGCACTGCTCGCCGAAGTAGATGAGGTGCTGCAACCAAGAACGCCGCCCGGGATCATGTACGTTCTGTATGTGATCGGTGGGGTGGCAATCGGAAGCCTACTCGGGGGAAGGCTCACCCAAGACTTGGATTTCGCTATAGAGACTATTCCTCGCCAAGTCTTGGAAGCGGCGGATACCGTCGCCCGGCGCCACGGTATGGCCCACAATTGGATCAACAATGAGGCTGCGCAGATGATTGAAGCCGATCTCCCCGCAGGCGCGTTCAATACGGTTTACGAAGGCGGTGCTCTCCTTGTTCGGACGGCTATCCCGAAACCCTGCTCGCGCTGAAACTGCTGTCAGGCCGTGGCAAGGACATCCCCGATATTGTTGACCTCGCGGAGTTGACCGGCATCGTCTACTACGACGAACTGATGAAACTCTGTGATAACCCCTACTCCGCAACTGCTTCCTACCAGCACGAACGAGAGTGGGTGTCGAGCGTCAGTCAGGATCTTCACCTCCTCTTCAGGAAAAGCGTTCCGGCGTAGACACCGAGCACGGCTAGCCACGCTCATCCATCAATACGACGGTCTCGCCTGAGGGGGAATTGTCCCTGGGTGACGGCGCCGACCGGGGATTCGGCCTTACCGGATTGCCGTCCCGGAGGCGTCGTATACGATCCCCGGACTACCCGGTACACCGTTACGGTCAGATACTCCCGAGATACACGATCCTTCCAGCCGGGAGGCTCCCCAAGAGGGCCGCGCGTGTGGATCGGGTTTGGTAGGGTTTAGCAGGGCCGAACAGCGGGATGCGATATACCCGAAGGGTGAAGTCCACCTGAGGGAGATTCATCACCCCTAGGTCGCGGTCGGCTTGATCGGTTATCGAGAGATGGAGGTAGCATATGCAGATCAGGGGCGAAGAGGTACTGATCCCGACTTCGATGGTAGGGAACTATCCGAATCCCAGGTGGTGGGACGCCAACTGTGTGCGGGAATGGACCGGAGATCAGGAGCCGCCCGACGCGTTCATAAGGGAGGCTTTGGAGGACGCGGCGGCGGCGCTCGCCAAGGATCAGGAGAACGCCGGGCTCGACATCATCACCGACGGCCGACTCCACGGCGACAACTACGCCGACCAGGCACTCTATTACTACTACAGGCGGCTGGGTTACGACCTCAAGGGAGGCTTCCTGGGATTCCCGATATACAGTCGCCTCCATGCCGGAACGTTGACCCAGGAAGTCAAGCGGCGCGGCGCCGTCATGGTGGAGCAGGCGCGAGCTCTGAAGCGGGCCACCAACAAGGCCACCAAGGTCCAGTACACCGGAATCCAGGTCCTCGCCCAGGCCACCAACGATCTTCACTACGAAGCCGCCGAGGACCGGGCGATGGCTATCGCCGACGCCATCAACGAGGACATCCTCGAGGTGGACGCCATGGGTATCGACTTCATCCAGTTGGACGAGTTCACCTGGCCATACTTCTACGAGCCCTGGGCCATCGAGGCGTTCAACCGGGCGGTTGCCGGAGTCCGGAACGCCAAGATCATCGTCCACATCTGTTGGGGTAACTGGGGTGGTACCCCGGCGTACTTCCCGGACGACACGGCGGGCGCCGGTGAGATCTTCGATCTGACCATCCGCGAGGGGGACGAGCCCTCAGCTACCGCCTCGGTCATTCCGGCTTCCTACGATGCGAATATCGACGTTCTCAACCTCGAGAACTGCGGTCGCCGCTCCGATGACCTATCCGGTCTCAACGTGGTTAAGAACAACCCGGTGCCCGAGAACATCCAGTTCTGGGCCGGGGTAATCGACGTCAAGTCGACCATCACCGAGACGGCGGAGCAGGTGGCCGGACGCATCCGCCGCCTTCTCGAGTACGTGCCCGCCAACCAGTTGGGTGTTACCACCGATTGCGGTCTGATCCTCTTGCAGCGCTATATCGCGCAGGACAAACTGCACGCTCTGGTATCCGGAACGGAGATAGTGCGTAGCGAGCTCGGCTGACATTTCTTCAAGCTATTGCGGGGTCGCTCCTCTTTCGGGGCGGCCCCGCCCTCTCTTCGGAGTATGATCCCCACATAACATCGAAAGTCGGATCGGAGCGCCATGCCGGTAGCCGAAAAGCCAACTTCGAACGCCCGCGCTCATCCATATCGCGGGCTTTCTGTCCAGCATGTGGACCGGACGCCTGAACCCGGGTTCATGCGGGACTATCTGTTGGGTCGTGAAGTCTATCGACGGACCGATTATCTGGCCCTAATCCACGGGCGCCGGGTCGGATTGGCTTCGGTAGCCCGGGAGGAGACCGGTGAGTTGTTCGAGCGAGTGGTTGACGTTGATGTCTGGGCCGGTCCGGACCGCACGATGCTGATCGAAGCCCCGGATGTGGACGTAGGGAACGCCACCGCCCTGGCCAGGGCTGCTCTCCGACAGGGCCGTCCGGGCATATCCGGCTTTGTGGTGAAGGGGATGTTCGAGCACATAAACTTTATCTGGGAGCCTCGGCCGATTCCTATCCTGGTAACCGAAGTCACCCCACCCGAACCTCCCAAACTTCTTCGCCAGGCACAGCAGGTGGTCGAGTTCGATGAGGACCTACCCCCGGTGGAGTTGTTGCTGGATGCGGTTACCTTCACTGATCTTGCCGCCGAAGCCACGACAGAGTCGTACCTGTTGCCTTGTCGAGGCGCCGGAACGGAGCTCTCCGGCCGGGCGTCCTACCTGGATACCCGTCCGGCCACCCGGCAGGACTGGGTAATGATCGGATGCGAGCGGTCCATGCAGTTTCACCGTCACTTCTACGGTGATGAACCTCCGCAGGTGGACATATGCCCGCGCAAACGGGTGGAGCAGGCCGACCCGGATGGCAAATGGTTGATAAAGTGCTGCATGCTGGAGCGGGGGATGGAGTTCGGCGGTGATCGGGCCGTGGTGCCATGGGGGGCCAACCTGGACGAGGTGAGGCGGGCTTTGCGGCTGCTGACCGGAGTCGAGTCCACCGTTCTCGCTGGATGAGCATCCATCTATCCGACTCGGTGGTGTACGGCCACCTCTGGGCCACCGATGAATCGAAGGCCATTTTGGGAGAAGAGGCCCGATTTCGCGCTTGGCTGGATATTCTCGCCACTCTGGCCGAGGCGCAGGCGGAGGTGGGCCTGGTACCGGACCATGCCGCCCGCCTGATCCGGACCTACAGTTCCGAAGCCGAACTCGACCTCGAACGGGTAGCCGAAGAGACCCGAGCCTGCGGTCATTCCACTCTTGGACTGATCCGGGTGCTGCGGGCGACCCTGCCGGAGCAGGCCCGGGAGTGGGTTTACTACGGGGCCACGGTCCAAGACCTTACCGACACCTGGACCTCGATCGTCATGCGGTCGGTGGGCGATCTGCTGGATCGAGACCTGGCTCGTCTGGAGGCCGCCGCTCTCGCCCTTGCCGGAACCCATCGGTCCACGCCGATGATGGGACGTACCCATGCCCAGCCTGCGCTTCCGATTCCTTTCGGATTCAAGGCCGCGGTCTGGGCCGCCGAGTTCGGCAGGCATCGCAGGAGGCTCGAGGAGGGAAGGTCACGATGGGAGGTGGTCCAGTTGGGAGGTGCCCTCGGGACGATGGAGTTCTGGGGTGAGCGGGCGTTACCGTTGCTGGATGCCTTCGCCCGCCGGATGGATCTGGAGGTTCCTTCCATTCCCTGGATCACCAGCCGGGACGGACCCGCCGAGTTCGTTCATCTTCTGGCTATGGCGGCGACCACGATCGCCAAGGTCGGCAACGAGATAATGGAGCTCCAGCGCCTCGAGTTGGGCGAGTTGAGGGAACCGTTTATCGAGGGGACGGTGGGTAGCATCACGATGCCCCAGAAGCGTAACCCGGAGTTGTCGGAACACCTCGATACGCTGGCGCGTCTGGTACGCGCCGACGCCGCGGTGGTCACCGAAGCCATGGCGCCCCTTCACGAGCGGGACGGGCGGAGTTGGAAGGCGGAATGGATCGCGGTGCCTGAAGCCTGTGCCATGACCCTGTCGGCCACCAGATACGCATCGACTCTGCTCGAAGGTTTGGAGGTGGACGCCTCCCGGATGATGGCCAACATCGAAGCCAGGCAGGGTTTCGTCTTCGCCGAGCCGGTGATGCGACACCTGGCTGATCGGTTGGGCAAGCACACCGCCCACGACATCGTGTACGAAGCCGCCATGCGAGCGGTGGAGGAGGGTCTCACCTTCGCCGAAGCGGTTCTGGGCGACTCCCGGGTTCCGGCGGACCTGGACAGCGGGGTGATCGACGAGTTGTCGAACCTCGAGGACGTGATGGGCGCCGGTCCGCTGTTCGTGGATCGGGTCCTGCAGGCCGCCGATTGAGACTTCCCGCCCGCGCGGCCCTGGCCAACCTGCCGACTCCCCTAACGTCGGCCCCGCGCCTGTCGGAGGCGGTGGGAGTCGAGATCCTGCTCAAGAGGGATGATCTGACGGGGCTGGGTCTCGGCGGGAACAAGGCGCGATCGGTTGAGTTCCATCTAGGGGCGGCCGAACAGGCGGGGGCTGATGTATTCGTCACCGGCGGCGGTCCTCGATCGAGCTGGGTTCTTACCGCCGCGGTAGGCGCGGTTGCTTCAGGGTTGGAAGTCGAGTTGGTGTTGTTCGGTAGCCGCCCCCCGCCCGGTACGGGCAGTGTCGAGTTTCTCGACCGGTTGCCCGGACTGCGAATTACTTTCACCGAGGATTCATCACGAAGCTCCGTGGACCCGGTTCTGGCGCGGCTGGCGGGACGCTTGAGAAGCTCCGGCCGTCGCCCGTATGCGGTAGGGCGAGGAGGAGCGGATGCGGTTGGGGCGATCGGGTACCTTGCCGCGGTCGATGAACTTCATGAACAGGCCGGATCCATACGAATCGCCCCCCGCACCCTATGGCTTCCGACCGGTTCTTGCGGGACACAAGCAGGTTTGGTAGCGGGGTACCGATGCCGTCCCGACCGGGTTCGGGTGGTGGGCGCATCGGTTCACCGTCCTCGGGACGAATGCCTCGCTCGCATCGCAACTATTTCGGAGGCCGCCCTGGATATAGCGGCGGTGGAGGATCGATACGAAGTGGACTGGGAACTCCTCGATGAGCGGGAATCGGATACGAAGCAGGTAGAGGCGGCTATGACGGTTATGGCCCGAACCGAAGGTGTCCTGCTTGATCCCGAATTCGGGGCGCCGGCCCTCGCGGCCTTGATCAGGAATGCCCCGCGGGCCGAGGGACCGGTCGTGTTCTTGGTGACGGGAGGTACGCTCAACCTTTTCTACGGAAGCTCCGCGGCTTGATCCCACGTCCGGGAGTAGGGTTTGGATCATCTATCGGTAAAATGTTCCAGGAGTCGGGGGAGGTCACATGCCTGTTCTGAACATCGTATGTCCGGACTGCCGGTACCGGTATCGATCATTGGTGGTGGAAGGCGCCAGAGTCCCTGAGATATGGGTTTGTCCGGAATGTTCCGGCCGTAAGGCGAAGGTGGATGGAGTGAACGCCGACGCCAACCATCCTTGGGCGAAACGCTCGATGGACGCCTGCTGCGGCTGAGTTGGAGAGCCTTCTTCGGTTGTTGCGGAAAGGAAATCAGGAACCCGGCGATTCCGGGTAATATTCATCCTGTTCATTTATGACCACCAACGATCCCACCAGCCCCGCTTCTCCCGCGCCTGAAACGTCGAACGTCCGACGACGGTGGATGCGTCTGATAATCGGCCTGATCGTGGTCAACGTGTTGGTATTGGCGGGAATACTGGTGTTGTGGTATCCCCGTTTCGACCGGGTCGAGATCGTCGATTCCGATACCCATACGGCGGCTGCCACCTCTTTGCCCGACTCCGATGGAACGGAAGGCGCTGCCGCCGAACCCTCGGATGCGGATCAGCAGAACGGATCTGGTTCTTCGCTTCCATCAGAAGCGCCGCCCCTGGAAAGGCTCACTTTTCTCGTGATGGGGAGCGACTCCCGTGAAAACCTTCCGCAGGAGCTTGGGATACATGACCAGGTGGCGGGCCAGAGAGCGGACGTGATCATGATCGTCGCTATCGAGGAGGGCTTCGTGAGGGTGTTGAGCCTGCCCCGCGATCTTAGGGTTGAGATCGAAGGGGCGCCTCACAAGCTCAATGCGGCATACGCGATCGGTGGCCCCAATCCGCAGTTGCTCTACGACACGGTCGAGAGGGAAACCGGGATCAACCTCGACTACTACGTCGAGTTGGACTTCGCAGGGTTCGCCGCAATCGTCGACGAGCTGGGAGGGGTGGACATTACCTTCCCCTATCCGGCCAGAGACCTCAAGTCCTTCCTCGATGTCGAGGCCGGGCGCCGTCATCTGGACGGTCGAACCGCATTGGCCTATGCCAGGTCACGTCAGTATGAAGAGTATCGCGACGGTGAGTGGATTGCTGTCGAGGCGAACGACCTCGGCCGGATCAGCCGCCAGCAGAGCCTGCTGTTCTCCATGCTCAGCGCCTTCAAAGACTTGTCTCTATTTGATGTGAACCGCATGTTGGGAGTGCTGGGCGCCCTGGAGCGCCATATCCGCATCGATTCCAGATTGAGTGACATAAAGATGATCGAATTGGTGGCGGGCGCTCGCAGCCTCAGCAGAGAGAGTATCGATGTGGCGACCCTTCCGGTTCGTGAGGTATCCGAGAACGGTGTGTACTACCTGGTGGCGGACCCTCCGGGCGCCGAGGAAGTGTATCAAGCCTTCCGGGACGGCGCCGTCCGGCAGGTAGTCGATCCCGTTGGCGGCGGTCCCATCCTTCTCAAGGTCCTGAACGGCAACGGGGGGAACGGCCAAGCCACCAAGTGGAGCGAGCATCTCCGGCAATCCGGGTTCACGATATCGCAAGTCGATGACGCCGGTGTGTTCAACTTCCCGGAGACGGTTATAACCGTACATCCCGACGACTACGACACCGGGAAGATGATCGTTGAAGCGTTGGGTTTCGGTCGGGTCGAGCCGGGTCCGGTTCATGAAGGGCTTGACGCGGTGGTGACCATCGGCGCCGACGCCCTCGGGAGGTGACCCATCCGGATGAGCGCCTTCGCCGGATGAACACAGGTCTGATGCGGGGATAGCAGGATGGTTCCCGTCCCGATAGCGGTAATAGGCGGCGGATATGTCGGCTTGGTGCAAGCGGGCGGTCTGGCGCGCCTAGGGCACCGGGTAAAGGTAGGCGAACGAGACCCTCGCAGGCTTCGGATGCTGCTGTCGGGAGAGGTTCCTTTCTACGAGCCTTACCTCGAAGAACTGCTTGCCGAGGGCGTCTCGAGCGGACAACTCAGCTTCCATAGGTCGAATGAGGAGGCGGCTCTCGGATCCGAAGTGGTTTTCCTAACCCTCCCGACTCCCTCCGCCCCCGACGGATCGGTCGACACATCACTGGTTCTGGCAGCCGCACAGGAGATGGCAGGCGCCTTGGGTCCGGAAACAATCCTCACCATCAAATCTACCGTTCCGGTGGGGACCGCGAAGCGAGTTGCTTCAAGACCCGGTTTCACCGACAGGGGAATCCGGGTAGTTTCCAATCCCGAGTTTCTGAGGGAGGGAACCGCCGTAGCCGACTTCTTTGAACCGGATCGCATCGTGATCGGGTCGACCGATGAGCGCGCTGCGCAGGTTCTGGCCTCCGATGTCTACGGTGGGCTGGATACGAAAGTGATCCTCACCGATCCTGAATCAGCCGAGTTGATCAAGTACGCCGCCAACTCCTATCTGGCTGTCCGGCTCAGCTTTGCCAACTCCATCGCCAACCTATGCGAGGAGGTAGGGGCCGACGCGACCGAGGTGTTGGCCGCGATGGGACAGGACCACCGGATCGGAGGTCACTACTTGCAGCCTGGTCCCGGATATGGCGGTTCGTGCCTTCCGAAGGACACCCGGGGTCTCATAGCGGCGGCGGGAGAGAGTGGTTACGATTTCACCCTGCTACGGGCTGCGATGGAGGTTAACGATCTGCAAAGAGAACGCATGGTTGACAAGGTGATCTCCGCCTCTGGTCGTAGCGATACGGACCTTCGGGTATGTGTGTGGGGGCTGGCCTTCAAAGCCGGTACCGATGACGCACGGGAGTCCCCCGCGTTGGATATGGTGGGGATTCTTCGAGACAGAGGAGCGGCAGTGATCGCCTACGACCCGCAAGTAAGGACCGCCCCTGCCGGGGTGGAGGTGGCGTCCGACGCCGTTTCAGCCGCCGAGGGAGCCGACGTGTTGCTGGTGGCCACCGAGTGGGCCGAGTTCCGGGATGTGGACCTGATTGCGGTGCGAAGGGTGATGCGCGGATCGGCGGTGGTAGACACCAGGAACCTCCTCGACCGTCGAAGGGTCGAGTCGAGCGGACTGTCCTACCGAGGGGTGGGTGTCGGACGGTGACGATGGCAGCCCGCAGGCGTTCCTCCGGCAGGGTAGTGGTGACCGGAGGCGCCGGGTTCCTAGGCTCGCATCTGGTCGACCGGCTGGTCGACGAACGGTATGAGGTATTGGTTGTCGATGATCTCTCGTCGGGGCGGGTAGCGCGACTTGCGTCTGCCCGTCGCCGTGGTTCGGTATCCGTACACAAGATCGACATCCGCGTCCCTGCGCTGGTAGATGCGGTGAGGCGGTTTGCTCCGGCGGTGATATTCCATCTCGCGGCGCAAACATCGGTATCGGCTTCGGTCAAGGATCCGCTTCTCGACGCCGACATCAACATCACCGGTTCCCTGAACGTAATGCGAGCCGCCCGGATCACCCGGGTGGACAGCCTGGTCTTTGTATCCACCGGGGGTGCGTTGTATGGCCGCCGCGCCCCGCTTCCCACCCGAGAAGGAACGATACGTAGACCCGAGTCACCGTACGGTATTTCCAAGATGGTTGTCGAGGACTACCTGGGTTTCTGGAAACGTACCCACGGGCTCGACTACGCCATCGTGCGACCCTCCAACATCTACGGACCCAGACAGGACCCCTCAGGAGAAGCGGGGGTAGTGGCCGTGTTCACCAGCGCCTGTCTGGGTCGCAAACGGCCGACCATCTTCGGTTCAGGTGCTGATACCCGCGACTACGTCTATGTGGAGGATGTGGTAGATGCTCTGATGCGCGCGGCGGGAAAAGGTGGAGGAGGGATCTACAACATCGGCACCGGAGTCGAGACCACCACCCAGGAAGTCTTCGATACCGTCGCCCGCCATGCCAGATTCGGTGGAAGCCCGGTCTACGGCCCACCCCGACCCGGGGACCTCCCCCGTTCGGTGCTTGACTGTAGGCGAGCCCAGGATCGACTTGGTTGGAAACCCTTCACTTCCTTCGACGATGGAATCCGTCGCACCGTTGAATGGTTCGGGATCTAGGACGGTGCTCAAAACGGGTTATTGGATTGGCCCTTCGTCCGTTGACCAGGGAGTTTACGATCGGACGTCGGGTCGGCAGGGGGTTCTTCAGTACCCCCTAGCCCTGATTCTTCATGCCCCAGACACACCGAACTCAAAAAGGCCATGTCA
>CAZEZF010000049.1:0-24418 GCA_964516495.1 uncultured Acidimicrobiia bacterium | reverse complement strand
TACGCGACGCCTGGCACGCCAAAGAAACAGTGCGTGGCATCTACGACATCGACAGCCCAGCACTCGCCCTCCAATACACCCAGCAACTCGCCGACGACCTCCAAGACCAATCACTCCCACCCGAGATCCACAAACTGGGCCGAACCATCGCCCGCCGGCCCCCCATCAAGCGGGTAGCCTTCGGGTTACCCAACTTCACGAACTACCGAATCCGGGCACTCCTGTATGCGGGGAAACCCAACTGGAACCAACTCGCCACCGTCACTCCCCACTAAAATCCGATGAGCCGGTTTCTCAGCACCCTCCCAAGCCGGGGGTTTCTCAGCACCCTCCACGGCCGTCCAGTAGTCCAACACGGCTATTAGAGGATGCGCGGATAGGTGGGTTTCGGTGGTCACTGTCAGCGTGTCGACACCGGATCGGACTTCGAAGTCCCTGGTCAGAACCAGTAACTCAATCCTCAGCGGTCGTGCGTCTAGCCAGGCCAGGAGCTATCCGCGCACGCTCATATTATCGTCCAAGA
This sequence comes from uncultured Acidimicrobiia bacterium, assembly GCA_964516495.1. Taxonomy (GTDB): domain Bacteria; phylum Actinomycetota; class Acidimicrobiia; order Spongiisociales; family Spongiisociaceae; genus JAPPFW01. The sequence continues at coordinate 23,895 of CAZEZF010000049.1, read as the reverse complement.
GCAAACAAAGTATCTGAGCCGTATCCTGCCCTTAGTGTGTGGTAGTGACATCGGTGATACTCTGATCGAGGATACCGACGGCCTCATCGATTTCCTCATCGGTCACGTTGAGGGGTGGCGAGAGTTCCAGAACGTTGCCGGACACTCCGGAGGTCGTAACGATCAAGCCTCTGTGGAAGGCTGCTCTAACAACCCGTCTTGCTAGGTCCGGCGCCGGAGTCCTATCGTTATGGTCGGTTACCAATTCGATTCCGATCTCTAGCCCACGGCCGCGGCAGTCGCCAACGACAGAATGGCTCATCTCGAGACCCTTCAGGCCGTCCAACAGGCGGATCCCGGCAGTAGCTGCTCGATCTACGAGTGAGTCCTCGGCGATGATGGAGAGCAGGGTCGATGATACGGCGCATGCCGCCGGATGCCCTCCCATCGTCGAATTGATCATCGTATCGAGGTCGAGTATTTCGGAGCGTCCGACGACCGCGGACAGTGGAAGACCTCCCCCTAAGGCTTTCCCGAGGACAACCGCATCCGGCTCTATGTTTGCATGCTCATAGGCGAACATACGCCCAGTACGACCAAGGCCGACCTTGACTTCATCCAGGACAAGCCAGATACCGTATCGGTCGCAGATATCTCTTAGTCTCTGCAAGAAGTAGTCGTGAGGTCGAAGGGCTCCGTTGTCTGCCTGGACTGCCTCCACGAAGATTGCACCGGTCTCGTCCGCAGGGGACACGTAGGTCAGCAGATGATCTTCCAGGAAGTCAAGACAGAGTTTTGCGCTCTCAAGGTCTGAGCTTGACCCCAGAGGACACCGATACCCATTGGGAAACGGCGCTTTCGTGACGTAAGAGCTGTTCCGCGCTCTGGCGTGCGTGGGAAAGCCGGAGATCATGGATGAGCCGGTTGTGGTTCCGGCGAATCCGCCGACAAACGCTATTGCTCGCTGCCTCCCGGATGCCAAGGGGATAGCTTTGAAGAGAAAGTCCATGGCCTCACTTCCAGACACGCCGAACCAGACCCGTGACTCAAACGACATAGAAAGAAGACCGCGCAAATCTTGGGCCAGGGCGATCACCGGCCTCGACGCTGCCAACGGGCTCACGTGGAACCAATGGGTCGATATGGCCTCAGCTAGCGATCTATCCAGTCGTGGATCGTGGTAGCCGGTAAGCGCAACTGCTGCCGCACCCGTAAAGTCGAGATACTCGTTTCCGTCTTCATCCCAAACCCGCCTACCCTCGGATCGGGCAATGGAAAGCGGAAACTGTGGATTCTTGAAAGATGTGGCGAGGAGTCCACTCTCGAGCGCGATGAGCTTTTCGGAGGCCGTCCTCGGAGATGCCATGCTGTCCCTCCGCCCTTGAAGTAGACCGCTGACAACTATACAGCAGATCGGGTCCGGGCCGGGAGGAGGACGACATTACCCAACCCGCTTCAATCAACGATGGGCGCCGACACTTGGCCTTCGGCTTCGCCCGGAGCCCCTTCTCCGACGGACACGCCCGACTACCACTGTGCCACAGACCGGGCTGGTCTCGTGACACCCGGACCGCCGTAGCCCAGCGGTGCGTCCGTGGCGTCATCAATCGCGGCGGACCCCTACCAGGAACTCATGTGGCCCTTCGGAAATGAGGGGGGACTACCGGATCCGACAGGGGGGTTGTAATCCACCAGAAGTGAGGAGGGCTTTTCGATCATTTCTGTCGGGCTATTGCATGGAGCCATCTACTTAGCTAGATTATAGGATGATGAATAGTGATACGACTGTACCTATCGGTGAAAACCACTAATCTACTCTTCGATCCCATAATGCCTCAATGAGGTTTCGGCTTGCTGTCGACACTGGCGGGACCTTCACTGATGTCGTTGTGGCTGATACGGATGGATCTCTGACAGTTGCTAAGGCTCCGACAAACAATGCCGATATCTATCAAGGAATCAGGGAAGCACTGAACCGTGCAGCCTCGGATCGTGGCATCACAGTTGAAAGACTGCTTCAGGCCTCAGAACTTATCAACTACACGACCACTCATCCTGTGAACGCTGTTATCCAGAAGAAGGTGGCAAAGACTGCGTTTCTTGTGACAGAAGGGTTCCCCGACATTCTCACACTACGCGGCGGAGGCAAGCTGGGTACATTCAATCTCCACCTCGATTATCCCGAGCCATATATTCCTCGCCGATTAACTTATGAGATTCCCGAGCGCATTGATGCGTCGGGCCGAGTAGTAAGGGCCCTGGACAAAGGAAACGCCCGTAGGACTATTAGACACCTCGATGTTGAGGCTATTGCTGTTTGCCTCCTATGGTCAGTAGTCAATGCCAGTCATGAACTGATACTAGGTGAGATAATCGAAGAGGAATTGGGCGATCTACCCTATAGTCTTTCTCACCGGGTCAACCCAGTGGTTCGTGAGTATCCTCGTGCTTCGACGACAGCCATTGACGCATCGCTCAAACCAGAGATGGTCACCCATCTATTGAACGTCGAAAGTGGCCTACGGAAGTCGGGTTTCGGTGGGGAGTTATTGTTGGGGACATCCTATGGAGGCGTTGGTCACATGAATGACCTCATCGAGCGACCAGTCTACACCCTCGGGGCCGGGCCGGCGTTGGCGCCGGTTGCAGGTAATGCTTATTCCCGAGCAGAAGGGAGTCGGACGAACGCAGACATTATTGTCTGTGACACAGGAGGAACGAGTTTCGACGTAAGTCTTATCCGTGATGGCTCGATCCTGACTACGAGAGAGAATTGGATCGGCGACCGGTTCACTGGACACTTGTTCGGGGTCTCATCCGTAAAGACACACAGTATCGGCGCCGGCGGCGGTTCAATAGCTTGGGTCGATGATGGCGGTCTGTTGAGGGTCGGACCCCAAAGCGCGGGTGCTTCGCCTGGCCCGGCATGCTACGGGAACGGCGGAACGATGGCGACCGTGACGGATGCGGCTCTTGTCTTGGGCTACCTCGACCCCGCATACTTCCTGGGTGGGAGGATGGGTTTGGATGTGGATGCCGCCCGTGCGGTCGTGTCGGATCTCGGTTCTGCATTGAATGAACCGGTGGAGAAGGCCGCCTGGGCCGTCCTGACAATCGCCAACCAACACATGATCAGGGCCATTCAATCGATTACGGTGGCGGAAGGTGTGGATCCGCGGGACTGCTTGCTTGTAGCCGGTGGAGGGGCGGCGGGTCTCAGTATCCTGTCAATCGCCCGCGAACTCGGTTGTCAGTTAGTGTTGGTCCCCCGTACTGCCGGAGCCCTAACTGCATGTGGTGGACAATTCACTGACCTGATCGCAGAGTTCTCGACGAGTCATTTCACATCGTCTGCAGACTTCGACACGGACAGCATCAACGATACCCTTGCTGGTCTAACCAAAACACTGTCCGAATTCACATCCGAGCTGGAAGAGCGACTCGCGATTTCGGACATTGAGAACGAGTTTGCCGTTGATGCTCGATACCGACATCAAGTGTGGGAGTTACAAATACCGATGATCAAAGAACGCTTTGACTCCGAGCAAGATGTTTTATTCCTCGTTGAGGAATTCTCACAACTCCACAAGAGGGTCTACGGCTTCGAACAAACAGATGATGTTGAGTTCGTCAACTGGAAGGCTCGACGTACTGCGAAACTTGGCCAACCACTTGTAACTCAGCGTAGATCAAAGTCTCAGGGGAGTAGCTTACGAGCGGTAGACCACAGATCAGCCTATTTCGGGTCAGAAGAATACGAGATTGTACCGGTTTTCCAGGGCAGCACTTTAGAAAGAAACAGTAGAATCGTGGGTCCAGCAATCATCCAAGAACCGACAACGACAATCGTGGTCTATCCGGGCTATATTGTTGATCTGTCGGAGGGTGTGAACTACGTTGGACGCCCGATAGGTGCAGATCAAGTGTCTGTCTACTACCGAGGTAGTCGTTGTCGATTGTTGCGTTCAGGCTCGCCGTTCTCGGAATTCGATTCGACTCTGTTGCTCGTGAGATACCCGATACACTCTTACGCTCTGGGCGATCAGCTGTTATCACAGTTGCACGTGACTTCACATGTTCGATCATGACCGCTGGTGGAGATTTGATTGCTGCCCCTGAGGCTCTTCCAACGCATGTGATCGGCAGTCTGTTAGAAACGAGGGGATTGCACCTCTACTATGATGACGTCGCTCCAGGGGATGCATTTCTCCACAATGACCCCTATGACGGCGGTACACATCATGCTGACTACACGGTAATGGTGCCTGTATTCGTAGAAGGAAAGCACCTCTTCACCGTGTGTGCCAAGGCTCATCAAGCCGATTGTGGTAACTATCACCCGACCACTTATGATGCGGAGGCTCAGGACATCTACCGTGAAGGTGCGTTGAATTTTCCGTGTGTGCGCGTTCAAAGGCACTACAGAAATGTTGATGAAATAATCAGGATGTGCAAGCGGCGTATACGTATACCTGATCAATGGTACGGCGATTTCATGGCTCAGGTCGGCGCTTGCCGCATCGGTGAGAGGCGCCTGATCGAGCTAGTCGAGGAATACGGTGGTGAAGCAATCTTGGAATTTGTCGACGCGTGGTTCGGATACTCAAAGCGCCGTATGATCTCCGCGATTCGCACTCTGCCTAGTGGCCGAATCACCGTGCGTGGCGCTCACGATCCCATTCCGAGTGTTCCGGAAGGAGTCGATCTCAAAGCCGAGATTATGGTCGATGGTGATGAGGGAAGAATCGAGGTCGATCTGCGTGACAATCCGGATTGTATCCCGGCTGGGCTCAACCAGACGGAGGCAACGTGTATGGCCAGCGTTCTGATCGGTCTTATGAACGTTTTGGGTGGCGACATACCTGTCAACTCGGGTAGTCTTGATCGGATTTCCCTAAAACTCCGGGAGAACTGTGTGGCCGGACTCGTCAAGCATCCGTACTCCGCTTCTCTTTCGACCACCAATATCGCCGACCGGATTGTCAATATGGTTCAGAGTGCATTTGCTGAGCTGAGAGATGGGATCGGTCTGGCGGAGGGAGGGCTCGGCCTGGGTGTCCACCACTGTGTCATTGCAGGAATCGACCGGAGGCCGGGTCGTGACGGTGATGTGTACCAGAATCAGATTCTGTTCCTGGGCAACGGCGGACCGGCTACGAGTCGGAATGATGGTTGGCTTACCTATGGTGTGCCTGTCGCGGCAGGTCTGATCTATCGTGATTCCATCGAGATAGATGAGCAGAAGTACCCGGTTATCTACTGGGAGAATCTGGTCGAGCCGGACTCCGCCGGCCCGGGGAAATATCGGGGCGGCCCGGCAACTCGTATCTCGATCGGCCCCAACGGAGGAACGCTGAGCCTCTCCTTCCCATCGGACGGTCATCAGACGCCCCCTAAGGGAGTACGCGGGGCCCCCGATGGCACGTCGTGCCGCGCCTTCGTCGTTTCAGAGGGGGGTGAGTGGCTGCCTCTTCCCGCCGTCGTCTCGTCACAGGTGGTCTCCGATGGGGAGCGTGTGCTCGGAATAGGCTCAGGCGGTGGTGGATACGGAGATCCCTATGACAGGTCGCCGGATCTGGTCCGGCGCGACGTCGAGGCGGGCTGGGTGTCTCAGGAAGCGGCGAAGAGAGACTACGGTGTGGTGATCGAGCGGTTGCCGGATCGACGGTGGGTCATCGACGCTGTTGGGACGGAAACACTGCGATCTAGCCGCTGACTCCGAAAGGACCACGTCAAGCGCACCCTCACGGCGCGTCAGGCGATCACCCTGTAGGTGAAGGCACGCTCCGGCCACGCGAGGTCACCAAGCAGCTATTTTCCCAGGTCAGAGAGTTCATCGCATTTCTCTCGGTTACCCATTCAAACCCCCTGCATGAAAAATCGAGATAATGTGCACGGCCCGCACCGAACGGCGCGCCTGCCTCGCTCATATGCGTTCTCTTGCTCCGCTTGTGTTCGCTGCAATCGATTGGATTCTTGGATGTGGTCCGTAGCCTGTCAAGTCGATCCACGCGGGCGCTATCTCCTCGTCCATCAGAGGGAGAGGCCCGTAGCCTAGGCCTTCGATTGGTGTTCCTGGATGCATTTACCGGGACGTCGGTTTCTTCGGGTATCCGCAACTCCCGGTTTACTACCATTCCCCGGTACCACCCTCGTCGCAAACCCAGCTTGGAAAGGCGGCCGCCGATGCCCCGAATCCCATACCCGGATCTACGCGATATTGCGGACCCGGAGATTCTGTCGATCCTTGATCGGGCGCGCACCAATGGGACTCCGCGACCCGAATCCCAGGCGATTCGCGCCCATGTGCCCGCCGTTGTGAAAACGTTCTCGGCCGCATGGGAGGAGACCTTTGTGGATGGAGTGGTCGAACACGAACTCAAGGAGCTCTGCCGGGTCTATGTGACGAAGACGGTGGCTTGCGGCTACTGCGCCGCACAACGCTCGATAGACGCAGCCACCGATGAGGATCACTACGCCGATCTATTGGAATACCAGAAATCTGACCGGTACACGGCACGGGAGAAGGCCGCACTCGGCTATACGGACGCGATAGTGTGGAATGCCGACTTTGCAGACGACGAATTGTGGAACGACCTGCACAGCCTGTTCTCTCCGGCCGAGTTGGTGGAACTCGGCTTCTTCATTGCGCTTACGTCAGGCCAGCAACGGTGGCTGAAGACCCTCGATATCGGCCATCGTGAGATACTCGCCGACAGCGACGCCGGGTTGGCGCCCTGATCGCTATCTCGTCAGAAGCGGGAGACGGTCAACCCACCATCCACTGCCAGAATCTGTCCGGTGGAGTAGGTAAGGGCGCCCTCGGCTAGCAGGGCAACCGCGGCCGCGACGTCGTCGGGTGTGCCCATTCGCCGTTCCAGGGTGAGACCGGCCTTGATCATTGACTCGTACTTGTCTGCGACCGGCGCCGTCATGTCGGTCCTGATCAACCCGGGGCGCACTTCGAAGACGTCGATCCCGTGATCCGTCAGCCGGGCCGCCCACAACATCGTGGTCATCGAGAGTCCGGCCTTGCTGATGCAGTATTCGGCGCGATTGGTCGAAGCGACGGTCGCGCTGATCGACGTGATGTTCACGATCCGTCCCCGGAAGCCCGGATCGGTGTCTCGCTCGTCGATCATGTGCCTGGCCAGGGCTTGGGTCAGGAGGAAAGGACCCTTCAGGTTGACCGCTAGGACCTTGTCAAGATCATCCTCCGTCACATCGAGCATGTCCTTACGACCCGGTGAGGTTATGCCGGCGTTATTGACCAACACGTCGAGCCGACCTACGGTCGCAAGCGTCTCGCCGACAAGGCGCTCCCGATCTCCACCCTTCCCGATGTCGGCCGCAACGTAGGTGACCGGTCCCGCTTCGGACAATTCTTTGACTACGGTGCTAACGGCATCCGGCGGACGAACGCCGTTGACAACCACCCGATATCCGTTGTTTAGGAGTCGTCTGGCGATGGCGAGTCCGATCCCGCGCGTGCCGCCGGTTACCAATACGGTCCGGGATGTCATGGGACCATCTCGATCGGTCCGAAAAAGGTCGGATAGGTCGCCCCGGAGGCGAGTCGTTGAGTGAGGAGCGCCGCCTCCATCAGGTGGTAGTCGCCCCACATGACCGACTCACCAGACGGGACGCCGCCGCCCTCCGGGTCGTGATCCCATCCATTGGGCCGGTGATAGACCCCGTGAAGCAGCAGTCCCTCGTGTTCCGGATCGAGACTCAGGTATTCGTCGCCGAGCAGCGTGCGCAGCACCGTCAACCCCGCCCGCCAATAGTGGTCGCCCGACGGGTCGCCTGCGTCCCGCAAGTAGTGGCCGAGCCGAAGGAGGCCTTGACACGCGATGGCGGCCGCCGAACTATCCACCGGCTCGAAGGGGTTGTCGGGCTCGGCGGGGCGATCTAGATAGTTGCCCATCATGGCGAGGCCGGGCGCTCCGGTGTCCCAATAGGGCACTCCGTCGACCGGTGTGTTCTCGATGAAGAAATCGCATGACGCCGCGGCGGCCCTTAGAAATGCGGAACGGATTTGTTCCCTCCCTCCCAGCGGACTCAATTCCTCATCACCGACCGCGTCGAGCAGTTCGAGTTGCTCGGCGAAGCCGGACATCACCCATGCCAATCCCCGAGTCCAGGTAGTGAAAGGCGAGTACCCTTGTTGCGTGCCGGGGGCGCGGTAGGCGCCGTCGTTGGTGTTGAACAGCGCCTCGTGGGCTACTCGACCGCGAATGTCATAGATGTCCCGTCCCTCACCGTAATAGACACTGCGGGCCGCCGTCGTCAACGCGTGGGCAATGCCTCTATCGAGGAGCGAGATGGCCGTGTCGTTCTCGCCCAGTAGACGATGACCCAGGAGATGTGACAGCATCAGCGAGCGCACCGATCGCATCGTGTCGCAGAAGAGCGAATGCGGACCGTTGAACGAGTGGATGAAACCACCCCCGTCGGCGGTTACCGTCCATCGCATCGCCTGGACGGCTCCACTCACCCTGAGGGCATCCTCGTAGAAGGCCAGTTCCCAGGGGTCGTGCGGGAGGCGGCCCTCGAGCATCAGCCTTCTCAGATTTCCGTAGGTACTGACATTGTTGAAACCGTGGTCGTGGACACCCTGATGGGTGAGGTGCGGCGTCATGCGATCCCTGACCAACCGACGACCCAGATCCAGCATCTCGTGATCGTCCGTCGCGTCGAACTGAAGGATGGCCTCACCGTACAGGAAACCCTGCGTCCAGTCGGTCCAGCTACGCGCCGTGTAGCGTCCGCCTACTGTATGGACCGGCGTGCTGAGGTCGGGTGAATCCCTGAGACACAAGCGCTTGATCTTGGGACCGGAAACACTCCAGAGACGGTCGATCCGAGGGGTAAGGGAGTCCGGCTGGATGGTTGTATCTACCTCGATCATTGTGCCTCCGCATCCGAAACCGGCACGCGTTGGAGCGGGACCGGATGTTATTGGTTACTGGTCTTGATTCTCGGTCTTTTGGCGACACCCGAAACGGGTGCTCATCCGCATACTGAAGGATGCCGCCGATAGCGGGGTAAGGATAGCGTCACGGGTTCGGCGCTCCAGGTCTGGGCAGGTTCCTTCGGCGACCGGACCGACAAAATCTGCAAAGGTTTGCGGCTGCCGGACAGACTAGGATAGGATCGATCAAGCTATAGCAATCACGGGAGTTAAGGGATGGCACGATTCTTGAAGACCCTGGCTTTGTTGGCGGCGTTTGCTTTAGTCCTCACGGCTTGCGCCGGTGACGAGGAGGAAGCGGCGCCCGAAACAACGGCCGGAGCCGAAGCGACAACCACCACCGAGGCGGCGACCACCACCGAGGCGCCTGCCGCCGAGCCGATCGTGTTTGCGACCTCACTCCCCCTCACCGGGGAGTTCTCCGGTGTCGGCGCCAAGCACCGTGACGGCTACCAGTTCTGCGTTGACGAGATCAACGCCATGGGCGGCCTCCTCGGGCGTGAGGTGGAACTGATTGTCGAGGACAACCGGTCCGAAACCGAGGTCACGGTGAGCCAGTATGAACGGTTCATCAACGTCGACAATGCGGACATCCTGTTCGGGACGTTCTCGAGCCTTCTCGGCTATCCCGCATCCAGCATCGCGGAGCAGAACAACATGGTGATGGGGTTGCCTTCATCGGGCGCCATGCGGGTCTGGGCTCGTGGATACAAGAACATCTTCTACTTCCAGCAGTTGCCCGCCGAGCTCACCGGCTCGTCGATCGTGGACATGGTCGAGTACTACACCGAGACCGGTCTCATAAGTGAGCCGTTGGAGACGATGGCGGTGGTGGCCGCCGACGACTTCTTCGCCGGCGCCATTGCGAACGGGTTCGTCGGTGGAGAGGTGTCGTTCCCGGATTCCGACGAGACCTACAGCCTCGCCCCCGGCTACGCCGCGGAGATGGGGATGGAGGTCGTATACGAGGATGTGTGGCCGATCGGTTTCACCGACTGGATTACGCTGGCCAACTCCATAGCGGATGCGGAACCAGACTTCATCGCCATGACCACCGCTTCGGTCGATGAGTCGATCTCGCTCCTGCGAGCCCTTGAGACTGTCGGGTACAACGCCCCGCTGGTCTATAGCTCCCAGGGCGCCCAGTCCGAATTCGCGGAGGAACTGGGCGGCACCGAGAACGGTGTGCTGATCCACGCGGTGTGGGCGGAAGAAGCCAACTGGGAAGGCCTCCTGGCCGGCGAGCCCTACACGAATGCGGACTTCATCGAGCGCTTCACGGCGGCTTACGGTCACGGACCGGATGAGGACGAGGCGATTCCCTTCGCCCTCTGCCAGGGCATGGAGCAGGCGATCATCGGCACAGGCGGTACCGACAACGTCGCCATCAGCGAGTGGCTGCATTCCCGACAGGGTGATCCGGTCAAGACGATCATGGGCGACTTCGTGTGGGGCGAGAACGGCTTGCCCGAGCAAAGGGCGTTCCTGGTCAACCAGTGGCAGGACGGCGCCCTCAAGCTGGTCTTCCCGCACGGTGAGTTCGACGGCGTCGTCGACCTGGCCTATCCGAAGCCGTAGAACCGACCGATCGATAACAACAAGAAAACTGCGACCGGGGGTCTCGTAGCAACGAGGTCCCCGGTCTACAGTTCCCGGAATACGCACCCGAACACATGGTGGACGTATGGCCCTGCTTGAACTCGATGGAGTCACCAAGAGATACGGCGGCATCGTCGCCGTAAACGAGGCAACCTTCTCCGTCGAGAAAGGCTCTATCACCTCACTGATCGGGCCGAACGGAGCGGGGAAGACCACGGCGTTCGACACGATCAGCGGTGTGATCGAAGTCGACGAAGGAACGATCCGCTACGCCGGTAAGGACATCACCAACCTGAGGCCGTGGGCGGTGACCAAGTTGGGGATCGGACGCACCTTCCAAGTCACCAGGGAACTCGGTGACATGACCGTGTTGGAGAACCTGGCGGTGGCCGGTGTCCCCAACAGCTTCGGGGCGTTGATAGGCGCCCGTATCCACCAGGACGAGCGCGACCAGGCCATGGAGGTCCTTTCCTTCCTCGGCATCGAGAAGCTCGCCCACGAACTCTCGAAACGGTTGTCCTACGGTCAACGCAAGCTTCTCGAGCTCGCGTCGGTACTGATGATCGAACCGGACATGATCCTCCTCGATGAACCGGCGGGCGGTGTCAACCCGGCCCTGCTGGACCGGATCCTCGACCGCATCCAGGCCATCAACGACACGGGAATCACATTTCTGATTGTCGAACACAACATGGACCTCGTGATGCGGTTATCCCATTCGATCGTGGTTATGGCCCACGGCCATGTGCTCATCCAGGACAGGCCGGAGGTAGTGCGCAACGATGAACGAGTGCTCGACGCCTACCTGGGAGTGGCCTGATGGCGCTGCTCGAGTTGCGATCGGTGCGGGCCGGTTACGGAGTCGGGCCGGACATCCTGACCGACGTGTCCATGGACGTAGAGGCAGGAGGCACCTACGTCGTGATCGGACCCAACGGGGCGGGCAAGTCGACGCTGCTCAAGGTGATATCGGGACTGCTCACTCCTCGCGAAGGCACGGTTAGGTTCGACGATAAAGACATCGGAGGTCGGAGACCCGACCAGATTCTCGAGGCGGGGATCTGCTTCGTACCTCAGGACCGCACGGTGTTCCCGGAGATGACCGTACGGGAGAATCTGGTGATGGGTGGTTTCCTGCTTCGCGACCAGGCGAAGGTGGCGGCGCGGCTCGAGTGGGTTATGGGAATGTTCCCCCTGATGGAGGAGCGGGCGCGGCAGCTCGCCCAGACGATGTCGGGAGGAGAGCAACAGTTATTGGCCCTTGCCCGGGCCATGATGATCGAACCCAGGGTGCTGATGGTCGATGAGCCGAGCCTCGGCTTGGCGCCTCAGGCCGCCCGCCGGATATTCGACACGATCCGGCGCCTCCCGGAGGAGTTCGGTGTCACCGTTGTGATGGTCGAGCAGAACGTTCGAATGGGACTCGCCCTCGCCGACTATGCATTCGTGCTCGACTTGGGCGCCAAACGATTCGAGGGACCTTCTAAGGAAATCTCGGAGGACCCGAGGATCCGGGACCTCTACCTCGGAGCGATGGCCACCGATGTCGAGGAAGGTGGGGAGAGATGACATGATCGATCCTCAGGTTGTGATCCTCGGTTTGCTCCTAGGCGGTGTGTACGCCCTGATGGCCTCGGGGTTGACGCTCATGTTCGGTGTCATGCGGGTGGTAAACCTCGCTCACGGCGCCTTGATCGTCCTCGGCGCCTACTTCGCCTACTACCTGTACGAGGGTCTCGGCATCGACCCCCTCATCTCGATGGTCTTGGCGCTCCCTTTGTTCTTCGTGCTGGGTGTGGTCCTCTATCAGGTGTTGTTCCCGCGGATCGAGGGCTCGGACCGCCTCGGTGAGATGACGGTCCTGCTCACCTTCGGCCTTGCTTTCCTTGTCGAAGGTCTGATGTCGTTCTTCTTCACCGGCATCTTCCGCACGGCGAACACCGGCTACTCGACGGACGCCGTATTCCTCGGAGACATCTTCATCCCCACCGGACAACTGTTGTCCGTGATCGCCAGCGCGATCCTGCTCATCGGTTTGTGGGTTTTCCTGAAGTTCACCCGCCTCGGTTACGGCGTCCGAGCGACGATGCAGAACCGGGACGCGGCCCAACTTGTCGGGGTCAACGTCCGGGGTGTGTCCACGATCGCGTTCGGGATCGGCATGGCGTTGGCGGGCGCCGCAGGCACGCTGGTCAGCTTCATGTTTTCCTTCTTCCCTTCCCGACACTGGCAATGGCTGGCGATCCTGCTCGCATTGATCGTGGTCGGGGGCATGGGGAGCATCAAAGGCGCCGTGGTCTCCGCCCTTACCCTCGCAGTGCTGAGTTCGCTGGTGACCGACCAGATCAGCCCCGAATGGGCGCCGCTGTCGTTCTACGGTGTCCTATTCCTGATGTTGATGATCCGGCCCCACGGCCTGTTCGGCAAGAAGGTAAGGATCTGATGGCCGCCGCCGCCCCCAACCCGACCTCGAGGACCGAAATCAAGACCCGTGAGGTCAACCGGAGCAAATGGATCGTACTGGCCTGCGTGCTGGCCTTCGTAGCGCTCCTTCCGTTGGCTCGATTCCTCGACAGCTACAACTACGTCCTCCAGGTCGGGATCATCATCCTGATGTGGATCGCCATGACCTCCGGATGGAACATCCTCGGCGGGTACACGGGCTACACCTCTCTGGGTCACAACGTCTTCTTCGGCGTAGGCGCCTATGTGGGTGGGATCATGCTGGTCGAGTACGACATCTCGCCGTTCATCACCGCGCCACTCGCCGGCCTCGTAGCGTTGATCCTGGGAGCGATCGTCGGACTCATCACCTTCCGGGCCAAGGGACCGGCGTTCATCATCTCGACGATCGCGCTCCTCCTTGTCATCTTCCTGCTCATGGACAACTGGGAGTATGTCGGTGGATCCAACGGCCTCAGCCTGCCTCTGCCGCCCATCGACGTGACCTGGGTGAAGGTTCCCTTCTACTACGCCATGATGGTCGCCGCCATCCTGTCCGTGATGCTCGGGTACCGTGTCGCCCACTCCAAGTTCGGTCTTGCCCTGCGAGCGATCGCAGCAGACGAGGTGAAGGCCGAAGTGGCGGGCCTCGACACCCGCCGGTTCAAGCTGATGGCCTACGCCCTGAGCGCCTTCTTCCCCGGCGTGGTGGGCGCCATCTGGGGCTATTCACTGACCTACCTACGACCGACGGCGTTCTTCGCGATCTCGGTCGCGGCCCAATTCGTGCTGATGTCGCTTATCGGCGGAAGAGGCACGGTGGCCGGGCCTGTGATCGGGGCTACCTTTATGATACTGCTCAACGAGTTGTCCGTGACCTACCTGGGAGACTCTGAGATCAACCTGGCCTTCACCGGGCTTATCATGGTTCTCGCGCTGCTCTTCTTTCCGCTGGGACTCGTAGGGACGCTCCGAAGCAGGAACAAACTCCCCGCGTGGCTCGACTGGGACTGACGTTATAGGGTACTCGACGAGCCGTGGAAAGGGTTTCGCCCGTTTACGTACCGACGCTTGACCAGGTTCTTTGCCAAGCGGCAAACCCCGGAGGATTCGTTCTTCAGTACCTTCCCGGAACATATGGCCCTGCCCAAACGCGGGAAAGATAGATGGACGTAGGCGACGTAGTCATCGCCTTGGTCGTTGTTGCGCTTGCCTTCCTGGTGAAGGGCGCCACCGGACTCGGCGGTCCGCCGCTGGTGATTCCGGTGCTGGCCACCTTCATGGGCGTCGAGTGGGCGGTGGCCGTGGTGGCAATCCCGGCGGCTCTGGCCAATGGATGGCTGTTGATAGAGAACCGGGGTTCGTTGGCGGGTATTCGTAAGTTCATGGTACCGGTCCTGGCCGCAGGCGTGCTCGGAACGATCATCGGCGTGAACATCCTGGTGAGCGTCGACGACCGCATCATATCGGTCGCGCTGGGTGTGATGATGTTGGTGTACATAGTCTGGTATCTGTTCAACCCTACAACCAAACTCGGAGATCGATCAGCCCGGCGGCTGGCCTGGCCGGTAGGTCTCGGCGGGGGCGTATTGCATGGCACGACCGGGATAGCGGCGCCCGTAATCGCTACCTACGCACACAGTCTGCGGCTGCCCCGCGGCGGATTCGTCTCCGCGGTCGCGGCGCCGTTCCTGGTGCAGGGCGTCGTACAGATCGCCACGCTGTTTGTATTGGGCGGCTACGACCAGGAACGTATCATCGCAGGACTGATCGCCTGTGTAGCGGTAATGGTTGTGACCCCGTTGGGAATCCGGGTCGGTCGCAGACTCTCGTCACAAACGTTCCAATACGCGGTCCTGGCGGCGCTCGGGTTGGCGGCGGTTCGCCTGTTGATCGGATAGAAACTCGGAATGGACACGGCACGGAGCAGCAGTGCCCCGATTACAAAGGAGCGCAATTGACAACCAACGTAACCACATCGGACGAGATGGGAAAGCCGATCATTCGCCGCAAGACGGTCTCGGTTAGCAATGACGCATCGATGATGGCGGTCCACGATTACGGCGAGTACGGAAAAGGGGTCACCGACGAACCCATAGCTCACGGAGGGACCGGTAAGGGTCCTTCGCCGTTGCAGGCGGTTCTCGGCGCCTTATGCGGATGCAAATCCGTGACTTTCAATCGGACCGCATCCGAGATGGGTTTCGGCTACGGCGGCATCGACTTCGACGCCGAGTTCACCATCGACATCCGGGGGCGCAAGGGGATGCGTGAGGTGCGGCCTCACTTCCGGACCGTCCGGGTACAGGCGACGGTCATGACAGATGAGACCGCCGAACGGCTATCGGCAGTCGTCGAGGAGACGGAGGCTCGCTGTCCGGTCTACAACCTGATGAAGGATGCGGGGGTCGAAGTCGAAATGCTCTGGGTGGCCGAGCCGATCGCGACCTGAGCGCTCGCGGCCCTCTTGTCCGCTCAGTCGGAGTGACCGCAGTCCAGATCGGAGTAGCCTGTTCATGTTGGCAGGCGCCTTGTCCCGATGAAGGCTGTTCCCACTGGACAGGTCAAGAAGCATGACCTCCTTGGCGACACCTAGGAATACGAGGGGGAGTTTAACCCCGATTTTCGTGCAGGGTTTTGGATGGGGGTAGCCGGGAGAGATGCAATGAACTCTCGAAAATAGCTGCTTGACGGCCTCCCCTGGCCGGGGTGTGACCCTTCACCCGAAAGGTGAACGCCGGGACGCCCATGAAAGCGGGCTTGACGTGGCTTTTTCGGGTTCGGTGTGTCTTGGGCATGAAGAATTAGGGTTAACCGTGTCCTACGCCGTGTTGACTCTAGGGATCACCCGCTCGTTCAGTATGTCCAATTGCTCGGGCTCGTCCGACGTCGGACCGAGAACCAGATACTCGCAACCGGCGTTCTTCAGGTCGATGATCCGCTCCACGATGTCATCGATCGAGCCGAACATGTAGGACCCCTCCAAATGGTCGGGGTCGCGGTGCGTGCCCATGATCTCACGGAAATACTTATGCTGTATCTTCTTCGCCTTCTCGGAGTCGTTCGTGTCAACAAGCAGGGTGAAGTTGCAGTGAGCGAAGCCCGGCGGCGCCTGACCCCGTTCCGCAGCGTAATGTTTGATCAACTCCCAGTCCCGCTTCACCCACTCCTGCCGGCCGGAGCCGCGCGACAACCACCATTCCGCCCCGAGTATCCGATCCCGTACGGTGTTCGCCAACTTGGGAACATCGCGGTCAAAGGCGCCGTCCGGGATTCGCGAACCACCTCCGACCCAAACAGGTGGAATCCTCGGTGGTCGAGGCTCGATCGTCAGGTCCTTCACCGAGTAGAACCGGCCCTCGAAAGTCACGTCGTCCTCGGTCAGAAGCCGACGGATCAGGCTCATCATCTCGTCGGTACGCCGCCCCCGTTCGGTGATGCTGGTCCCGACGGCCTCGAACTCCCCCGGATACCACCCCGGGCCTATACCGAACTGGAACCGACCCCCATAGAGGAAATCGAGGGTAGCCACCTCCTTGGCGACCACCACCGGATGGCGGACGGGTAGCACCAGTATCCCGGAGCCTACCCACACGTCGGGGGCTACGGCAGCGGCCCAAGTGCAGACATGCAAGGGCTCAAGCCATGATATGTCATACAAGCCGCGGGCGCGGAGAAGATGATCATTAGTCCACAGATCGATCCCGTACCGGTTGGCCCGGCGTGCGAAGGTGTCCACACCTTTCCTCACCCGGGCGTAATCGAGGTCCGGGTAGGTGAAACAGGGAATCCATGCACCAAATCGCATCAAACCGCTCCTTACGCTGCTCGGGAAGGGCGCCGAGGAACTCTCGGCAAGCCAAACGATCCCAGGCAGGCTACCAGCCAGGCGGATACAGGACCAACCGCTGACCGTTGCCGGCGCTCTGAGGACTACGGGGATTTGTGTCTAGGGCAATAATTATCGGAGGGCACAACGACGCACCGCCGAAGAGACCCATCCGATCCACCACTCACGCTATCGGGACGCTGATCTCCATCCGTTCACCTACCTCTGACGCCGCCTGCCTATTCGGCTGCTCACCCGGCCGTCAGAGTTGCATCCGCCATGATCTCTCGAGTGAAGGAGAAGGGCTCAAATCGGGCTGAAATGGAGGCGAATCTGATCGGCCTCCCACCTCGAGAACTAGGTCCAGACCGAGGGGCACTGCGAACAGAATCCTTCGGCAGGCCCGTGACTGGAGAACCGAGCAGTCACATTGCCCCTTCGCAGGTCAGTCTCGGACCAGTGTCCAGACTCGTTTTAGTGGTAGTTCGGCTTGAAGTTCCTTGTCGAGCTTGTGGTAATTGCGGAGCACAGCTTCGATCAGATCGTCAGCGTCCCACACCCGAACGCGGAAGAACTGACCTCGCATTTCGCGGTGTGCGGTCTTGTTGACACCTCCCCATGCGACGAGTAGGCCTTGGTCGGCGCCTTGGGTGCTCAGCACGCCATTGAGTTCGCGCACAACTTTCACGTCGACGGGAGAAGGGCTGGACTTGACTTGCACGATCAGGCGTGGGCTGTCCAGTCCGAGCGGACCGCGTCCCGCGAATACGTCGATTCCGCCGTCCGGGCCCGGCGGCGACATGTCGGTAGTGAACCCCTCGGCTCTGAGAACCTCGGCCACCAAGCGGCTGAGTTCGTGTCCGGAGAACTCGGTAATGCGGCTTAGGATTAGATCCTTACCGACCCGTTCCACATCAGTGTCGGTTGCATCGGCGCGCTCAGCACTGTCGGGCCCGTCGGTGTTTGGAGCACGCTGTAGACGAGCGCCAGGATCGTGTCCTGTCTGTAGGAGTTGATGCAGCCGCCACGCTCCGTCGTTACGCGTGATCATGCAGATGCTGAGAGCTGAACCGAGCGAGTACAGTAGGTCCTGTTTTACAGCTGTGCGGGGTACGTCGGTGCGTTTCCAGTCCACCGACACTACATGCCGCCAACTGGGACCCGCGTCCTTGTTGTACCAGTAGGGCCGTACCACGGTACCCAAGGCGATCTGAGATGTTGTCTTGAGGGGCAGCACGACAAGATCGCCCACACGCACACGTTCTCGCAGCGCCCAAAGCTGACCGGTGTGGGTAGCAACTGTCCTGTCGCTAGCGGATGGCAGTGCTCGCTCAACCATGGCTTGGAGTTCACCACGACTCGAGACACCCGTGAGGTCCGCGATTTGTTGCCAACCGAGGCTGGCCTGGCCGTGTTCTAGGTTGTAGTCTTCTCGCTCGCCGGATTTTCCGGCTCTGATCAGCCACGCCGTGGATTCCTCGGGCCTGTCAGGCTCTGCCATCTGTTGCTACCCCTTTACTGCAACTGTTGTCGCCAGACTATCAAGATCCACTTTGTGCATCCACAACCCGGAAATGGTTCAGGAACTTTGGACAAACCGGCGTTCGTAGAGTACTCGGTTTTTAGGTTGGCCAAAAACATACTCTGACCTGGGGTGTAGTGCTGGAACGCCGGGAAACTTCAAGCAACATTGTGTGTGGGGTCTTCGCGACCACCCCTGACCAGGGGGCGATGTAGTGGTCCCCGGGAGTCTGTCACCTTCTCAGCCGGAATCTGTCATCCCCTCTAGCGGACTGCCCGGTGAGGAAACGTTGCGACTCGGGTCGTGAACCTGTGGACCCTTGCCGCCAGTGCCACCATCGCTGGGGGTTAAGGCTTTGTAGACGCGAACAGGCAGCGAGCCTTGCTAGCGAGCATGGTTGGGACCAATGGCAGGTTTAGACTTCTGATCACTGGTTGTCGATAGATCTGTCACCCCACGAGATTCGCTGTGGTTTCTTGGGTCAAGACATTTCATCAAAGGGACCAGGACCGCCGCGGTGCGGGGCTGCTACCGGCGGACGGGAACCCGGCACATTCCGGAGGGGACACCGTTCACAAGGGAGGGTATATAAAAATGGTCGGGCAGGTCCGGGTCGGTGCGTATCACATGGTTGTGTTCGTCGAGTACGTACCCGTCGGGTAGTTGGCCGGCTAGATACTCAATGGCGTCCCACCCGGCATGGGCGAACTCGCCCGCTTCGGCGGCTCGGGCCAGCTCCCGGACCCTCTGCTCCTCTTCGCGCAGAGAATCGGCCACATGTGAGATCGTCGTCCTGTGGTACAGCATATCCATCCGGTTGGGGTTACGCGAGGGGGTTCCCCCCGCCCCGGGACGGGTAGCGGTCTAGCGCCGTCTGCTTGTATCAGCGTGGAACACGATTAACTAAGTTCCCAAACGGCGAAGGGGTTGTCCAGTACCTTTTCGATGTCCCGGCGTGTGTAACCATGCTTGAACGCCGAGTTCTTATAGCGGACCATGCTCACCTTCGTCCCACCGGACACCAACTCGGTCGTCTCCAGACGACATCCAGTAGTCTTGCACAGCCCCAGTCGCGACGTTCAGTCCACCAAACCCGGTCAACTTCATCAGGACCGCCCGTCCCAACGGTGGACAGCGGTCTGGCGTCAGCTAGGCAGATCATGCTCGGCTACCGAAGAGTCCACACCGACCCCGGTGGAAGCACCGTCACGAAAGTGGTCGCCCTGACGATGGCAGTCTGTGATCCGGTTGAAATCACGACTCCGGCGGGTGAAAATGCAATTGCCGAGGGCAGTAGACCATGGAAGTAGGTCCGGCTCCTCTCCGGACGGAGAGCGGCCGGGCAGGCGTCCGTCCAGGGAGGATGGGAAACAAGCATCCGGGCTGCTGGTGATGTCACTCCCCGGCCAGAGCGTTGCCAACCAGCCGGCAAACCCCCGTTAGCCGCGTATAGCCGGTTTCCCCTGTCGTGAGAGCATTGCCAGACCTACGGAAAGGGCCGTCCGGTGTCCCAGAAGCCGTGGTTACGCATGTCGGCGTGTATGCGGTTCGCATCCCGAGGCGTGATGTGACCCTCCCGTGCTGCTCGGATTAATAGTTTCCGGATGCGTTCGTAGCTGAAGTTCTGACTGTGGTGGATTCTTCCCAGTACCTTGAGGGCGTCGTTGTCGTCTGTGGCGATGGTCCATCCTCGGTGGTAGGAGATCGCGATGCAGGCGGCTTCGCCGGCGCCCAAGGGAACCCGGAGGTCGTACTCGGCGATCTCGGAACTCTGGAGTTTGGCGGCCAGGAGTCGCTCGTCGTGTGTCATCGGTACCGGGACCAGCGCGCCTTGGTCGTACAGCGTGTCGACGTATCCGACTTCGGCGGCTAGCGGACTGGAAGGGCCGACCGGGGTTGTGGCGTACTCGTAGTGTCTGATCGATTGACGCATCTCGGAGAGGAGATCGGATCTTCGGAGGGCTGCGGATGGCAGCGTCCGGTCGTCGGGGTCATACACGGCGAGAGGAACCTGAAGCGGCCGACCGAGAAGCGTACAAAGGAGATCTGTTCGCTTGACAAGGAGGAAGTAGAGCAGGACGACGGTGTCGATGATGTGGTTGCTGCTAAATGACACCTGTTTCCTCGAACTCGTCGAATTCTGTTTGCAGATGTGGTGGCTCGTCCGCCCCGCTTGCCGTGGGTTGGCCTAGGACGCTCACGATGTCGGGGATCCCGATCCCCGCGAACGAGGCTGCTGTAGGCGGTGACATCGTCTCTGTGTTGACGGCATGGCGAAGCATCCTCAGGAACGGCCGCGGGAAGCGATGGATTCGCCACCGGCCCGCGTCGGGGTTGAACTCCTCGGGGTCGATCACGTATCCGAGGGATCGGGCGAGGGATACAGGCCTGACCGAGCGCCTGAGGTTCTGATAGGTGTCGGCCGTGATGGCATTCATCTGCCGTAGACGTACCAGCGCCGTCGGCCACGAGACACGGAAGTATCGCTGGATATGGACTACATCAACAGCGTCCACGATCCGCGGGCGCATCCCTGACTCCTCCACGAACCTTCGTACCCCTCCGCTGGGCATCAGGAACTCGCCGGCGAATGCGTCGGCGAAGCTCTCGCGTGGGCCGGCGCCGAGCGACAGCATGTGGTTGGTGTCGTTGCTATGGAACAGAGCGTGGGCCAGTTCGTGGCTGACGGTGAACCGTCGCCGACCGAGGGTCATGTCCAGGTTGACGAGGATCGAGAATCCGACATCGGGGTGGTTGACGAACGCTCCGGACGGCGCCTTATTGAGATCCGCCCCCAAGGGCGCTCGGTAGATGGTGATCCCGAGCATCTCGCAGACAGCGTCGAGATCGAATATCGGTCCGGTGCCCAGGCCGAGATAGGCGCGGACTTCTTCGGCCTTGCGTCGTATGTCGTCTTTCTGCGTGAAGTTCGACCGGTAGAGGAAAGGGCTCTGGCTCAGACCTCGAATCGGAACATCGAGAAGTCGAGCGAGTTCGACGTAACGGTCGAGGAACTGTACGAACTCTCGGATGCCCGGCGCCGTAGCGGGATGGATACCGTCTGCTGCGCGCAGGAGCATTCCCGCCAGGTCGATGTCTACCGGATCTAGTTCTCGACCTGCAACGAGATCCGATGGCTGTGCTCCGAACAGGCGCGCCAGGGCGCTCAGCTGGCGGTCGTTGGGAGTCCGCGACCCCACCTCCCAGTACGAGATCATCACCCGGCTTACCCCCAACGCCGCACCCACATCGTCCTGTGAATAGCCGGCCCGCTCCCGTGCCTGGCCGAGCGCCTCATGGAGGTTGCTCATCCGGATCCTCCTCCCCAGATAGGCTGTTACGAATATTGCAGTATTACAGTGTAAATCGTAACAGATGTGTGTGACACGGCGGACGCCGAATACGCAGATGTCGGAATCGATCTTCGGATCCCATCTGATGTCACGGTCGCCGCCCGGGCCTTGGGCAGTTACCCACTACCGAACCCGGCTTCACGAATGTAGGTCGTAGCATTTCGGTACCCGCCACCGTGTTGGACCATCATCCTGGGTGGTCTGTTGCCATCTTGAATCGTGGATAGCGGTATGTGGGGGTTGAGACTTGTCGCAGGCCGTTGATATAACTACATCATGGCGACTACCCACGAGGGCTTCCCTCCCGGAGACATGGACCTCTTGCATCAGCAACGCCAACCAGGTTGTTCAGAAGCGACTCATCAAGTGCTGAAGGAGGCCCTCACAGCCTCTCGGTGCGACCGGTCAGCATCATGCCGATGGCGACCAGCCAGAGGAAGAACGCACTGCCGATGGTCCGGTGGGCGACGGTGGCCGAGTCGACCCAGATGAACTGCATGGCGATACCCAGAGCCGCCGACGCAGGAGCGACATACCTGAGCACTCCGCCCACCTTCCATTGATAGTGGGACGCCAGAACCAACGCCAAGCCGGCTATCGCGAACCCGATCTTGCCGGTCATCCAGCGCAGATCCGAGACGGTTTCCGCCCGCGCAAAGGTCGGGGAGAGGGCGCCGAGCCGGACGGCGTCGGATGCCAGAGTCGCCAACGCGATGGCCAGAGCACCCGACACGGCGGTGAACACACCCGACGCGGCGAACAGACCCGGTACCAGCGGTGTGCCGAGCCGACTCCTGATGATCCATGTTCTCGACAGGTACCAGGCTGCGGCCAGCAATGTGACCCCGGAGACGAGACGGGCCGCACCGCTGAGCGTGTACGCGGCCCGGCCAGACGCTAGAGCCGTGAGAGTGTCGATGAGGGTCGGTTCGTCCGCATCGGCGGCGACCCGGCCGACCACCATGACGGCCGTCGCAACCGCGGTCATCACCAGCAGCCATCCCGCTGCCCTGGCTGCCGGGTCCCGTGTCAACTCCCCGGACATGCCCGTGTGTCGGTCGGTAGATTCCAACAGACGACCTCCTAACCGGAACCTTCCGACAAACTACGGCATGAATCAGCCAACAGCACGTCGGAAACCGATTGCCACAGTCGCGCCGCAGATCGGTGTCGGGCAGGGTCGTCTAGGCAGGAGGCAGTGGGCAGGAGGACTCTGGCGGCGGTGGCCGGTAGTTTGCACCACCTGACTCTGGTTCCACCTGCCCTCCGGTGACCGGTCTATCACTTGGAACTGATTAGAGTCGGATGGGATCCGACCCGGTGTCTTCCGGGAGCTTCCGAAACCGCGAGTCCGGGATCGTAGAGCGGATTCCTCGTTCGAGTTTCGGAGCGGATCAACCATGTCACACGTCACCGCAGCTACACGATCGGGCCGGGCAAGATACAGGACGGTGACGCTGCTGAGCCTGGTGGCGGCGATCGCCCAGGTCGCTCTGGGAGGGGTGGTCCGGGTGACGGGTTCCGGGGATGCGTGCCCGGATTGGCCCCTGTGCCACGGACGGATAATCCCTCCCCTCGACTACCACATCTGGCTCGAGTTCACCCACCGTCTGGTGGCGACCGCCGTGGGGTTCCTGGTGGTGGCTTCGCTCGTGCTGGCTTGGCGACACCTGCGGGCATCGAAACCGGCGATCGTCGCTACGAGCGCGAGCACCGTACTGGTGGTCGCCGCGGCGATCCTCGGTGGCCTCACCGTGCTGAGCGAACTCTCATGGTGGACCCGCCTGATCCACCTTGGTCTGGCCGAGTTGACCGTGGCCGGCCTGGCGGTCGCCTGGCTGGCCGGTCCGCCCGACGATCGATCCGATGGTCCACGAGACCTCGAGGCCAGGTTCCCCAGGCAGGACCGGAGGCTGGCGTGGGCTGGCCTGAGCCTGAATCCACCGATGGCCTTCCTCTGGGTGGCCGGGTAGTGTGGTTACGGGGGTGTTCGGGGGGTGGCGGACGGCGTTTCCGGGGGTTTCCGGGGGTTTTCGGGGTGTGGTGTGACGGTTTGGCTGATTGTTACGGCGGGGTGTAGTTGTTTGGGGCGTGTGTGGCTGGGGTTCGGCTGGTTGGTTCGGTTGCGGGGGGTTGTGGGCAGGGTTCAGCAGAGCCGGGGCAGTGCCCGGAGGTTAGTTAGGCAGGTCAGGTAGGC
>CAZEZF010000048.1:2722-24713 GCA_964516495.1 uncultured Acidimicrobiia bacterium | reverse complement strand
GTCGGAAGCCGACCACCCCGCGCGTAGCACGCCGGACCGGGTTCGGCCCCGGCCGACTCGGGCCCCACCTTCAGGAGACCTAAAGAGTCGACCCTTGCAATGGAACCCCCGCCGGCGCCGATCTCGATCATCTCGATCACCGGAACCCGCACCGGAAGACCGGATCCCTTCTTGAATCGGTAACGACGATCCACCTCGAAGTCGTGGGTTACAACCGGCGCACCCTCGTCGACCACGCACAACTTGGCGGTGGTACCCCCCATGTCAAAGGACAGGAGCGATTCCCGGCCCATGGCGGTTCCCACCGACGCGGCGGCCAGGGCACCGGCCGCCGGCCCCGACTCGAGCAGGCGAATAGGAAACCGGACGCAGGTGTCCAATGTCGCCACTCCCCCGCTCGACAGCATGACGAACAGCTGTCCCGCAAACCCGAGACCCTCCAAACGCCGACGCAGCCCGATCAGGTACCGCTCGACCAAGGGTTGGACGTAGACGTTGGCGATGGTGGTGGACGCCCGTTCGAACTCTCCGATCTCCGGAACTACCTCGGACGATATCGAGACCCGTAACTGCGGCGCCGCCGACTCGACCAGGGCACGGACCTGCTGCTCGGAGGCGGGGTTGGCAAAGGAGTGGAGAAAGCAGATAGCCGCCGCTTCGATCCCGGCCTCCGACAACTCTTCTGCCAGGCGAGCAATGTAGCCGTTATCGATTTCCACCGTCCTGGTTCCGTCGGCCACGGTCCGCTCCGGCACATCGAAGCGGAGGTGGCGAGGCACCAGTGGCTTCGGATGCTCCAGGTTCAGGTCGTACAGCTCGTACCGATGCTCACGCCCGATCTCGATGGAGTCCCTGAATCCGGCGGTCGTCACAAGCGCGGTGTGGGCGCCCTTTCGCTCGATGATCGCGTTGGTCACCAGCGTCGTGCCATGAACCAGGTGGCGTACCGCGGACGTCGATCGACCGAAGCGTTTCAAGGTGCTGCTCAGTACCTCTTCGACACCTTGCGACGGATCGGCGGTCGTAAGCACCTTGCCGATCTCCACATCGCCGGTCTCCGATACGAGCATCAGATCGGTGAACGTCCCACCGATGTCAACCCCTATACGTATGGAACGACTATGCGAATGTGTTTCGGCTGACACAGTTAACTGCCACTTCGAGTGTTCATGGTCCCCTTGAAGAACTGGCTACCGGGAACGGACGCGATACGCAAGGTTGGCCAATGGATGTAAGAAACCTACCAGACCCAAGATCAGAATAGAACTTCTCACACGAATCCATACATATTTCAGGTAGATCACTTGCCCCATTTGCATTCACCCCATTAGAGCGTGCGCGGATAGCTCCTGACCTGGGCAAACGCACGACCTCCGAGGATTGAGGTACTTGTTCTGACCAGGGACTTCGAGCCCGATCCGGTGTCGACACGCTGACAGCGATCCACGGGAACACACCTATCCGCGCATCCTCTTGTGGCCGAACAGATGGACCGAAGAAGGTCTCTCAAGCGAAGTGGGCTTATCATCGGGGTTGGAGTGGTCGCCCCGACTGTGCTGGCGGCGTGTGGAGACGACGACCCTGCCCCCCTCGACCACCCAGGCCCCTACCACCACCGCAGCCGCCGCGCCGGACGCGCCAACCACCACCGCGGCGATGGAAGAGACCACGACCACCGCAATGATGGACGATACCCCCAAGGAGTTCGAGAGCATCACGCTGTCGCAGGTGGGTGGTTGGATATCGCTCGACAACAACCGGACCACCGGTGGCGCCCTCGCCTCGGGCCAGCACACCTTCGAGGGTCTGTTGATCAAGCTGCCCGACCGGTCACTGATTCCGGGTTTAGCGGCCGAGATGCCTCGGCAAGTCGATGGCACAACCTATAGAGTGAAGGTGCGCACCGACCGGACGTTCACCGACGGCACGCCGATCAAGGTCTCCGACATCGCGTACGGCTTCTCCCGGTTGGCACCGGAGAAGGAGTTGGGATCGCCCTTCACCTCGTACATCTCCTTCATCGAATCGGTTGATGTCGTGGCCGATGACGAGCTCCAGATCAACCTCGCCCAGCGGATCCCCGAGGATGTCCTGTTCCAGCGGCTCTCCGGTATCAATGCCTACCCGGAGGCGGTAGTGGAGGCAATGGGCGGCAAGGACTACTCGTTCGCTCCGACTCCTTCATCGGGTTCGATGATGGTTGCAGCGCCGTTCGACACCGAGATCAACACGTTCAAGCGGTACGACGGGTACGAGGGTCCCCTGCCCCTGGCGGCCAAGGACATCACCTATCTGGTCATTCCTGACCTGTCGGGCCGGATCGCCCAGGCCAAGGCCGGCCAGGTCCAGATCTTTGACGGCGTGTCTCCGCAGCTCTACCGGTCTATCCAGGACTCACCGAACCTCGAGTTGGGTATTGCCCGCGAGACGACATTCGTCGAGGTGATCTTCTTCAACACCCAAAAGCCCCCTTTCGACAATCAGTTGGTGCGCCAGGCGTTGATGTACTCCATCAACGCGCCAGAACTGATCGAGATCGGCTTGCTGGGTGAGGGTCGGATCGCCCGGTCGCCGCTCCCTCCGGAGAGCGACCGGTTCAGGGAGCCGCAGATGCAGTACAACTTTGACCCCGACAAGTCGAAGGAGTTGCTCAAGGAGGCCGGTTACGACCCGGACAACGAGCCGCTGCAGTTCCAGCTCGGCGTCGTAGAGTGGGCATACGTCTATCCCCAGGCGCCCATTCTCGCGCAGAGGATGCAGGAGGGCGGATTCGACCCGCTGCTGCTGGTAGACTCGATCGACGCCCGCTGGGTGTCCGACATCATGCGGCCCGAGGACGGCGGCCCCGCCCGGTTCGACGCCTGGGTGGCCACCCTCGGTTTCGAGGTTTTCACCTACGACCCGGACAACCTGTTCCGTGGCTGGTGGGGCGGTTGGGCCGATGGCGCCAGCTTCGCCACAGAAAACGTGCCGTCGACACTGAACGACCTGCTCGACCAGGCGCTGGAGGAGTCGGACTTCGACAAGCAGAACGATCTGTACGCCGAGGCCAACGAGATACTCATCACCGAGGCCGGTGCGGTACCGATCCTGTTCCAGCCCATCGCCCACGCCTGGCACAAGTCGGTGGCTGGCTACCAGATGCCTCAGACACTGGGCATGACGCTGTTCGGCGTGCACCCGTCCGGCCAGTAGCCGGCCGGATCGGCAAGCCAAGTAAAGCAACCGAGCCGAATATCGGGTTTGGTATCGGTAAAGGCCGGTAGGGCCTGATGGGAGCGGTGGGTAGGCTAGTCCTGCAACGCCTCCTCCAAGCCCTGCCGGTCATCATCGGCATCACGTTCTACGTGTTCGTGATGCTGGAGTTCTCTCCGGTCGACGCGCGCTACGCGGGTCTGGGGCTGTACGCCAGCGACGAGGCACGCGAGCAGCTTGCCGAGGAGTTCGGGCTCAACGATCCGGTACTTGTCCGCTACGGGCGGTACCTCGGCGATCTTGCCGGCGGCGACTTCGGTTTGAGCGTCTATGGCGACCGGCCCGTCCTGCAAATCCTCCGGGAGGGTATCGGCATCTCGCTGTCGGTGGCGGCGATCTCTTTGTTCCTGGCCACCCTAATCTCTTTCGTGCTGGGGGTGAGCTCCGCCTATTTCGCGGGTAGCTGGTGGGACTCGCTGGTCAGGGCGGGGACGCTAGGTGTGCTCTCGATGCCGATCTTCTGGCTCGCTCTGCTACTCATCCTGACCTTCGCCCTGGCGAACCCTATAGGGTTCACGTGGTTCCCCGCCGGGAGTTGGGT
Source organism: uncultured Acidimicrobiia bacterium (assembly GCA_964516495.1). Classification (GTDB taxonomy): domain Bacteria; phylum Actinomycetota; class Acidimicrobiia; order Spongiisociales; family Spongiisociaceae; genus JAPPFW01. The sequence continues at coordinate 20,917 of CAZEZF010000048.1, read as the reverse complement.
GCCGTTCGCCGATGACAAGATCGGATGGCTGAGGTCCCTTACCCTCCCCTCATTATCGATCGCCCTTCCCGTAGGCGGATTCCTAACCCGCGTGGTACGTTCCTCGGTGCTGGACGAGCTGGAGAAGGACTATGTACGTACGGCGCGCGGGATGGGACTTCGGGACCGGGTGATCGTCCGTAAGAACGTTCTCCGCAACGCCCTGGTGGCCCCATTGACCGTGCTGGGATTGCAGGCCGGCTACATCCTGGGCGGCGTGGTGCTGGTCGAGCGGGTCTTCAACCTCCGCGGCCTGGGCTGGAAGATGATCGATTCCGCCACAACCGGTGACTTCAATATCGTCACCGGGATCGCCCTGGTCGGCGCGATGATGTTCGTCCTCTCCAACCTGGCCGCCGACGTAGCGTTTCTCATCTTCAAACCGAGCGCCCGCGAGAGTTCGTAACGTGAGCGAAGCACGCAACCCCAGCCCCGACGAACACCGGCCGCGGATCAGGTTCGGACCCAAGTCGGTGGAAGCGACGATGAAGGCTGCTCCCACCGGTCCGGTGAAGATGGGAAGGCTGCCATTCCGGGCCAAGCTTGGATTGGCCTGGGTCGGGCTCGTCATACTCGTTGCGATCTTCGCCCACTGGCTGTCTCCGTACGATCCGTACACGGTGGGCCTGACTACCCCCAACACGGGTCCCGACTGGCCGGAGCACATCTTCGGGTCCGACGAGATCGCACGGGACATCCTGTCCAGAGTGATCCACGGATCGAGGATGTCGGCTCTCGTGGCCGTCATGACCCCGGTGCTGGCTCTGATCCTGGGAGGAACGGTCGGGATGGTGGCCGCCTCCACATCCCGGAATCGAAGGCTCAGGTGGATCAACGACGTGCTGATGCGCCTCGTGGACATCCAGTTCGCGTTCCCGGCGGTGGTGCTGGCCGTGGTGGTGTCGTCGGCATTCGGCCAATCATTCCGGACCCTGCTGCTGGTCCTGACCGTCGTGTACACGCCCATCATGGCCCGCTACATCCGCGCCGCCGTCCTCGACCAGTTGGGCGAGGACTACGTGGCCGCCCTCAGGGCCATGGGGAGCTCGCAACTCCGCATCCTGCTGCGCCACGTGTCCCTTCAACGGGGTCCGCGACATCCTCACCCCCTGAAGCCGTGGAGTGGTACGACCTCGACTGATCTTGTCGAACGTCCGCCTGGGATGCGTGGTCGGGTCAAGGTCATCAACCTTCAAGAAAACAAGGTCAGGTTCACGCGGGATTGACTCCCGTGGTGAACCTGACCTCGCATAAGGGACCTCCACATAATGTGGCGATCCGGTGGCTTTTGCGTTCAAGGCATAGGTATGGCGCCTACCCGATCGGGTCGGGCGCGGGCATCAGGTCTACAGGACGGAACTCGGCGGCGGCCGTGTGCTCCATGTCGATCTCCCGGATACCGAGGACAGCCACGGTCGACCGAGCGGTGACCATGACCGTCCTTGGAATGTATCGAGAATCGTGGCGACAGTCGCACCTGACCAGCACCGCGTTGTTGGCGCGCACCAACCGGTCCGCTTCGTCTGAGGCTGATCCGGAGGCGCCGAAGGGCCGGAACGTCACGGGTGCAGCGGCAAGGGCTCCCGCCTCGGCAGCAACGATAACCCGTTCCCGGGCTACCAGGACCTGCCCCACACCGGCGACTGCGACCACCAGCATGAATCCGAGCATCAAGACCGCAGTCATTAGTACGCTCACCGAACCGCGTTCTGACCTCAAGCTCATTATCTTCAGACCTCGACCCGCATCGTGCTCGTCGACTCAAGCGGGATTCGAAATCCTCCCAGAAGCCGAGGAACGGCATGGGCAACCGCAACCGTAACCCGAGCGGGCCTTCCGACCGTAGGTGGGCGGACGACCGTTATCCTGGCGCGCCTACCGAGTTCCTCACCCATTACACGTCGAGCAGCCTCCATCGCCCGGGCCGGATCGGGCACGGCGGCGGCCACACGAGCACCCTCGCGGGCCGCCGCCGTAACTTGGAAAGAGGTTCTCGCGACGACTGTGACCTCAGCCAGTCCTACGATCAGCAAGAGAGCCAGAGGCAGGACGAGAACGAACTCGATCGTTATGGCGCCTCGTTCCCGGCTCAGCCGAGGAGCCGGATGATGCCGCTCAAGGCCGTGGTGAAGAACTTCGGGATCAGGCTTGTCTTGTTGATCCAGGCCAAGAGAATGGAAGCCATTCCAGCAGCGCATACGCCTACCAACGTGTACTCGACGGTCGCCGCTCCCTCTTCGCCGGCAACTGCGGCGATCGCGCGACGGACCAGGTTTGTTACGAAACTCATTGCGAGTCTCCTTTCTCCCGCTCTTGCGGGTAATCCGGCTTCCGGCCGGAACGGTGGGAAGTGACATCTCAGATCGAAATAATCGGGCCAAGCAGTCGCACCACTGCGGGGAGTACCAGAGGTCCGACCATCAGGATCAGTAGGCCGGGGAGCATCAGCAGGGTGATCGGAACCATCATCTTCACGGGAAGGCGTCGGGCTGCTTCCATGGCTCTGGCACGGGCAGCCGCCCGTTGCTCCGAAGCCAGGGCGGTCAACGCAAGGCTCAAAGGCGCCCCGGAGAGCTGGGCGGCCCCGACCTGCCGAAAGAGCCTGCCGCCCACACCGGTAGAGTTCAATAAGGATGAGGCCAGTCCTTGCCGGACGGAGCGACGCAAGATCGTGTCCACCTCTTCCCCAAGCCCGGAACCGAGCATCTTGCGTGACGTCTCCAGAGCGGCTGCCGGGGATAGGCCTCCGGAAAGCCCGATCAGCAGGGAGTGCGTCAGCAACTCGATTTCCTTTTCCGCCGCTTCGCGGGCCAGACGCTGTTCGCGCACCATCCGACGGCGGTGCAGGGAGTACCAGGCAAGTCCCACCCCCGCCCCGGCAAATGGGTTCAGAAGCGTCGCGACGCTGACGAGACCGGCCAGCATCCGAGTGTTTTGAGAACGTATGTGCAGAGCCCCGTACACCAGCAGCGCGATAGACACCAATGTGAACAGTGTCATGAGAGGCTCCGTCCGAGCAAAAGGGTGACAACGGCGCCCGTGACCAGGAGCAACGACCCCGCCGCCACCAGTATCGGCCCGATCCGACCCATATCCATCAATTCGAACAGGGAACCGGTCGCCACAGCGAGTCCTATGCCGCCGATGGGTACCACGCTCAAGACAACCACCGACGCTCGAGCAGTTGCCCCGGCGGCCCGCGTCTCCCTGGCCATGTCGATACGATCGGCCTGGATTGCCGACAGAGTGGCGAAAGCCGAAGCGACCCGCCCGCCGCTCCCGGCGCCGATCCTCATAGCCGCGGCGGCGAGCCGTCCGGTTCCGGGGAGACTGTCGCAGGCGACCACCGCCACTTCGTCCATAGGACGACCTGACCGAGCCAGACGGATCACACGCTTCAAATCAAGCCCCGGCGCCCGGACCGTTGCCTCGACCAAGGCATGACGGAGGCTTCGTCCCGCCTGCAACTCGGCGCTGACCGCCTGAAGGTAGGCGACTTCCTGGTACGGGTCAGGTCGACGAGTTCGACGAACGATCAACATGGCGATACCGATTGCGGCCATGCCCATCCACCAAGGAAGGAGGGCTGCGGCGCCGAGCGCCAGAGGCTCCCAGAATCGTCGGGGTCGCAAAGCGATCCCTATCGCCACCAGAACGGTTACAAGCACGACACCTCCCGGCACCCTTCTTGATCGACCGCGGCGATGGTCTCGACCCGCCGATGACCATTCCGTCTGGTCAGATGAACGATGATGTCCACTCCGGAACGAAGTTGGCGTCGTACCGCTATCTCGCCCACCACCTCGCCTGACAACGCCAGCGTCTCCAGACGCCATAGGGCATCTTCCGGGCCGTTGGCATGAACCGTGGACAGACTTCCGTCGTGCCCGGTGTTCATGGCGGAGATCATGTCGAGCGCCTCTCCCCCTCGTACCTCCCCCACGATGATCCGGTCCGGTCGCATGCGGAGAGCGGTGCGTACCAGATCCGCAAGCGTTATACGACCCTGGCCTTCGGCGTTCGGTGGCCGGGCCTCGAGGCGGACCACATGGCCCGAGAACCGCAGCTCCGCCGTGTCCTCGATGGTGATGATGCGTTCTCCAGATGGAACAGACCCCGCCAGGGCATTGAGAAGAGTGGTCTTGCCGGTTCCGGTTCCTCCACTGACAACAATGTTCTTCCTATCGACAATGGCCTGTTCCAGAACCGAACGCTGGCCTGATGTCATGGAACCCCAGTCGACAAAGGTATCGAGATCGGGCGCCACCATGGTGAAGCGGCGAATCGCCACTACCGGTCCGCTAACGGAGACCGGGGGTATGACCGCATGGAGACGACTCCCGTCAGGCAGGCGCGCGCTCAGCAATGGGCTGGCCCGATCCAGGCGGAGACCGAGCGGAGCGATTGTCCGCTCGACCGCGGCCAGAACCGCTGCATCGTCCGCAAAAGAGATACCCGTAGGCTCCAGCACCCCGGCTCGCTCGACCCACACCTCGGCAGGCCCGTTTACAAAGACGTCCGAGACGGCCGGATCCCGGAACAAAGGCTCGATAGGACCCATCCCGACCAAGGTGTCGACAACTACCTCGACCATCTTCGGAGAAGCCAGCGGGGACTCGATCGAGAGGATACGTCTCACTTCTGTCTCCGCCTCTTCACGGCTCAACTCGATGTCCGACTCGAGCACCCGCTTGAGAACCCGATCGACTACGGCCACGGCCATCTCCATACATCGACCCAGGACCGCGCCCACCGCCCGGCGGGGATGCGCCCGGCCAACACTGAAGCCAAGGCGGAGCGACCGGGTCCGGCGACGACCGGACCGGGACCCGGTTCTACCTTTCCTATTCCGGTACGTACCCAGATTCGCGGTTTGGTTCGAGTTCCCACTCCGGGTATCAGAGGTACCACCTCGGCGAAAGGCATTTCCGGCAGAGGGGTACGAGATCGGACCACGACGCACGGCCATGACTTGACGAGGGCGCCGACTACCCGGCCGGCGACGGCGCTGTCGACTCCACCGTGAGATATAACCGCCAACCCTTTCCGGGAAGGCACGAGTTCGTCCAGCGTCGGCCCGTCATCCACCATCCCGGCCAGGGAACGGGCGCCGGGCAGTGGAATGCCCTGAACGTCAAGGTCGATCACCAATGCGGTACGATGAACCATGGCTAATGCGATAGGCGCCACCAACCCCAGAAGATCGTCATGGACGGTATGAACAGCTAGGGCTACCACTTGGCGCCTCGTCTCGTGGCGAGAGGGCAAGACACTCTTTGCTTGTTAAGAATTGTTAACATGCCCTACATACTATGGATGACCGGTTCGGGTGGGAACCCCCTTATCGTGGATCCGTGAAATCCTTCCGGATCGTGACCGGGCGCGCCGGCGCCTATTACCCTTTTCCTCAAACTTTCTCAACCCTGACTTCCTTACAATGATGGGCATGACCTCGACGAACCGCCGCGCCCGCAGGGAGGCAGTGTTTTTTGACCTCGACCGGACCGTGATCGCCAAATCGTCAACGCTGGCCTTCATCCGGCCACTCCATTCCGCAGGCCTTCTTAAACAGCGGACTCTGCTGAAAGCCGCAGTTGCCCAGGTCATCTACCGAACCGTCGGCGCCAACCAACCGAAACTGGACCGGGTCCGGGATCAGTTGGTTGGATTGACCGAGGGTTGGGAGTCCTACCGGATGCAACGACTGGTGCAGGAAACCGTCGACGAGATTATCTCGCCTGTCGTCTTTGCGGAGGCGCTGGAGCTCATCGAGCGACATCGACGAGAAGGGAGAGAGATAGTAATCGTATCGATCTCGCCCGAGGAGGTGGTCAAGCCTCTTGCCGGATACCTGGGCATCCAGAACGTTATCGCCACCCGTTCGGCGGTGGACGAGGAAGGGCGCTACACGGGAAGTCTCGACTTCTATGCAAGCGGACCGGGGAAGGCGGAGGCGATCGGTAGCCTGGCGAGGGAATGGGACCTGGATCTTGATCGGTGCTATGCATATTCTGACAGCCATACCGACCTACCGATGTTGGAGATGGTCGGCCATCCGGTGGCGGTCAATCCCGATCGGATACTGAAACAGACAGCTTTGGAGCGAGGATGGGAGGTTGTCCGGTTCGACAATCCGGTGAGCTTACGCTCTCGCATCGCTTCCCTGCCGAGGCCGAATCCCCTGGTCTCGCTTACCGCTATTGCCACGGTGTCGGTCGGTGTCATCGCGCTGTGGACGATCAAGGCAAGACAGAGAGCCGCGTAGAAGACAGGAGAAAGAAATGGCAAGAGTTGTAAGGGCCGCGCTGCTTCAGGCCGCCTGGACGGGTGACCGGGAGTCGATGGTCGAGAAGGGTGCCCACTATGCGTATGAGGCGGCCGACCTAGGCGCCCGGGTCCTGTGCTTCCAAGAACTCTTCAACGGTCCGTACTTCTGCCAGATACAGAATGATGACTTCAAGGACACGGCCGAGCCGGTCCCCGACGGACCCAGCATGCAACGGATGATCGAAGTCGCCCGGGAAACCGAGATGGTTCTGGTCGTCCCGCTGTACGAGAAGGAGGATGACGGTTTCCTGTACAACACGGCGGCGGTGATCGACGCCGACGGTACCTACCTGGGTAAATACCGGAAGACCCATATCCCTCACCTGAGCGGGTTCTGGGAGAAGTTCTACTTCCGACCCGGCAACCTGGGCTATCCGATTTTCGACACGGCGGTCGGCCGGATCGGTGTCTACATCTGCTATGACCGCCATTTCCCGGAGGGCTGGAGAGCGTTGGGACTCGCCGGCGCCAAGATCGTCTTCAACCCCTCGGCCACCAGCCGGGGACTATCCATGTACCTGTGGAACCTGGAACAACCCGCCTCTGCGGTTGCCAACGAGTATTTCGTGGGGGCCATCAACCGGGTAGGCAAGGAGCCCTACGGCGACAACGACTTCTACGGATCCTCCTACTTCGCGGATCCCAGAGGTCAACTGGTCGGCGAGCCGGGCTCCGATACCGAGGAGGAACTGGTAATCAGAGACCTCGAAATGGACATGATCGACGAGGTGAGGAAGACTTGGGCCTTCTATAGAGACCGACGCCCTGACGCCTACGAACCCTTGGTCGCTCCCTGACGGGCGGCCTCCCCGGCGATCAGAGGAACGGAAAATCGCCCGTTCTTCTCCCGAAACCCGTTTTAACCCCGATTTTTAGTGCAGGGGTTTGAATGGTAACCGAACGAGATGCAAAGAACTCTCTGACCGGGAGGATAGCTGCTTGACGGCCTCGCCTGTCCGGAGCGCGCCCGCGAACTGGAGTCGGCACGAGTGCATCTGCAACAGGAAGTTGAACTTGAAAGGGCCTCGGGAGACGACGGTTATGTAGCCATGCACTCTGCAATCAGTTTGTGTCCAATTCAGATTCCCTTTACTTAGCATCACGGTTCGCAATTCCGCCCAGAACTCGCTCCGTTCCCTTTGTCTACGTTGGTCAGCCTCGGATTCAGTCCTCTTACCCGTTGCGGTGGCAGACTTCCACTCGTTCGGGCCGGCTACCAGCCGAAAACGGTAACCGGGGGATGAATCACCTATCCGCCTGGCCTCGATAGCAACCAGGAACAACCGGATACCATCAGAACCGTAGGCTTCCGAATATCGATTCCACTCGTCCGCCACCGCGATGAACTCGTCGCGGTGGGACTCCGCTATCACTATGACGGCTCGACACTCGAGACCGACCGCGTATGAAAGGGCTCGGGTCAAGTGATCGTGGTCGGCCTCACCGTACTGGTTCTCGACCGCCCAGTTCCTACCGTCGGCGTCCTTGGCCAGGATATCGAGTCTACGCCCGCCGGGTACCTCGACCTCGATGTTTCCCGGTTCGAGTTCGCCTATTTCCAGATGGTCGGTAAGGGCCCCAGGTTGTCGGCCAGCCAAGGCGTGAAATCCGCGGCCTCGCCCGGCCATATCTCGCGGATGTCGATCAACCTGAACTCTTGCGGACTCGGTACAGCCATGGCGCCAAGCTAACCGGACGTATGAGTTCTATACAAAGTAGGACTTGGCCTCCGCGCAGCCATCATTCGGATGCGGAGGAAGGTATTCTTAGGGGCACCTATCGACGAAGGGAGGCCACCGAGTGGGAACGCATGCCGACCTGCTGAGACGCCACCGGGCGGTGCTGCCGCCATGGGTCGGACTCTACTATGACGAGCCCATCTCATTGGTGGATGGTTCCGGCCGCCATGTGGTGGACGCCGAGGGCAACCGCTACCTCGACTTCTTCGGCGGAATCCTGGTCACGATCGCCGGCCACAATATCCCCGCCATCATCGAGGCGATAAAGGACCAGGCCGACCGCCTTCTGCACACATCGACCCTCTACCTGATGGAATCCCATATCGAGTTGGCCGAGAAGGTGGCGGAACTGTCGGGGATTCCTGACGCAAAGGTGTTTTTCACCAACTCGGGAACCGAGGCCAACGACACGGCCCTGATGCTCGCCACCCAGTACCGAAAATCGAACCAGGTCCTGGCGATTCGGGGTAGCTATCACGGCAAATCCCATAGCACCATCGGGGTGACCGGTAACTCAGCCTGGTCCGGTACCGCTTTCAGTCCCTTTCAGGTGACCTATGTGCATGGTGGATACAAAGCGCGCTCACCTTTCGGACATCTGCCCGACGACCAATTCATCGAAAAGTGTGTAGAAGATCTGGCTGACCTGCTGGATATCGCCACCGCCGGCGACGTGGCGGCCATGATCGCGGAGCCTATCCAGGGGGTCGGGGGCTTCATCACGCCCCCCGACGGCCTGTTCGGAGGAATGAAGGAGGTGTTGGACGAGCGGGGAATACTGTTCATCTCCGATGAGGTGCAGACCGGATGGGGCCGCACCGGCGAGAACTTCTGGGGATACGAGGCGCACGGTATCGTCCCCGACCTGATCACGTTTGCTAAAGGTCTCGGTAACGGAATGGCGATCGGAGGGGTGGTAGGTCGCCCCGAGATCATCGACAGCTACCCGGCTAACGCCATCTCCACCTTCGGCGGCAACCCGATGGCGACCTCGGCCGCCCTCGCCACCTTGGATTACCTCCAGGAGGAAGATCTTCAGTCCAACGCCTACAAGGTCGGGAATCGGCTGAGGAACGGGCTCGAGTATCTGGCTGAGGAGAATCAGGAAATCTCCGAGGTCCGGGGAAAGGGATTGATGATCGGGATGGAATTGTCCGATCCGGTGACCGGGCAGCCCGATCCTGCTTTGACCGTCAGGATAATGGAGCAGGCCAAGTCCGAGGGTCTCCTGATCGGGAAGGGCGGCCTATACGGAAACGTGTTGCGGATCGCTCCCCCGCTTTCCCTCAGCGAAGCCGAATGCGACGAAGGCTTGTCCATGCTCGATACCGCCATACGAAGAGCAAGCGCCTCCTGAAAGATAGAACCGATACCCGGAGAGATTTTATGGCCACCACACTGATAGAGAACGGGACCGTCGTAACCGCCACCGAGAGAATGCAGGCCGACGTGTTGATCGACGGCTCGAAGATCGTCGCCATCGCAGCGACCGCCGACATGGACTTGGGCCTGGCGGCGGACCACACGATCAACGCCTCAGGAAAGCTGGTTCTGCCGGGCGGCATCGACGTGCATACCCACATGGAACTGCCCTTCGGAGGCACCTATTCGGCCGACACCTTCGAGACCGGGACGCGAGCGGCCGCTTGGGGAGGCACCACCACCATCGTCGACTTCGCCGTTCAGGCCAAGGGGGAGTCGGCTATGGACGGTTTCGAGACGTGGATGGACAAGGCCGAGGGCGAGTGCGCCATAGATTACGGATTCCACATGATCACCGGCGACATCAACGAGCAGACCCTCAAGGAAATGGACATGCTGGTGGAGGAGGGTGTCACCTCATTCAAGATGTTCATGGCCTACCCGGGTGTGTTCTACTCCGACGACGGGGAGATAGTCCTGGCAATGCAGAAGGCCGCCGAGAACGGATCGGTAATCGCCATGCACGCCGAGAACGGGATCGCTATCGACGTGTTCGTCAACCAGGCCCTTCTGCGAGGAGAGACCGACCCCATCCATCATGGGCTAGTGCGCAAGTCCATCCTGGAGGGGGAGGCGACCCACCGGGCGATCCGTTTGGCGGAGGTCACCGGCGCTCCGGTCTATTTCGTCCATCTGTCGGCTCTCGAAGCACTCGAACAGGTAACCCTGGCGAGGGACGCGGGACGCAACGTGTTCGCCGAGACCTGCCCCCAGTACCTCCTCCTGGATCTGGATCATCTCGGGGATGGCTTCGAGGGCGCCAAGTATGTGTGCTCCCCCCCTTTGCGTGATCGGGCGGCGGGACATCAAGAGCACCTATGGCGGGGCCTCAAGACGGACGATCTGCAGGTCGTATCGACCGACCATTGCCCCTTCTGCATGGGCGACCATCACACCTTCGGGGTCCAGAAGCAACTCGGAAGGGACAACTTTGCGGCTATTCCCAACGGGATCCCCGGTGTCGAGAACCGGATGGAGCTGATCTTCGACGCGGGCGTCTCGGCCGGGCGGATAAACCTGAACCGCTTCGTCGAGATCACCGCCACGGCGCCGGCCAAGATGTTCGGCCTTTTCCCCCGGAAGGGGACCATCGCACCCGGAAGCGATGCGGACATCGTGATCCTGGATCCCGACATAACCCACACCATTTCAGTCGAAACCCACCATATGGATGTCGATTACTCGGCCTACGAAGGCCGGGAGTTGACCGGCAAGGTAGAAACCGTCCTCTCCAAGGGTAGGGCCATAATCGCCGACGGCGCCTATCACGGAAGGAAGGGCGACGGAGAGTACCTGCGGCGCGGGAACAGCATGTTGCTGCGCTGAACCGGTACTGTGAACAGCAACATACCCATGGCGTAAGGGGTGGGACGATGAGAACGATTTCCCATTGGATTGACGGCAAGTCCTGGTCGGGCAAGCCAGAGCGGACGGGGCCGGTGTTCAACCCGGCTCGCGGCGCTCAGGTAGCGGAGGTGGCCTTCGCCTCCGCCGAGGTGGTAGACGAAGCGGTGGACGCGGCTCGAAAAGCCTTCGAGGACTGGCGGGCATCACCACTAACCCGCCGGCAGAACATCATGTTCGCCTATCGGGAACTGATCACTCGGCATCGCATGGACATGGCCAGGCTCCTTTCCACGGAGCATGGCAAGACGCTGGACGATGCGCTGGGAGAGGTGCAACGGGGCCTTGAGGTTGTGGAGTTTGCCTGCAACATCGCCCATCTGCTGAAAGGAGAGTTCTCCGAGCAGGTAAGCAGGTCGGTAGACACCTACACGGTACGCCAGCCCTTGGGAGTGGCGGCCGGGATCACCCCGTTCAACTTCCCCGCCATGGTCCCGATGTGGATGTTCCCTATCGCTATCGCCTGTGGCAATAGCTTCGTTCTGAAGCCCTCGGAAAAGGATCCTTCACCCTCCATCCTCAACGCCGAACTCCTGACGGAGGCGGGGCTGCCGGACGGGGTATTCAATGTGGTCCATGGAGATAAAGAAGCGGTGGACGCCATCCTGGCCCATCCGGACATCGCGGCTGTCTCGTTTGTGGGGTCCACCCCGATCGCCCGCCACATCTACGAGCAGGGCGCCCGTAACGGCAAGCGGGTGCAGGCGCTAGGCGGCGCCAAGAACCACATGATCGTGCTTCCGGACGCCGACATGGAACTTGCGGCCGACGCCGCGGTGTCCGCCGGTTACGGTTCCGCCGGCGAGCGCTGCATGGCTATCTCGGTAGTCGTCACGGTAGGCGCCGCCGCCGACCGGCTATTACCCATGGTAAGGAAACGAATCTCCGATCTGGTGGTGGGACCGGGGGATGCCGAGGGTGTTCAGATGGGTCCGCTGGTGACCGCCGAACACCGGGACCGGGTGGCCGGCTATGTCAACGCCGGTGAGTCCGAAGGCGCCCGGCTACTCGAAGACGGACGCGGGTTCATATGTGAGGGCGCCGAGGACGGTTTTTTCTTCGGACCCACCCTGTTCGACAACGTGACCTCCGATATGACAATCTACCGGGACGAGATCTTCGGGCCGGTCCTGTCGGTAGTACGCACCGACTCCTACCAGGAGGCCATCGACTTGATAAACGCCAACCCTCACGGGAACGGTACCGCCATCTTCACCAACGACGGAGGAGCGGCGCGCAAGTTCCAGTCGGAGATCGAGGTTGGCATGGTGGGCATCAACGTCCCTATACCGGTGCCGCTGGCATTCTATTCCTTCGGGGGTTGGAAGGACTCGATCTTCGGTGACCACTCCATATACGGTCCGGAGGGGGTGCATTTCAACACCCGGCCTAAGGTAGTGATCACGAGATGGTCGGACCCTATCCATCGAGGAGTGGATCTGGGGTTTCCCCAGCACGGCTAGTTTTCCTGAGTAAGGAGGAGACCGCGAAAATCGCCGCGGTAGGCTCCCTGTCGGGCCATCCCCCACCGGCGGCTCCTTTGGTCGAGACACGTCCTTTCCCGTACCCCCGGCGGGGTAGTCCCGAACGAGATTTGATCCCTTCACGCGGTCCGGGTCGACATCGGAAACGGACCGCCGGTAATTACGGTTAATCAACCCCGATTTTAAATGCAGGGGTTTGAATGGGTAACCGAGAAAGATGCTAGGAAACCCCTGACCCGGGAAGATAGCTGCGTGGCGGCCTCACCTAGCCGAGGCGCCCCCACCACCCTGAGTTGAACGCCGGGACGACCCATGATGCTGCGCTTGACGTGGCGTTTTTTACTTCGGTGTGTCCGGGGCATGAAGAATCAGGGTTAAACGTCCTGGTCAGCGGGCGAAGGACCAACCCGCCCCCATCTTTTTAGGTACCCTCCAAGATCGGACAGAATCTACAGAAGGATGATCCGAAATGGAATTCGGTGTAGTTCTACAAACGGACCCGCCTGCATCCCGGGTGATTGAACTCACCCGGCTGGCGGAGAACTACGGTTTTACCCACGCGTGGACTTTCGACTCCCACATTCTGTGGCAGGAACCGTTCGTCATCTACTCACGGATCCTCGCCGAAACCGAGCGGATGATCGTCGGACCCATGGTCACCAACCCCGGTACCCGCGACTGGACGGTGTTGGCTTCCCTGTTCGCCACCCTAAACGACATGTACGGTGATCGGACCATCTGCGGGATGGGAAGGGGCGACTCGGCGCTTCGCTACATCGGGCGCAAGCCCCGCACTCTGGCCAAAATGGTCGAGTCGATGAAGGTAATAAAGGGTCTGGTGGCAGGGGAAGAGATCGATTACGACCAGACCCCGCTCCGGATCCCATGGATCTCGGAAGGTTGGGACCTGCCTATGTGGGTGGCCGGCTACGGACCGAAAGCCCTGGCTACAGTGGGAAAGCACGCCGACGGCTTCATCCTCCAACTCGCCGATCCTCAGATCCTGGAGTGGACCGTAGCGGCGGTACGAACGGCCGCCGTCGAAGCCGGCCGGGATCCCCAAGACATTACGATCTGCGTCGTTGCCCCGGCCTATGTCGGAAACGACATCGAACATCAGCGGGACCAACTCCGCTGGTTCGGAGGGATGGTCGGCAATCATGTCCATGACCTGGTGAAGCGGTACGGCGCCCACAACCCGGAAATGGTTCCTAGGGCCCTGGCCGACTACATCGAAGCTCGGGAAGGCTACGACTACTCCCATCACGGGAAAGCCGGGAACCCGTCCACCGACTTCGTACCCGATGAGATAATCGACCGTTTCTGCGTGCTGGGAACAGCCGAGGATCACATATCCAAGTTGAGTGAGTTGAGAGACCTCGGCATGGACCACTTCGGCGTGTATCTGATGCACGACAACCGGGAACCAACCTTGGAAGCCTACGGTGATACGGTGATTCCAGCTTTCGAATGACAACAACTCCCACCGCAGTGGCGATGGTCCTATACGTCTGCCGCCGGAAGCCGCCACCCGAGTTTCCAGGCTTCCATCCAGGGAACGGGGCATGAAACCGGCTGAGATAATCACCTACGAGCTGGACGAGAAATGCCCCCTGCCGGTGTTGCTGGCGACTGGACTCCAAGGGGTGGTCATCTCTCTCCCTCCCACCGTGCTGACGATTTCACTGTTCGCCCAAGCGTCAGGATTGGGCGAGGGCTACCGATCATGGGCACTCATGGTGGCGATAATGATCAGCGGCGTCGGAACGGCCTTGCAGTCTCGAATGGGTCGGTGGGGTGGAGCGCATACACTGATCATGGGCGCCGTCCCCAGCTACATAGCTGTCGCTCTCCTAGCGTTGAACGAGGCGTCACCCGAGACTCTGGCAAGTCTGGTTGTCGTGGCGTCGGTCTTCCAGTTCAGCTTGGCGTTCTGGCTCCCGTTGTTGCGCAGAATCGTCACGCCCGTCGTATCCAGCATCGTCATCATGTTGGTCGCGGCGGGGGTAATGCATATCGCGGTAGAAAGGCTCGGGCAGGTTCAGGGCGGCGGCACGCAACTGGCCCGACGGTGGCCGCGGTGACCCTGGCCGCCACCGCACTGCTTGGAGTACGCGCCACGGGCTTACTCAGGCTCTGGTCACCGCTGGTCAGCGTCCTCCTCGGTTGCGGAGTCGCCGCGCTGTTCGGGCTTTACGACGCGCAACTGATACCGGACGCTTCGTGGATAGGGGTGGCGGAACTGTGGTTCCCAGGTCTTGACCTGACTCCCGGCAATGAGTTCTGGTCGCTCCTTCCCATGTTCCTGATCGTTGCCATGGCGAGCACGATCAAGACATTGGGAAGCAATGTGGTGATGCAGCGGGTCTCCCGGAGAGAACAGAAGGCGACCGACTATCGCCTCGTGCAAGGCTCGGTCAATGCCAACGCGGTAGGTACCCTCATATCCGGCATCGCCGGGATTCTGCCTCCCGGAAGCTACGAGGCCACCACTGCGTCGTTGACCAGATTCACCGGGGTGGCGACCCGCCGGGTGGGTTACATCATCGGAATCATGCTGGTGGCGTTGGCCTTCTCCCCCAAGTTGATGGCCCCCTGCTCATGGTTCCCGACGCGGTGGCGAGCGCCTTCCTGCTGGGGATAATGGGTCTGCTGTTCGTGGAGGGAATGCGCACCGTCTTCTCGGACGGCCTGAACCCGCGCAAGACCCTGATAGTCGGATTCTCCCTGGTGATCGGAGTGGGCCTGCAAGGACAGGAGGTGCTGACCTACGCGATAGGCGGAGCCTGGGGAACCTTGCTGGGCAACGGCATGACGGTCGGTACTATTACCGCCATACTCCTGACGTTGTTCATCGAGGTAAGCAATCCTCGACGAAAACGGTTGGATGTGGAACTCCATATCAGCGCACTGCCTCGAATCCACGCCTTTCTCGATAAGGTGGCTTCGAGCAACGGTTGGGACGAGTCCTCAACCAATCGCCTGCGGTTCGTCGGTGAAGAGACTCTGGCGAGCCTGCTGGTGGAGGAACAATCCCAGACCCCAAGGCGGCTGGTGGTGATCGCACACCCCGGCGTGGACACGGTCGAGTTGGAGTTTCTGGCGGTGTTGACCGAGGAGAACCTCGAGGACCGGATCGCCTATCTGAGCGAGCGGGCTAAATCCGCGGAGCAGCGCGAAGTATCGCTTCGACTACTCCACCACTTTGCCGCCGCCGTACATCACCGGAAGTATCACGGCGCCGATGTCATAAAGATCGAGGTTGAAAAGTCTCACCCCGGTAGTTAACCCCAATGTTTCATGCAGGGTTTGGATGGGTAACCGAGAGTGATGATATAAACCACATGACCAGGGAAGATTGCTGCGTGGTGGTCTCGCCTGACCGGGGTGTGACCCCTTCACCCGCGGGATGGTCGCCGGACGCGCCGGCGAATGTGGGCTTGACGTGGCCTTTTTGAGTTCGGTGTGTCCGGGGCATGAAGAATCAGAGTTAAGAATCCAGGGGTAAGACCGTTACCGGATCGAGGAAGTTTCGTAACCTGGGAATCCGGTCTGTCAGGGACAGCCGGGTCAGGTCAGAGCTTTCCATCCCTCCGTTCGCCGAATGGCGCCATTCACAAGGCGCGTTCACGGGCGGAGTCGTACTCCCCGTCGCTCACCTTCCGATCCTTCCAGACGGTCGCGGCCCCGGTTGTATGGGAGAGATGGGTCATGGGAGCGTGGGGGAGCGCGCCATGCCAGTGGACCTCACCAGGGGGTATGTGAATGAGATCGCCTGTGGACATCCCGACTGCGTCGCCTTCGTCGTTCTCAATCAATCCGGCGCCGTCGGTTACATGGAGTACTTGGCCGTCGGGGTGATGGTGCCAGTCGGTGCGAGCGCCGGGCGCGAAGCTGACCGCCAGAATATTGAGTTTCCCGTCGTGTCGCACCGGACCGAATAACACCTCACCCGTGAAGTTATCGGCCGGCGCCCGCTCCCATCGTATTTCTCCCGGCTTCCAATGTTCCATATGAACCCTCCCGTCATCGGTACATGCCCACTCTAGGAGACAGGCAGGGCCTCCTTATCAAGGAACCTCCACAATCGCTCCACATGTTCTTGATGGGTGTTGACCTGGCCGATCGACACGCGGAGGAATGACAAGCCGCGGATACGGGAGAGCGTCAGATAGGAGTGCCCGGACCGGTTGACTGCCGTAGCAAGGGCTTCGGTGGCCTCATTGCCGGCCCGGTGACGGAAACACACCAGAGAGAACGGAACAGGCGCCACCAACTCCAGACGCCGATCGTCGTCTATCCGGTCCGCAAACTCCCGAGCCCACGTCACATGCGCCCTGATGCGCTCGCGGATGCCCGACGCCCCGTAGTAGCGGAGCACGAACCAGAGCTTGAGGGAACGGAACCGGCGCCCCAAAGCTACATGCCAGTCCCGGTAGTCGATGACCTGTCCACTCTCGGACGCTTCATTCCGTAGATACTCGGGAAGGATGGACAGGCAACGGATCAGCGGCGCCCGGTCGGCCACGAAAAAGAGCGAGCCGTCGAAGGTCATCGGGGTCCATTTGTAAGGGTTGACCGTGTAGCTGTCCGCCAACTCCAGACCATCCTGATAATGCCTGAACTCCTCGCAGAACATGGCGTTACCCGCAAAAGCGGCGTCAACATGGTGCCACATATCGTATCTGGCGGATAGCTCGCCGATGGCTCGCACCGGGTCCACCGCCGTGGTGGCGGTCGTTCCGACAGTGGAACATACGAAGGCAGGTGTCAGACCAATCTCCACATCACGGCTCACCGCTTCCTCCAAGGCGTCCATATCCATAGAATAGGAATCATCAACCTCCACCAACCTTATGTGTCGGTATCCCGCTACCCGCGCTCCCTTCTTGATGGAGGAGTGGGCCTGGGAAGATGTGTAGGCGACGCACTGCTCGACTCCGACCCCTCGGCACTGCGCCTGATCACGAGCCACCACTAGAGCGACATGCACCGCGTCGGAAGCGGTCTGCTGGATAACACCGCCACCTCGGTCGGTGGTCTTCCACCATTGGGGGAGATCAAGCAGGTCAACCATCCAGTCGACAACCACCGTTTCCATCTCGGTACACACCGGGCTGGTGGCCCACAACATCCCCTGCTGGTCCAATCCGGCCGCCACCAATTCACCCAGTATTCCCGGGCCGGAGGTAGTGCATGGAAAGTAGGCAAACCAACCGGGTGAACTCCAGTTGGTCAACCCCGGCGTCACGATCCGATCCAGATCGGCCGCTATCGCCTCGAAGTCCTCCGGATCCTCCGGTGCCTCGTCGGACAGGTTGTTACGTATCCAACCTGGTTCCACACTCGACTGGACCTCCATATCTTGCACTCGCTCCATATAGTCGGCCAGCCAGTTGACCATCGTGTAACCGTGCCGCCGAAACTCGTCCGGAGTCATGTTCTTCGGCGCTCGCTACTCGTATACCAAGAGAGGATGGACAGTAAAATAAGGTTAAACACCGATGTAGGCTGTCTTTTAGTAGCCCCGGGGGGGAACGACGTCAAAGCGTGTGCTCGAAATGTTCCATCGTGAGGCGGCTAGACACGAACCCGGTCGCGGATGGCGTCCATGGTCCGTATCTCGAGCCGGTCGATGCGGTCTCCAAGACGCTGCTCCACCCCATCGGTATGCTCCCGTCGCCGCTTCTCCACCTCCTCGATCTGCGCCCCAAGACGCT
>CAZEZF010000048.1:0-2622 GCA_964516495.1 uncultured Acidimicrobiia bacterium | reverse complement strand
CGCCGCTTCTCCACCTCCTCGATCTGCGCCCCAAGACGCTGCTCCACCTCGTCGGTATGCTCCCGGCGCCGCTTCTCCACCTCCTCGATCTGCGCCCCAAGACGTTCCTCCACCCCATTAATCTGCGCCCCAAGACGTTCCTCCACCTCGTCGGTATGCTCCCGCTGCCGCTTCTCCACCTCGTTAATCTGCGCCCCAAGACGTTCCTCCACCCCATTAATCTGCGCCCCAAGACGCTGCTCCAGGCCGTCGGTATGCTCCCGCTGCCGCTTCTCGACGCGGCCGATCCGGGCCGTAATGAGACCATACGCTGCTACGACGGTCGCCGGCGTGAGCCAATCGGTCCAATCAAAAGGCATAAGGCAGATTCTATCAGAGGTCGTAACTCAGGGGAAGGGGCTCAAAACGGTAAGATTGAGTTTTGTCCGCCGCCCGATACCGGCCAGTCCCCTCGTATAATTCTCAACCGTCCCCAAACGGGACAACCGGTATGCTCAACCGGAGGTTCGAGTACTATAGCATCTCGATGACGATGACTGACACACCGAAGACCCTTTTCCACAAGGTTTGGGACGCCCATCTAGCGCACGAAGCACCGGGCGAACCCTCCCTACTCTATGTTGACCTGCACCTGGTACATGAGGTAACTAGCCCGCAGGCCTTCGACAGCCTTCGATTGACGGGACGAGGAGTACGCAGACCCGAACTTACCCTGGCCACCATTGATCACGGGGTACCGACGGCCAACCGCCGACTTGGTATCCGGGATCCGCTATCAAAAAAACAGATCAACACCCTGATAGACAACTGTGCGGAGTTCGGGATCACCCTCTACGGACTCGATGATCCCCGCCAGGGCATCGTCCACATAATCGGTCCCGAGCAAGGGCTGACCCAACCCGGAATGACCATCGTATGCGGTGACTCCCACACCGCCACCCACGGCGCCTTCGGCGCCTTGGCATTCGGCATCGGCACCTCCGAAGTGGAACATGTACTCGCCACCCAGACCCTGCCCCAGATCAAGCCCAAGTCAATGGCGGTAACCGTTGAAGGAGACCTCCCGACCGGAGTTACGGCTAAAGACATTATCCTGGCCATCATCGCCAAGATAGGTGTCGCCGGCGGCGCCGGTCATGTGATCGAATACCGGGGTTCCACTATCGGCGACCTGTCGATGGCGGCCAGAATGACCATTTGCAATATGTCGATCGAAGGAGGCGCCAGGGCAGGGATGGTGGCGCCGGATGACACCACCTACACCTATCTCGAAGGCAGACCATACGCTCCCCGAGCGTGGGAACAGGCCTTGGACTACTGGCGGACCCTGCCTACCGATGATGGGGCCGTATTCGACACCGAAGTGGAAATCGACGCGTCTTCGCTCGAGCCTCATGTGTCATGGGGCACCAACCCCGCCCAGACCGCGCCTATCAGTGCACGGATTCCTCATCCGGACGACTACGACGATCCTCTGAACCGGGAGGGGTGCGAGCGGGCCCTCCGCTATATGGACCTGTACCCGGGTACGCCGATCACCGATATCCGACTCGACCGGGTCTTCCTCGGGTCCTGCACCAACGCTCGTATAGAAGACTTGCGCGCCGCGGCGGCGATCCTGAAGGGGCGCCGGGTGCATCGTCGGGTTCACGCCATGGTCGTGCCCGGGTCCGGCCTAGTGAAGCTACAAGCCGAGGAAGAGGGACTGGACCGGATATTCAAGGAAGCCGGGTTTGAATGGCGGGATGCCGGCTGCTCGATGTGCCTAGGGATGAATGATGACATCCTCGCTCCCGGAGAGCGCTGCGCGTCAACCTCCAACCGCAACTTCGAGGGTCGGCAGGGACGGAGAGGGCGAACCCATCTGGTCAGTCCTGAAATGGCCGCCGCAGCCGCGGTAACCGGTCACTTCGTGGATGTGCGGGAGTGGGAAAACCTATGAACAAGGTTCGATCTATCAGCGGAACGATGGCCCCGCTCCCTAGGAGCAATGTCGACACCGACCAGATAATGCCCAAGCAGTTCCTCAAGCGGGTGGAGCGCACCGGATACGGACAGTTCCTATTCCACGACTGGGCTCGGACGACTGACGGCGAACTAGATTCGAACTTCATCTTGAACCGTCCTGAATACCGCCGGGCCAAGGTTCTGGTAAGCGGCCCCAACTTCGGGTCCGGCTCGTCTCGTGAACATGCGCCGTGGGGTATCCAGGATTGGGGTTTCGAGGCGGTGATCGCTCCATCGTTTGCCGACATCTTCTATAACAACTGCACCAAGATAGGTCTGCTTCCCGTACGGCTCCCGGAGGACGAGGTGACCCTCCTGATGGAACTCGCCGCCGAAGAGCCGGAAGCGGTAGTGACCATCGACCTCCTCGAACAGACCGTAGAGGCCGGAGGCCGCCGATCAAGCTTCGATATCAACTCCTTCACGAAGTACCGCCTGCTTGAAGGCTTGGACGACATCGGCCTCACCCTCCGGAACAAGCGGTCGATAGACGCCTTCGAGGCTGTCCGTCCGGTCTTTCTACCCCACCTCAAGTTACCAACCTCATAAGAAACTAGGCTCTTAACCCTGATTCTTCATGCCCCAGACACACCGAACTCAAAAAGGCCACGTCAA
>CAZEZF010000047.1:0-25228 GCA_964516495.1 uncultured Acidimicrobiia bacterium | reverse complement strand
CTATGGCGGAAACGGGTCGGGTTGTCCCAGTCGCCTGTAATCGGGGATATGGCGGGCGTTCGGTCTCAAACCGCACCGTACGGAGGATTTCAAGGTGTCACCGGACCCCCGGTTCGTGGAGGTGAAGGTCCGAGACGTTTCGTCGGTTCGTGCTCCTGAACCCACCCGGGAAGGCGGCGCACCCGCGACTACCGCCGTTTAGGGGACCACCAAAACCTGTCCGCCGTCCTCGACACCGCCTCAGGGAAAATAAATCACCGGCTGTCCCGCATTTGTCCCTTCTGCGACGCTAGAGGAAGGGACGACTGACCCTCCTTGTCTGCTAACAGAACTTACAGTAAGATACGTGAGAGATGTTGCAGCTTAGCCAACGTTCGCTGACTGGTTCCGATGCCGATAGGGCCCTGTTTGTTAATCGTACCGTGGAACTCGGTCATCTCGAGCGGTCGGCCCAGCTCGGTTTCAGCGTCCTCGTGTTGGGGGAACGGGGTATGGGGTCAACCTCGCTGGTGCGTCAGCATCAGCGTCGTCTAGAAGATAGCGGACATGTCTGTTATTACGTCAATGCTGGCCGGTCTGAAGGCATGGCTGATCTCGTCAGAGATATTCGTTTGACGGTGGCCGGGCCTCGTCAGCGTGATCTGGTGGCGGAGGTTGCGGTGGCGGCTCGGGCCTTCGTGCAGGAGGTTGTCCCGGATCGGCTTCGAGAATTGAGGGCCTTGAGTGCGGCGGGGTCGGAGTTGGAAGGCCGGCGACCGGTGATCATCCTCGACGAGATGAACAGACCGGAGTTGGTCCATGAGTTGTTCGAGCGCTATCGCGATGAGATCTGGCAGATGCCGCTTTGATGGGTGGTCTGTGGACAGGCATCCCGGCGGTCTCAATACTTGGAACCGCCGGCCGATTCTTTCTTCGATTCGGTTCTGACACTCGGGCCTTTGGATACGGCAGCGTCTTGGGGTCTGCTCCGAGCCCGGCTGGCCGGAGCAGGTACCGATTATGCAGCAGCGGAGGTGCGGATTGTTTCCAACCGGGATCGGATAATCGAACAAGGCGAAGGCAACCCTCGCCGACTCCTCGCCGCGGCCCGGGATGCGGCTCTCCACAGCTCGGAGGAGGCTTTGGCCGCCGATCGGCTCATGGCCTCCGCCGCAGAGTTGGGCGCAACGGAAAGGCTTGCGGTTCGGTACCTCGTCAGGCATGGACCGACCAGCGCATCCGATGAAGACCTGCTCGAGTCCCTCGACATCAGCCGGGCGCGGGCTACCCAGGTACTCCGCCGTCTCGAGGGCGCCGGGCTTGTGCGGGCCTCCAACGAGAAAGCACACCAACCAGGTCGTCCTCGCAAGCTCTACGCGGCTTGTCTGAGCCTTGAGGGGGCGTGATGGGCCTTCGTCTTCTCCAACGGCTTCAGGCCGAACACGCTTTCGATCCAGCGCCTATCCGTCATGACCTTGGCGTCTATCACGTACCCTTCGATCAGTTGGCGCCCGGAGAATCAGCTGAGGGTCGCCTGGCCGGCGCCGCTTACGGACCAGTGCACGACTGTCGATGTCATTGGTTACTTGAGGACTAGGTCATGTGTTTCATTTCATCTCTCTCGGTTGCCCATCCAAGCCCCTGCATAAGAAATTGGGGTTCACCGGCCTTGACGCCTCGTGTTGGGAGGCCATATCGCCCCGGTATATTCTTTCCATGCATTTCGTGATTGGGGTTAAGACATCAAATCCATGAATCAACCGACCGCCCGGGTGCGCTTCGCTTGCGTTCTGCTCATCCTTGTCCTGATTGCCTGCAGCGACGCCGTCGAGGACCGCGACATTCTGATCGGCCTGGTCACCAAGACCGCCGAGAACCCGTTCTTCGTGGTGATGGAGGAAGCCGCGGCGCAACGCTCGCAGGAACTAGGGATCGAGTTGCAATCCTACACGGGAGAATACGACGGGGATTGGGAGACCCAGGCCGAGGCGGTTGAAAACCTGATCGAGGTCGGCGCGACCGGAATACTCATCACGCCCTCCGATCCTGCCGCCCTCACCGGTGTCGTCCTCCAAGCGCGCGAGGCCGGAATACTCGTAATAGCCCTGGATACCCCCTTCGATCCGCCGGAGATCGTTGATGCCACATACGCCACCGATAACTTTCTGGCCGGAGAACTGATCGGACGATGGGCGCGAGAGAGGGCGGACGCGCTGTTCGATGAGGCAAGGATCGCAACCCTCAACGGTTCGGACGCTCAGATCACGGTGGACGTGTTGCGGAACCAGGGCTTCCTCAACGGATTCGGGATTGACATCCGGGACGCGGGGACCATAGGTGACGAAACCGACCCTCGACTGGTCGGGAGTGGCGTGACCATGGGTACGGAAGCCGGGGGAAGGGCCGCCATGGAAAACCTGATCCGTATGGATCCGGGGATCAACGTGGTCTACACGGTGAATGAGCCCGCCGGGGCGGGGTCGTATGCGGCGCTTGAGGCGGCCGGTCTCGCTTCCGATGTACTGGTCGTTTCGATCGACGGTGGATGTTCCGGGGTTGAAGATGTCTCGGCGGGGAGGATCGACGCTACATCGATGCAATATCCTCGGGTTATGGCCAACCTCGGCGTTGAGGCCGTCGTTGAGTATGCCGAGACGGGGGAGAAGCCGGAGATTCCGTCGGATCGGGGATTCCATAACACAGGAGTGACCCTGGTCACCGAATATCCGGTCTCCGGAGTCCGGTCCCTTACCGTCGAAGAGGCTATGGATGAGTGCTGGGGATGATTCCGCTCGGTGCTTCCCCGGTTCGACTTGGAGGTAAGGCCGCGTGAGGGTACTTCCGGCTATCGATGTACTGGGTGGCAAGGTGGTTCGGCTGCTGAGGGGTGATTACGAAGCGTCCACCACATACGGCCATTCGGTCCCGGATCAGTTGGCGGCATGGCGCGAGGCCGGCGCTCGCCGGGTGCATGTGATCGATCTGGATGGCGCCAGAACCGGAAACCCGGACCCGGATCTCTGGCGGCAGGTGGTAGGGAACGGGGTATCGATCCAGCTGGGTGGGGGGATACGAACGCTCGACGATGTGCAGAAGGCCCTCGGCTTGGGGATCGGCCGGGTGATAATGGGTACCAAGGCGGTGTGGAATCCCGAACTGTTGGGTGAGGTGATCTCGATGAGTTCGCCTGAAAGGTTGGTAGCCGCTGTAGATGTCCGGGATGGCCGCGCCGGTGGGGCCGGCTGGTTGGATGAGGGACGTGAGTTGGCCGCGGTGGTGGAGGGTGTCAGGCAGGCCGGGGTAGAGATTTTCCTGGTTACCGCCATCCGGCGGGACGGGACCATGACAGGTCCTGATCTGGGGTTGCTCGATCAGGTGCGGGTATTAGCACCCGAGGTAGAGATCCTGGCGGCGGGAGGCATCGCCTCGATGGGGGACCTTAGACGTCTGTCGTCGGTGGGCATCGACGGCGCCGTGATTGGGCGAGCGCTATATGAGGGGGGTATAGATCTCGGCGAAGCCCTCGAGGAGTTCGGTGTTTGATAGAGTCTCGCTGGGTTCTTGATTCTTCAACGTGCCTTTGCAATTGCACAGACTGGTCGAGGTTGGCGTGGGACGCAATATCGGCCGGCCTACGGATAATCGCCCTCACGCATTACTGGCTGCTACGAGGATGCGGCAACCCGTTACTCTCGGGAGTTACGGTTGGTCGGGTTAGATCTCATCTCGGTCATCCGGCTGCTCAGGTTCGGGAGGCGCCAGGGTTTCCTTAATCAGCATCCGGACCACCTCCCTCATAGCCTCGTCCCTTGAAGCACCCGCTTGGCGGGCCCGGCGGTAGACAGCGAGTTGTTTGTCGGACGAAGTTCCCCTCTTGCATATGGTGCGTATATGCTCAACTTCGCTCTCATATCCCAGAGCCTCGGCGTCAGGACGAACCAGTTCTATCAGTTCCTCCACCAGATCCCTGAAGGGAACGAGGGTTCCCCTTCCGAAATCGATAAGGCGATCCTCCACGCCGTAACGCTGAGCCCTCCACAGGTTTTCGGATACAAGGAAGTTGGCGTAGCTACGCCAACGCTGGTTTTCGACCCGTAGCCGCCACAGCATCCGGAGAATGCACACATACACGGCTGCGATGGACACGGTGTCTTCCATCTTGGTGGGAAGGTCGGTGATCCTCATCTCCAGGGTCGGATAACGGGCGGACGGGCGGACATCCCACCAGACCTTGGAGGAGTCCTCGATTATCCCGGCGGTGATCAGCACATCCACATGCCGTTGGAACTCGGCCCATGAGCTGAACTGCTCCGGCAAACCGGTACGCGGCGCAGCGCCGAATACCGAAGGCCGGTAGCTCTTCAGTCCGGTGTTGCTACCCTCCCAGAAGGGAGAAGATCCGGACAGGGCGAGGAGATGGGGAAGGAAATAGGTGACCTGGCCCATCAGGTCGATTCGCAATTCCGGATCCTCGATCCCCACATGAACGTGTAGTCCGGAGATGACCAGGCGGCGTATCACCCCTTGCAGGTCTGCCGCGATCTCCTGGTAGCGCTTGGCCTGGGTCACCTGCTGGTTCTCCCATCCGGCGAAGGGATGGGTGGAACAGGCAATGGGCGCCAGCCCGTAGTCTTCGGCGGCCTCCGCCACCGCGATACGTAGCAGGCCGATCTCAGCCCGCAGGTCCCCCATGTTCTCGCAGACCTCGGTACCGATCTCGATCTGGGAACTGAAGAATTCCGGACTCACTATGCCGTGGTGAAGCGAGCTGACCTTTTCCATGAGACCGCGCGGTTGGGTGCGGATCAGGGCGCCGCTGTCCTGCTCGACAAGCAGGTATTCCTCTTCTACTCCGACGGTCCAAGACGGTTCCTTAATCATGATGTATCACCAGTAGCCGCTCGATCTCCGAATTCGTGAATCGTTCTTTGCCGTACCGCTTCAAAAAGGAGTATACCGGCCGCGGTCGATGCGTTCAGGGAGTCGGTGCTTCCGGCCATCGGGATACGGACCGCCGGATGTCTTCCATCAAGCCAGCGGCTGCTCAGGCCGTACTGCTCTGAGCCTATGACTATCGCCACCTGTCGGCTAAATGGTATTTCCCAGTATTCTGTTGCCGCATTCGGGGAGGTGACGACGACGGTGAAGCCTTGTTCGGCCAGCCAATCCATCACCTCATCAGCCGCTCCCGAGGCCAGAGGGATTGCGAACAGCGAGCCGAGGGAGGCCCGCACCACGTTGGGGTTGAACAGATCGGTGGCGGGATCGGCGACCACCACCGCCGCGACACCCGCCGCGTCCGCGGTTCTGAGCATGGTTCCCAGGTTGCCGGGCTTCTCGATCGATTCCACCACCAACACAAGGCTACCGGTTGATGGTGGAAGTTGCGCTAGTCGTGTTTCGAATTGCGGCGCCACGGCCAGCAACCCTTCCGGACGATCCCGGTAGGCGGCCTTCCTGAAGGGGATAGGCGCCAACCGGATGAGGCGGGCGCCTGTTGCGACGATTCGGTCAACCAGAGCGGGTTCATTATTGCCGAGAAACAGTTCCGGGCACATGTACAGTTCCTCGATCGGGATTCCACAGGAAGTCGCTTTGAGCAACTCGCGGTAGCCCTCTATCAGAAACGCTCTCTCAAGGTCCCGATGGCGGCGGGCGCGGAGGCGGACCAGCCGCTTGACTTTGGGATTGGTCGGGGAAGTGATGCGGGTGATCAGCTTTCCCTCCCCGCCCCGCTGGACGGAGACTCCCGATTCCATCGACCCCAGTGGATGACCTGTTCCCTCGGACGCCTTCCCCGCTTCAGTGATCCCGATCGACGGTCCGGCGCCGGGCGCCCCACCGTAACCACTCCGATCGGGGTGTACTCCGCGGGAATCCTGAGCAGCGCTTTCAAACCGGGGACGGCGTGGATTCCCAGGAATCCGGCGGCCAGCCCCTCGTTGACCGCCGCCAGCAACAGGTTTTGCAGGGCGGCGCCGGCGTCCACCCACCAGTAGGGAACCGGCCATTCGATCTCTTGACCGTCGACCAACTTGTCGGACTCTCGATAACGGCGCCGGTAGGCGGCTTCCGAGACGCAGACAGCGATGTGGGCGGGGGCGCGACTGATCCAGGGATCGAATCCGGCTTCGAGGTAGGAAGGTTCACCCGCCAACTCGGCAATGGCCCGGCGATCGTCACTATCGGTGACCACCACGAAGGCTTGGCCTTGGGAGAATCCGGCGCTCGGTGACCGCCTTCCCGTTTCGACTATCCGGGCCAATGCGTCTGCGTCCACCGGTTCGCCGGTGTAGTTGCGGACCATCCTCCGCCGGGCGATAACCTCATGGAACTCCATCGACTTCAAGACCAACTCTTCGTGCCTGAGACTCTGCGAGGGTACTGAAGCGCCACCAACGGTACGACATCCCGTAGGCAAACTTTCAGGTGGTCGGCGGACGACCCCTCAGCTCCGGGTACTGGCGTACGTTGCTCGAACGAAGTAACGAGACTTGCTACAATGGCGCGGGTCATGGTCATTAAGGTTCCTCATCCTATACCGTACCAAGGTAGCAAGAGAAGGATTGCTGATACCATCCTTGCCTATGTTCCGTTGTCTGCACGATTCGTTGAGCCGTTCGCAGGGTCTGCTGCTATGTCACTTGCAGTAGCTACACACAATCGATCCGACAGGTTTCTTCTCAACGACATAAACGATCCCTTGATTGGGTTATGGAGACTCATTCTTGAACAGCCCATTAGTCTTGCAGATTCTTATGCGGATCTTTGGGGCAATCAGATTGGACAGGAGGTCCTACACTATAATTGTGTCAGGTCAACCTTTAATGTTAATCAGGATCCTCGGCTGTTTCTGTTCTTACTAGCTAGATGTGTAAAGGGTGCTGTCCGTTACAATACCAAGGGCGAGTTTAATCAGAGTCCTGATAATAGGCGAAGAGGTCGAAAACCACATACGATGAGAGAGCATATTCGAATGGCTTCAGAACTTTTTGCTAACCGTACCTTACTAAAGTCGGAAGACTACCGTTCGATACTCGAACTAGTAGACTCTGATGATATGATATACTTAGACCCTCCTTACCAAGGCGTTTCACGGAACGGTAGTTCTCGATACTGTGCGAGCCTAGAACTCGACGATTTTGTCGAATCACTTGATTATCTCAATAGCAGGGGGTTGAGATATATTGTGAGCTATGACGGAAGAACGGGTCAAAAGCGTCATGGTTCTTTACTTCCAGACGGGCTTGGCCTTACCCATGTAAGTATTGATGCTGGACCTTCAGCACAAGCTACTCTTAACGGATATCGAGCGCGGACAATCGAATCCCTGTACATATCTCCATCATTAGCCAAACGATCAGATTTCAAAAGAGAGATGACCCTCTTTTGAAATCTGAGAATTACTTTCCAGAATGTCACCAACACTTAGGAGACTCTTGGAGTCAATAACTACCAAGAGGCCTCGAACAGTTATCGATCACATACTTGAGCACGGTTATATTACAACTGAACAACTGTCCGATCTCTACGGATACCAACATCCACCCCGAGCAGCTAGAGATGTACGTGAGTATGGTGTGCCGCTTGAAACCTTTAGAGTCAAGAGTTCGGATGGCAGAACTATAGCTGCTTATCGATTCGGGGATATTCCTACAATCGAAGCAGGAAGCTTCACAGGAAGAATACCTTTCCCTAAGTCCTTCAAGGATCGTCTAGTGGATGTTCAGGGTGAATATTGTTCTGTATGTAGGTCTGAAAGGGAAGGAAGATACCTTCAGATTGACCACCGTATACCCTATGCTG
Organism: uncultured Acidimicrobiia bacterium; assembly: GCA_964516495.1. Classification (GTDB taxonomy): domain Bacteria; phylum Actinomycetota; class Acidimicrobiia; order Spongiisociales; family Spongiisociaceae; genus JAPPFW01. Next base: position 17,443 of record CAZEZF010000047.1, on the reverse strand, counting down.
TCGTTGGCGATAGTGAGATTGATCCATTGGCGCTGAAGGTCGACGACTATATGCTCCTGTGTAGCTTGTGTAACAGGTCAAAGTCCTGGTCTTGTGAGTACTGTGAGAACTCCCAGACTGTTTTGGACAGAACCGTATGTGAGTGTTGTTATTGGGCGTCACCATCAAGGTATAGCCATATTGCTCTCTCCGAGATTAGGAGGTTAGTAGTTGTGTGGGAGGGTGATGATGTTGAGATGTATGATCTCTTGTTGGTGGTCGCCGGGGAAGCCGGGATTGATGCTGCAGAATATGCGAGGGAATCTATAAAGAACGCTATACACAGGGATAGTAACCGAAATAGTGGTCAAGTAACGAGGCTATAGTTAAAGAATAGCCATCTCCATCCCGTTCCTGGTTGACCGGATGACCTATCGTGTGGCAGGCGATTAGTGTGGAGGGAAACACGGGCTGGTTGTCTTTTTTTGTGGGGTATTGTCAGGCTTCGACGATTGCCGCGGCTATACGATCCCCGAGTTGGTCGGTGGAGGCGCCCATGTCCGGTCCTCCCATCGTCTTGATAGTGGGTAGAACATTCGCCACCCCTTTTTCCACCATGGCCGCCCCCTCGGGTTCGCCCAGATGGGTAAGACACATGGCCACCGTTAACACAGCCGCGACCGGGTTGGCCCAACCCCGGCCGGCGATGTCGGGCGCCGAACCGTGGACCGGCTCGAATAGCGACGGAAACCGGCCGTCCGGGTTCAGGTTCCCGCTGGCGGCCAGACCCATACCTCCTTGGATGGCCGCGCCGAGGTCCGTGACGATGTCTCCGAACAGGTTGTCGGTCACCACCACATCAAACCGTTCCGGCGACGTAACCATGTAGAGGCACATGGCGTCAACATGGACGTAGTCGGTAGTGACCTGGGGAAACTGTTCCGCCAAGTCGTTGAGGGTCCGGTACCAGAGGTCTCCGGCGTAGGTGAGGACGTTGGTCTTGTGGCAGAGGGTCAGATGGCGCCGTCGTTCGGCGGCTTGCTCGAATGCGAACCGGGTGACCCTTTCAACCCCTAGACGGGTGTTGATCGACTCCTGCAACGCTATCTCATGAGGAGTGCCCTTGCGGATGGTTCCTCCTGAACCGGTGTAAGCCCCTTCCGTGTTCTCGCGGGCGATCAGCATGTCACAACTCTCCGGAACGAGTCCGGTGATGGGTGTAGGAACACCGGGCAGCAGCTTTACCGGCCTCAGGTTCACGTAGAGGTCGAAGTCGAACCTGAGCTTCAATAGCAGACCTCGCTCCAAGACTCCCGGCGGAACGTCGGGGGTACCGACCGCGCCCAGCAGGATGGCGTCGTGTTCGGCCAACTCGGCTTGGACGGTGTCGGGGAGTACCTCACCGGTCCGCAGATAGCGGTCACCGCCCAGGTCGTAATGGGTGGTCTCGACCTTGAATCCACCTCGGCTTGCCGCCGCTGTCAAGGCCTTCAGACCTTGCTCGGTAACCTCGGGACCGATCCCATCCCCGGCGATCACCGCGAGGCGGTAGAACCGATCAGCCATTGATAGCGCTCACGGCCCGGTTGAGAGCTTCGACAAACGCATGGCCCGAACCTTCAACCACATCGGTGGACACTGCTCGTCCGCTGTGTGTGGATCCGCCGACCTGTACTACCACGTTCACCTCCGCCATGGCGTCTGCGCCCGCAGTGACCGGAACCACCCGATAATCCAGCAGGCTGACATCGAGACCGAAAGCCTTCTTGAGAGCGTCAAAAGTAGCGTCGACCATTCCACCGCCGGTACCGGTAAAGTCTTGGACTCCGTCGGTATCGCCGTCCTTGATGGTTACTGTCGAGGTGGGGGTGACATGGCTTCCGCCGCTCACTTTGATGGAAACCATTCGTATCGCGCCGTTGGCTTGAGCGTATCCCTGACTGATGATTGCTCGTAACTCTCGTTCGTTTATCTCGATCTTTCGGTCGGCAACCTCCTTGAATCGCCGGAAGGCGGCCGAAAAATCTTGATCCTCCAATACGATGCCGAGTTTCGAGAGCGCATCCCCGAATCCGGCCCTCCCGGAGTGTTTCCCCAACACGATCTGGCTGGTCGCCCCGACCGAGGTGGGATCGATGATCTCGTAGGTTTCCCGATCCCGCAACACGCCGTGCTGATGAATGCCCGACTCGTGGGCAAAGGCGTTGCGGCCGACCACAGCCTTGTTGAACTGGACCGGATAGCCGGTGAGGCGGGACACCAATCTGCTGGTCGGGACGATCTCCTCGGTATTGGCGTCCACATCAACCCCGAAGTGGTCCCGCCGGGTTCTGACGGCCATGATGATCTCCTCGGTCGAGGTGTTCCCGGCTCGCTCCCCTATGCCGTTTATAGCGCCTTCGATCTGCCGGGCGCCCGCGTGGATGGCGGACAGCGAGTTGGCGACGGCCAGCCCCAGATCGTTGTGGCAATGGGTGGAGACGATAACGTCATCCCGACCCCCCAGAACCTCGTCGTACACGCGACGGAGCAACTCCACGTAATCTTCAGGTGTGGCGAACCCGACGGTGTCGGGGATGTTGATGGTGGTGGCGCCCTCGCGTACCGCCGCCTGGCAACAGGAGATCATGAAGTCCGGGTCGGAGCGGGTGGCGTCCTGGGGTGAGAACTCCACATCGTCGGTGTAGCGACGAGCCCGGCGCACCGACTCGATCACCGAGTTCATTACTTCCTGGGGAGTCATCCGCAACATTCGCTCCATATGGATGGGCGAGGTGCTCTGGAAGACATGGATCCGATGTCGTTCGGCATGACGTACCGCGTCGTAGGCGCGGTCGATATCGTCCGGGAGACATCGGGCCAGCGAAGCGATTACCGGACCCTTGACCTTTTTGGCGATCTGGGTAACACCGTAGAAGTCACCGTCGGATGCAGCCGCAAAGCCTGCTTCGATGACGTCTACCCTGAGTTTGGCCAACTGCTCCGCGATGACAAGTTTTTCGTCTGGGGTCAGCGCGATTCCCGGCGCTTGTTCGCCGTCGCGAAGGGTGGTGTCGAAGATGATCAGCTTGTCTTGCGGCATGGGACTGCTCCGGTCTGCGTGGGGTCGGGGATTCGATCGATGGGGGAGTGGTACGCCTCCACAGCTCCTAAGGGAGGCCGTGGAGGCGGGCTAGTCCCAGTAAGTCGCGCAGAAACGGTTGTGTCCGGGCGGATGACCGGGCGTTTACCGCGGGCCTGATATCCAAGATCATCTAGTCCGGCGCTTTAGGGGTCAGGAACGGCATCAAATCGCGGAGCCGCGCCCCTACCCGCTCGATTTCATGGCTTCGTTCCCGGGCTCTGGTTTCGAGGAGCCTCGAAGCGCCCGAACGTGCCTCGGCCATCCAGTTGCGGGCGAAGGTCCCGGATTGGATGTCGTCCAGAACGTCCTTCATCTCCCGCCGGGTTTCGTCGGTGATGATGCGGGGACCTGTGGAATAGTCTCCCCATTCGGCGGTGTCCGAGATGGAGTAGCGCATCCACGTCAAACCTCCCTCATAGAGGAGGTCGACGATCAACTTCAACTCGTGAAGAGTCTCGAAGTAAGCGGACTCGGGTTGGTAGCCGGCTTCGACCAAGGTTTCGTAGGAGGCCTTGATCAACTCGGACAGACCTCCGCACAGGATGACCTGTTCCCCGAACAGGTCGGTCTCGGTTTCTTCCTTGAACGTGGTTTCCAATACCCCGGCTCGGGTTCCCCCGATCGCCCAGGCGTAGGAAAGTCCGAGTTGATGACCGCCGCCGGTCGAGTCTTGATGCACGGCGAGCAGGCACGGGACGCCCGAGCCCTCCGTGTAGGTTCGACGCACCAGATGTCCCGGACCCTTCGGGGCGACCATGAGAACGTCGAGACTCCCATCAGGGTCGATCTCGCCGAAATGGATGTTGAACCCGTGGGCGAACATGAGGGCGTCACCGTCCTGCAGGTGGGGCGCTATCTCGGCGTGGTAGAGGTCGGCGGCATGCTGGTCGGGCACCAGGACCATCACGACGTTCGCCCATGAGGAAACCTCCGCCACCGAACCCACCGGAAGCCCTTCGCCTTCGGCCTCCATCCTTCGCCGGGATGTCTCTCGCAGGCCCACCTTCACCTCCACGCCGGATTCCCGGAGGTTGAGAGCATGTGCATGACCCTGGCTTCCGTATCCGATCACCGCCACGCGGCGACCCGAGATCACCGCCGGATCCGCATCATGGTCGTAGTAGATAGAGGCCATATTCACCTTCCCCTAGTCGTCGGGCGGATACGGATTCTAGGAATCATTCCGGCGGGCGTCATCCGACCGCCTTCAGCTTGCGAACCTTGGGCTCGCGACGAATCCCGATCCGGCCTGATTTGACCAGCTCCATGATGCCGAAGGGCCGTACCAAGTCGAGTAGATCGTTGAGTTTCGAAGGCTTGCCCGCCATGAGCAGGGTGATGGAGTTGACCGCCACATCCACGGGAGTAGCTTTGAAGATCGTGGCGAGTTCCATAACCTCCCCGCGGCGGCTGGGCGTCACGTTCAGCTTTACGAGCATGATTTCACGCTCGATGGAGGTGGAGGGGTCGAGTTCGGTGATCTTTACCACATTCACCAACTTGTGAAGTTGTTTCTTGACCTGTTCTAGTTCGGCGGCCATCACCACGATGGTCATCGTTGACAGGCCGGCATCGGCGGTCGGGCCGACGGCCAAGGAATGAATGTTGAACCCTCTTCGGGCCAGCAGCGACGACACCCGGGCGAGGACGCCGGGTTTGTCCTCCACGAGCACGCTCAGTACACGATGATCTCTCATAGGTCTTCAGGTCCCATCAGCACGATGTCGTTGGATCCTCCCGCCGGCACCATGGGGAAGACCATCTCGTTGCGATCCACTTCGAACTCGACCACCACCGACCGGTCTTCGACTTCGAGCATGCGGTCGATCGTGTCGTCCACATCCTCCGGCCGGTCGGCCCGGAGCCCCACGCATCCCATGGACTCGGCGAGCTTCACATAGTCGGGGAGGTGCTGTCCCAGGTCGGAGGAGGAGAACCGTTCGTTGTAGAACAGGCGTTGCCACTGTCGGACCATGCCGTGGGCGCCGTTGTTGAACACGATCACCTTGATCGGGATATTCTCGATCGACGCGGTGATCAACTCCTGGACCGTCATCTGGAAACATCCGTCACCATCCACAGCTATTACCTGCTTATCCGGCCGGCCGGCTTTGGCCCCGATAGCTGCGGGGACGGCGAATCCCATCGTGCCCAGACCCCCGGAGTTGATCCAATGGCGAGGGCTCTCGAAACTCAAGAACTGCGAAGCCCACATCTGATGCTGGCCCACCCCGGATACCACGATGGAGTCCTGGTCGGCCAGTTCCCGCAGGCGGGTGAGCACGAACTGCGGTTTGATAGGACCGTCCGGCGCCTGGTCGAACCGGAGAGGATGCGTGTCCTGCCACTCCCGGATGGTCTGCCACCACTTGCGTAGCCGGGGTTTCGGTGTGGTCCCCCAACGCTCGCAGAGCGCCTCCAAGATGCGACCGGCGTCTCCTACGATGGGGATCTCCGGAGTTCGCACCTTGCCTATCTCCGCCGGGTCCACGTCGCCGTGGATCACCTTGGCGAACGGTGCGAATGAATCGGGATCCCCTGTGACCCGATCATCGAAACGGACTCCGATAGCCACCAGCACATCCGATTTCTGTATCGCGGTCGTGGCCGCGTACAGCCCGTGCATACCGGGCATACCAAGCGCACTGGGATGACTATCGGGGATAGCTCCCCTCCCCATCAGCGTGGTGACAACCGGCATGTTGGTCATCTCGGCGAAGGCCAGGAGGGCAGCGGACGCGTTGGCCTTGATAATCCCACCCCCGACGTAGAGGACGGGTTTCTCGGCCGTCTGGATCATTCGTACCGCTTCTGCGATTCGGCGTGGATGAGGGTTGACGGTGGGGCGGTAACCGGGCATCGAGACCGGCGCCGGATCGCGCCATCGAAGCGAGGCGTTCAGAATGTCTTTCGGCAGGTCGACCAGGACCGGTCCGGGTCTACCCGTGGATGCGACATGGAAAGCCTCGCTCAAGACCTGCGGTATCTCGTCGGGATCGGAGACGAAGTAGTTGTGCTTGGTGGCCGGCATCGTGATACCGGTCGTGTACGCCTCCTGGAAGGCGTCGTTCCCGACCGCGTGAGTCGGAACCTGTCCGGTGATCGCCACCATCGGAACGGAGTCCATCAGCGCATCGGCGAGTGGGGTGACGAGGTTGGTGGCGCCTGGTCCCGATGTGGCGATTGCCACACCGACTTTCCCCGTCGCCCACGCGTATCCTTCCGCCATGTGTCCGGCGCCCTGTTCGTGGCGGGCCAGGACATGGCGGAAACCGGCCTCCAGCATCGGATCGTAGGCGGGCAGGATGGCGCCTCCGGGAATACCGAACGCTACCTCTACATCCAGGTATTCCAGAGCTTTGATCAGGGCTTGTGCACCGGTGATTGTGCTCATGGCAAGTTCCTTACGTCCTGGGGGTTTATTCTCTGGTCGGGGTCTTGGTCGTCCTAGGACGGTGCTGAAAAACAGGTGATTGGATTGGCCCTCCGTCCGCTGACCAGGGAGTTTATCATCGGATGTCGGGCCAAGCCGGAGGTTTCTCAGCGCCCTCCTAGAAAAAAGCCCTCCGGCGTGGAGGGCTTCTAGCGCACGCGCCGCGGAGCGACGGTGCGCTACATAAGTACTAGAACGGTGTGGCGAATAGTCATTATCGGCGTGATTATGGAGGAAGAGAGTCGAAATGTCAACCGATTCTGTTCCGTTGACGGCTGTGGCCGGTACAGTCGAGCGAGAAACCTTGGCCATCCGTTCACACGGCCTGTCGAACACCCGGGAATCCGAGGTACCTGAGCCACTCTCTCCGAGATACCACATGTACCGTGTCGGTGTTTCGAAGATGACGGCGTTGTCCGATCATCGAGTCACCGCTCGTGCGCGGCGCGGTCGCGGTCGGATGGTCAGGTCTATCGATCAGGGATCACCCCATGCGGTAAGGGGGTAAGCAGGTCATTCTCGGCTTGTCGTACTACCGATCCGGCTCATAGAGTGTCCGGCTTCGGGTAGGTCTGTCGAAATGTCAGTGGTTCCGCTTACGATAAGGAAATGCGAACCGAGAGGCATGACAACCTGACCAGAGTGGTCGAACTCGCCAGAAAGGTCCTGGCCGATCTGGCGCCCGACCAGGTTCCCGGACGACTGGTTCAGGTCGCCGCCCAGACCGGGCGCTTTCTGGTACCTCCGATGCAGCGCCGGTTGATCCACGAACTCGAGGGGAACGAGTGGTTTCGTGAACAGGTCGCCGAGCGGTTCGATGGGGAAGTGGAGGCGGAAGATCCGCTGGAGAAAGCGGCGGCGCTGTTCCTCCACCGGCCTGAGGGCTGGGAAAATGACCTGCGGGAGTTGTCTCAGCGCTCGCAGCTGGCGGAGCAGTCTGATCGTATCGAAACGATGGCCAGATGCATCGATGACCTCAAGACGGAACTCGAAACGTGGCGCAACCAGGCCAAGCGTAACCGGCGACAGGCCGAAGAGGCGGCCGCCCGGGCCGACCGCCGGGTAGCGGTGGCTAGGAGGGAAGCGCGTGCGCACCGCGACGATGGGTGTATCAAGGAGTTACAACGGGAAAATCGAGCCATCCGGGAGAAACTGGAGAGGTCCGAGACCGGCCGATTGGAGCTTCAAGATCGTCTGGAGGAGGTGCGGGCTGAGCTCCGGCGGGAACGGCGGGTAGATAGATCGGTTGATCGTAGGCCGACGCCCAGCGCCTGGGCGACCTTGGATCTGGTCGACTCCGCTCGTTTACTTGATGACGTGGTGGAGGCGTTTTCGCCTGACTCGGCGTTTCGCGAGTCGATGGTCGCCGGTGAGCGATCGCTCGAGCTCCCGTCGGGAGTCTCGCCCGATGACCGCTCCGCCATCGAATGGCTGCTGACCGTGGAACGTGACTTCGTGCTGATGGTGGACGGTTACAACGTCGGGTATCTCTTGAACCCCTCTCGTTTCAGTTCACCCGAAGTCCGTAGACGGCTGGAGAATGACCTGGCCAGGCTGAAAGGCCTCGCGCTCCGGACACCCAGGGTGGTGGTGGTTTATGACTCGGATCAGTCGGGTGACACCACTCGCGATCCGGGACCCTCGGGTCTTGAGATCCGATTTACGCGCACCGGCCATAGCGCCGACGACGAGATCTTGTCGCTGGCCGCCGACTTGGGGGCGACCGCGGTGGTCGTTTCTACCGACCGCCGGGTGCGGGAGGGCTCCGAGGAGTCCGGTTCCCTGGGGTTGTGGAGCCAATCTCTGGCAGGTTGGATACTCGACTCTTGATGGACGCCGATCCTTCCCGCCCTGCGGATGGTCGGCGACGGGCGTGAAGGAGGTTCCTCATGGCCGGGGGTGCGGTATACCCGGTGACCTGTTGTAGATTGATCCCGAACCGATCTGAAGGATCGTCCCGAATTGATCCTTCGGATTCCCATACGGCCCCGGAGGCCGATGGAGTGTTCCAAAGCGGGGCGGGCTAATCGGGTGGTCGGTTTTCCGCCGAATCGTCGCGAAGAGCGAACATGAGCAGTCTCGAGATGCCAAGAAGGGGTGAGGGCGCGGATCTTACCCTCGGAAGAACCTACCGAGCAGGTTCACAAGCAGCGTAAGGACAACGCTCAGAATCACCATTGACGTGATAGGAACGAAAACCGCCGACCTCTCCCCGACCCGGCGGATATCACCGGGTAGGGCGCCGAACCACGACAACCATCCGAATCGGGTAGCTAAGCCGGCCAGAATAGCCACCGCTCCGACAAGGATTAGTAGGTTGCTGAGTTGCCGCACGGTTCAGGCGCCTTCCCGTCGCGTAGAGACACGGTGTTTCCCGATCATCAGGCGTCGGTCACGCATCCCAGGCTGGCCGACGAAACAGTTCGAACATACTTGGCCAGGGTTCCTCTCTCGGCCTTCGACGGAGGCGCCACCCAGGCTGATCGTCGTTCGGCCAGGTCGTCGTCCGATACATGTAAGGTGATGGCGCGGGTTGTGGTGTCGATCGAGATACGGTCACCCCGTTCCACCAGCGCCAGCGGACCGCCTTCCTGGGCCTCCGGGCTCACATGGCCCATTATGAACCCATGGGACCCGCCGGAGAACCGGCCATCCGTTATCAGGGCGACATCCTGTCCCAGTCCGGCCCCCATGATCGCCGAAGTGGGGGTCAGCATCTCGGGCATTCCGGGACCGCCCTTGGGTCCCTCGTAGCGGATCAGGATCACCGATCCGGGGGTTATCTCACCCCGCTCCAGCGCTGCCAGCATGTCCTCCTCGCTGTCGTAGGGTAGGGCATGACCGCTGAAGGACAGGCCTTCCTTGCCGGTGATCTTGGCCACTGCGCCCTCCGGCGCGAGGTTCCCCCGGAGTATCTGAATGTGCCCTGAATCCTTGATGGGGTCGTCCCAATCCTTAACGACTTCCTGACCCGGAGTGAGCCCGGAAAGGTCGGCCAGGTTCTCACGCAGGGTCCGTCCGGTCACGGTCATGCAGTCACCGTCGATGACGCCCTGCTCCAACAGCATTTGGAGCACCGCCGGCGTGCCTCCCACCGCGTGGAGGTCGGCCATCACATACTTCCCGGAGGGTTTGAGATCAGCCAGGTATGGAGTGCGATCACTGACGGCTTGGAAGTCGTCGATGTGTAGTTCCACCCCGGCGGAATGGGCCATGGCGATCAAATGCAGCACCGCGTTGGTGGATCCCCCGAGGACCATCGTTACCGTCATGGCGTTCTCGAACGCGCCTCGGGTCATGATGTCGCTCGGCTTGATGTCTTCCTCCATCAAATGACGGATGGCCGGTCCCGCCGCCAGGCATTCGGCCGCCTTGCCGTCGTCGAGAGCCGGGGTGGAGGAGCTGTAGGGAAGGGACATTCCTAGGGTCTCGATCGCCACCGCCATCGTGTTGGCTGTGTACATCCCTCCGCAGGCGCCGGCGCCGGGGCAGGCGTTGCGAACTATGTCGAGGCGGTCCTCCTCGTCGAGACGCCCGGCGATGAACTCACCGTAGGACTGGAAAGCCGAGACTATGTCGATCGGATTGCCGCGCCGGTCGGTTCCCGGTTGGATCGTTCCGCCGTAGATCATTAGCGAGGGCCGGTTGACCCGGGCCATCGCCATCACCGCTCCGGGCATGTTCTTGTCGCATCCCGGTATCGAGATGTTGGCGTCATACCATTGGGCGCCCATAACCGTTTCGATCGAATCAGCGATCAGGTCTCGTGACTGGAGTGAGTAGGACATGCCTTCGGTGCCCATCGACATGCCGTCGGAGACCCCGATGGTGTTGAAGCGCATGCCTACCAGTCCGGCTTGGGTCACCCCTTCCTTGACCAGTGAAGCGAGGTCGTCGAGATGCATGTTGCAGCTGTTGCCCTCGTACCACATGGAAGCGATTCCCACTTGGGCCTTGGACATGTCTGCGGTGGTGAGGCCGGATGCATACAGCATCGCCTGGGAGCCCCCCTGCGATCTTTCCTGGGTGATACGTCTGCTGATTAGGTTGATGGGTTGTGGCATCCTCCGATCTTAGGACGATGGTGGGAGACTGTCGTTCCAATCAGCGTTTCCTCCCGGTTCGCCGTTCCGCGGTGGGAGCGAGAGAGGTGACGCCCTATCTATAGGAATTGTCAGAACATATCCTCGGGCGGGCGGCGGTCCCTAACCGGTTACCCTCCTGGGTACATGTGCTGCACACCCGGTTCACGTTCGATCTTCCTGCAAGGGCGGTGGATGCGGTCGGTTCCGGGCTGATGCTGATCGTCAGCGACGTGCATGCCGCCTTTTCCGAGTTGGCGGAAGTAGCGGCCCAGGGTGAACCCCTATTGATATTGGGTGATCTTCTCAACTTTGTCGACTATCGGACCGGCGTCGGAATCGTCGCCGACGTCTACGGACGTGATCATGTGATGCAGTTCATCCGCAATCGCAAGAAGGGTGATTGGGACGCGAACCGGCGACTGTGGCGCAGGACGACCGCCGGTAGGTCCGGGGAACTGGCGTTTCGGACCCGGGAGAGGGTGTTGGGCCAGTATGCTGCCGCTCGCCGGGCGCTGGCCGGCGCGGACGCTTACATAACGTTCGGAAACGTGGACTGGCCCGATGAGTTGAGGGCGAGCCTTTCGCAAGTTGCGCGGATAGTTGATGGCGAAGTGGTGGAAATCGAGGGTTACTCGGTTGGTTTCGCGGGTGGCGGAGCGCCGACGCCCGCCCAAGCCAAGGGAGAGGTCTCGCATCAGGACATGGCCGAGAAACTGGAGGGTCTGGGGTCGGTTGACATTCTCTGCACCCACGTTCCTCCCTCCATCGCTCCCTTGCAGCGAGACGTGATCACCGGCGTATTGGAGCGATCCTCACCGGCGGTGCTGGACTACCTGCTTACCCACCAACCGCCATTCCATTACTTCGGAGATGTCCATCAGCCGCAGGCGCACCTTTGGAGGGTGGGCAGGACGTTATGTCGAAACGTCGGCTACTTTCGCGCTACCGCCCGCCCGGTACGCCATCGTTAGGCTCGTCAGGCGGCGAACACCGCCCTTCGGAACCCCTTTGGTCCACGAAGAGGGATGAGTCCGGAGGTAGGAGGAATACCCTTATGAAGCTCCGGCGTGGCAGCCGCAGCCACCCCCGCCCCCGGACGGGTTCTGGTTTATCACGGTAAAACCTTCCCCCTGGGAGGTCTGGACAAAGTCGATCTGCACGCCGCGAACCGCTTCCCGAGCCGCGTTGGCCACGGCTACCTTGACCCCGTGGGCCTCTTCCACTTCGAACGCGTCATCGACTTCAGCCAGGAAGGTCAGCCCGTAGACGGTTCGGCAGCATCCCTGCCCGGCCGGATAAACATGCAGGTAGGAGCGGTCGACTTCTCCATCGGCCAACTCCAGCACCTTCTCGGCGGCGGTGGATGACAATCCCACCAGCGCTCCATTAACCATTGTAATCCCTTCTTTCGGCGGTTTCGTCGATGCTAGCCACCAGGGTGGGTTGCTCCCTCAGGGAACGAGTTGCCTGCCCGTGGAATCGATCACTGTCAAAGCGTCGACGGGACATACTTCGGAGGCTTCGATCAGGCGTGACCTTTCCTCTCGCTCCGGCTGGGCAAACTCCACCACATCATGAACACCGAGCCGGAAAGCGGTGGGAGATTCCTCGGTACAATGTTCAAAGCCAACGCAGAGGTCACGGTCGATGCGGATAGTGAGGTCATCAACCTGTCGTTCGATGATGTCCGCCATACTGGAGTCTCCGATATGTTGTTTCTTTGACACTCCGGCCGAAAGGATCGGCCAAATGGTGACCCGACCACGATATCTTGACGATATCGGGTTTCGATATTGACCACTGTAGCCTTATAGTCCATGCACTTCAAACCCCGACAGATACTCACTCCCGAAGGCCATACCGAGAATCAAGGTCCCGCTCCGGCGGTATTGCGCACCAGGTACGCCGCTCTGGTGGAAGCTCGTCTGTATGACCGCAAGGCTTCGGCTCTGCAACGTCAAGGTCGATTGGCCACCTACGCACCGTATGAGGGTCAGGAAGCGACCCAGGTAGGAGCGGTGGCGCCGCTGCACACGGAGGACTGGCTGGTTGCCAGCTACCGGGATGCCGCGGCCATGCGTTTCCACGGCTATCCGTGGAAGAACCTGTTACTCACCAGGATGGGAGATGAACGGGGGGGCTGTCCACCGGAGGGCGTGAAGGTGTTACCCCCGTCGATTACGGTGGGTGGACACATGATCCATGCGGTCGGCCTTGCGTGGGCCGAGCGACTGCGATCCACAGATGCGGTCGCCCTCACGCTCTTCGGTGACGGCGCCACGTCGGAGGGGGACTTTCACGAAGCCATGAACTTCGCCGGGGTCTATCGCCTTCCGGTGGTGTTCCTCTGCCAGAACAACGGTTGGGCCATCTCGATGCCGCGCTCCCGCCAGACCGCATCCAAAACCATCGCCCAGAAGTCGGTGGCGTACGGGTTTCCCGGGGTTGTGGTGGACGGCAACGATGTTCTGGCGGTTGAGCAGGTGGTTGCCGAGTCGGTGGACCGGGCGCGGGCCGGCCGCGGCCCAACCCTCATCGAGGCCCTCACATACCGGATCCGGGGTCACACAACCGCTGACGATCATGGGCGCTACCGGGCCGGTGACGACGTTACCGGATGGATCCGGAAGGACCCTCTCGAGCGGGTCCGCCTGTGGTTGGAGAGGCGAGGCGCCTGGGACAAGGATTGGCAGGCGGAGATCGAGACGGAAGCTGCCGAGCGTATCGAGAGAGCGGTCGCCGAAGCCGAGTCGACGGCGCCGTTCACCGCCGGGGAGATATTCGATGCCATGTATGGTGAACCCACCCTTCCCCTGGCGACGCAGCGGGCTCGGGCCGAGGGGAGTATCGCGTGACCACGATGACCATGGCCCAAGCCCTGAACTCGGCTCATGAAATCGCTCTTCAAGATTCCCGGGTGGTGGTTCTCGGCGAGGACATCGGCACAACGGGCGGCGTTTTCCGTATAACCGACGGCCTCGCGGCGCGGTACGGGTCCGAGCGGGTGATCGATACTCCTGTGGCCGAATCCGGCATCGTCGGGGCGGCGTTCGGCATGGCGGTGGCCGGGCTACGCCCCATTGTCGAGATCCAGTTCATGGGGTTCTCGTATCCCGCCTATGACCAGGTGGTCAACCATGTCGCCCGGATTCGGAACCGTTCCCGCCACCGCTTTACCGCTCCCATGGTGATCCGTCTCCCGTACGGCGCAGGGATCGGCGCCGCCGAACACCACAGTGAATCCACCGAAGCGATCTACGCCCACATACCGGGACTGAAGGTGGTGGTCGCATCCACCCCCGAGAATGCAAAGGGTCTTCTGCTGGCCGCGGTGGACGATCCGGATCCGGTCATATACCTGGAGCCGATCCGTATGTACCGGGCGGCTCGCGGGGAAGTACCGGACGGTCGCTACACGACGCCGATCGGTTCGGCGAAGGTGGATCGAGACGGCTCGGATGTGTCCCTGATCTCCTACGGCGCGATGATGAACGAAACCCGCCAAGCGGCCTCCGGGTTGGCGCGGGAGGGGGTGAGCGCCGAGGTTATCGACCTGAGGACGTTGGTCCCGGTCGACGCGGAATCCATCATCTCGTCGGTCGAGAAGACCGGACGGGCGGTGATTATCCATGAGGCGCCGGTGAGTGTCGGGTACGGAGCGGAGATCGTGGCGCTGATCCAGGAACGGGCTCTGTACTCGTTGCGGGCCCCGATACAGAGGGTGGCCGGTTGGGATGTGGTGGTTCCGCTGCGGCTTGCCGAACGTCATTACATGCCGTCGGTGGCCCGGATCATCGCTGCGGCCCGGCAAACCTTGGAGTATTGACATGGCGCACGAATTCAAACTGCCTGATGTGGGTGAGGGGCTGGTGGAGGCGGTGATCGTTTCCTGGTATATCGAAGTCGGGGACGCCGTAGGGCTGGACGAACCTCTGGTAGAGGTCGAAACCGACAAGGCGATCCTGGATATACCTTCTCCGTACGCCGGAGTGCTCCTATACCGAGGTGGGGAAGAAGGAGATTCGGTGGAGGTTGAATCCCTACTCGCCGTCATCGGGACGCCGGGCGAGAGATGGATGGAATCTCCTGCGCAGTCGGCGCCCGACGGGATCGAGCAATCGGCGCCGGTGGTCGGCGTTCTGCCCGGCGCGGCCGGCGGTTCCCGTCCACCGCTTGCCCTCCCCTTCGTGCGGAAGCTGGCGGTAGATCTGGGGGTGGACCTTACAATGGTTGCAGGAACCGGTCCGCTGGGGCGCATAACCGAGGCGGATGTCCGGGCGGCATCCTCCGGTCGGGTTACGGATCGGTTACCCATGTCCCGGCTGCGCAGGACCATCTCGGATAATCTGTCCCGATCCTGGCGCGAGATTCCCCATGTGACCACCTACGGACTCGCCGATTCGGATGCCGTGATGGACGAACGGGAACGCCTGGGCAAACCGCCGGTCGAAGCTCTCCTGATCGCCCGGATCATCCCGGCGCTGGGAAGGTACCCGGGTTTCAATTCGGTGGTCGAAGGCCATGAGGTTCTGGAGCGTCGTTACTACGACATCGGGTTCGCGGTGGACACTCCCGACGGTCTGATGGTGGCCGTGGTTCGCGACGCGGACGAACTCTCCATCGACGAGTTGGCGGCGGAGGTCCGCCGGTTAGCCGTCGGCGCCCGGGAACGTACCCTCGAGGTCGATGAATTGAGAGGTCAGACCTTCACGGTGTCCAACATCGGGGCCGTCGGAGGGGGTCGCGGTACTCCGATTATTCCATACGGCACCTCCGCCATCCTTTCGGTGGGGCGTTCCCGCCCGAGGCCGGTGGTAAGAGACGGAGCGGTCGCCGTCGCCGACCAGTTTCCTTTGAGTCTCTCATACGACCATCGCATAATCGACGGGGCTGAAGGGCGCCGGTTCATGGCGGCGGTTGTCGAAGCGCTGGAGAGTTGATCCGGAGTGCCCGGGTTGCGGAATGGTCGCTCAACCTCCGAGGGTCCCGAGAATCGTTGACCGGAAGCGGCGGTTCAACCCCGGTTTCTCGATCACGGGGTTTGCATGGGCGACAGAGAAGCCCGGTGAACTTTCTTGACCAGGTGAAAATCTGCCCGGCGGCCTCGCCCGGCGCGGGCGCGCCCCGTCACCCGCCGGGGGGATTGCCGAACGCGCAAAGAAAGTGGGCTTTACGTGGCCTGTTACCGGTCGGTGTGTCTGGAGCGAGGAAGAATTAGGGGGGATCACCTCGCCGGATCCCGAGAACGCGAAAACCACGCCTACGGCCTATCCCCTTCGGGCCCTCCCCCGCCACCACCTTCCCAGGCCCGGAACGCGTTTCCGCTATCCCCTCATCAGGGGTGAGAACAGCAATCTGATCCCGCTCCGGTCCGGTCGGTACCGCCTTCGGACCGGCGGTGTTTGCAGCTACCTACCAGTATGCAACCTACCTATGACACCAACAACCCCCTTCTGTCGGAAAAAGATCGACGAAACCTGCGAGCAGGAAGGCTGACACGGGTCGGCGGGTTGTTCGAGCAACTGAAAACGTGAACTAACCCTGGGCCAGTTCCTCACCCGCCAGCCGGGCGACGGCATCCAGCCAGCGAGCGCCTACCCATAGCGCTCCTTCGTCGAAGTCGAACCGACTCGAATGGGCCGGAAACGGTTCAGCGCCGGGGAGTCGCCCGCCGTAACGGATGTATGCGCCCGGGACTATTTCCAGATACCGTCCGAAGTCTTCCGATCCCATGTTGGTGTCCTGCGTGCGTATGACGTTCATAGCGTCGACCACTCCCGTAGCGGCTCGTCGCGCCAGGTCCGTCATCGTCGGGGTATTGACGACCGGCGGATTACCCTCCCTTACCTCGGTTTCCACCTTGCACCCATGCAGTTGCGCAACCGTGCTCGCTACACGAACCAGAGCATCTTTTACCTGTTGTCGCACCTTCGGGTCCAGGGTACGGATAGTTCCTGCGAGTCGGGCGGATCCGGCGATCACGTTCTCGGCGGTTCCGGCGTGGAAACTACCCACTGTCAGGACCGCCGGATCCGCCGGGTTGATCTCTCGGGAGACAATGGTTTGCAGAGCGCCGACCAGAGTCGCTCCGCTAACCACCGCATCCACCGCCTGGTGCGGCCGGGCGGCATGTCCCATCTCACCCTCGATACGGATCGTGAAGTAGTCGGAAGCGGCGTTCACCGGGCCGTCGGTAACCACCAGAGATCCCACGGGGTGGTTGATATCGATATGCCCTCCGAACACCGCTGCTACCCCCTCGATCGCTCCGTCCGCAATCATCCTTCCGGCGCCGCTTCCGCGCTCCTCGGCGGGCTGGAATAGGAGCCGGACCGGGTAGGGCGGAGGATCCGACCGGAGCAGAGCGGCTGCTCCGAGCAGCATGGCGGTATGGCCGTCGTGACCGCATGCATGCATGACGCCGTCCCTTGCCGACGCGAACGACAGGCCGGTCTCCTCCTGGATAGGCAGCGCATCGATATCGGCTCGCAGAGCAACCACCGGCCCTTCATCACGACCGTCTATATGAGCCACCACGCCATGACCACCTATCCCCTTCCGATGGGCGACACCGAGATCATCGAGACGTGAGGAGATAAAGCGGGCGGTGCGATCTTCCTGGTCCGACAGTTCCGGATAGCGATGGAGGTTCCTGCGCAGCTCTATCAACCGCTCCTGAAAACGGATCGTCGTCTCTACCTCAGCGGAATGGTGATGCGGGACCGGTGCTTCCATTTCCATAGTCGCCATGGTTGCAGACTATGTGGCGCTCCGGCTTGTGACCCGACTTGGAAGACGACGGAAGAATCGGTGACTCCGGGG
>CAZEZF010000046.1:0-25320 GCA_964516495.1 uncultured Acidimicrobiia bacterium | reverse complement strand
CCTGGCTGCCCTCGGTGGGAAACCGATCCGGATGAGCCGACGGGTCATCCACCAACGACGCCCACAACACCGCCCGGCAAGCCGCCAACGGTCGCCGTGCCCACCACAAATGCAACGTGGAAGGATGACCATGACGGATCGACTTCTCCCGGGCGGACGCCGTGCTGATCACATGCAGCGGCAACGCCGCCTCGATCAACTTCCGCTTGTACCGTGTGCTCGAACCGCCTGACACGCCCATCACCTTACCCTTCCCATTTTCCGGCTGATATCAGATCGACGCCTTGTGGAACCCTACGAGTCATACGGACAATCGACGGATACCAACCCGACCCCGACGAACCTCCAGCATGAACAGCGTCCCAGACCCTCGAGATCCTGGCCGCTGGACAACGAGCAGACCGTGTACATTGGGATAACTCACAGTCGCTTGACGCACCCTGGTAGCGGAGGCTGAAACATGGCGGTTCGAGTCAAGGTTGCACCGTCCGTATACAAGTGGGCGCTGGAGCGTTGCGGGCGTGAGGTGGATGAACTCATCGGCAAGTTCCCGAAGCTGCGCGAGTGGATGGTTGGTGATCGGGATCCCACCCTCCGACAGATCGAGCAGTTCGCCCAAGCGACGGGCACTGCGGTCGGTTACTTCTTCCTGCCCGAACCTCCGGATGAACAGATTCCCATCCCCGACCTGCGCACGATAGGGGACCAAACGGTCGCTCGGCCGAGCGGCAATCTCCTTGACACAATCTACCTGTGCCGGCAGCGTCAAGACTGGTACCGCGACTATGCGCTTGACACCGGTCTACCGGAACTGGAGTGGGTTGATTCCTTGGATACGAAGACTCCTCCCATGGGCGCGGCCCGGACGATATCGAGGACCCTGGGGTTCTCGGTCGAGCAGAGGGGCGCCGACTGGTCCGAAGCCTTCACCAAGCTGCGTAATCGCGCCGAGGAGATCGGCGCCTTGGTCATGGTGAGCGGCGTAGTGGGTAGTAACAATCATCGCAGACTTGATCCCCGAGAGTTCAGGGGGTTCGCCCTGGTAGACCCGTGGGCGCCCCTCGTTTTCGTTAACGGCTCGGATACGAAAGCGGCCCAGGTTTTCACGCTGGTCCACGAGTTGGCCCACATCTGGCATGGCGAGAGCGCCTTATCGGATGTCGATCTGGGCTTTCAGACCGAGAATAGGGTGGAACGCTGGTGCAACCAGGTGGCGGTGGAGATACTCGTACCGATCCAAGTTCTGTATTCCGAGTTCGATCCCGGCGCGGGTCTGCAAGAGGAGCTCCCACGTCTTGCCCGTAAGTTCAAGACGAGCACGCTGGTTGTGCTCAGGCGGATCCAGGAAGCCGGTTACCTCACCTGGGAGGCATATCGAGAGCTCTACGACGCCGAGTATGAGCGGGCCATCTTGAGCCCGCCCGGTAGCGGAGGCGGCTTCTACAACACCCAGCCGGCTCGGGTCAGCCCCACGTTCGCCCGAGCGATTATCGCCAGCACGCTCGAAGGCCATACCTCCTACACGGACGCCTTCCAGATGCTCGGATCCAAGAAAACCTCCACCTTCTACAACCTTGCCGAACGGCTGGGAGTAACGTGACAACCCACCCGGGCCCGGACAGGCGGGTTGCTACTCGAACTCCGCTGATCTTGCGCCCAGATTGGAGGCGTTCTCCGACACCACTCTCCGTATGCGCTCGTCGAACCCGTCGGTGGAGTCGGCCTCGATCTCCAGGCTGAGCTTCACGTCCTCTCCCAGGTGATTGGTGATCTCGTTCATGATCTTCTCGAGCTGGTAGATGCCCCGCACCGGATCCAGATCGAAACCGGCGTAGAAGGTCTTCGGTCCCGGAGGGGGCGGGGGCGGCGGGGGAGGCGGGCCGTTTCCTGGATCATCTCCATCTCCATCTCCATCCTTCGGACCATCAGGTCCACCATTCGGGGTAGGCGGTTTAGGAACCTCCGGCACAACGTCGGGACGGAGGATGAACCCGGACCTGGCCGGGGTCACCAACTCGCTGCTCTTGACGCCGACCCAGGTGTCATCATTACGGGCTTTTGCGTAGGCGAAGGTCTCCTCGGCCCAGTTGAGATTACCGACTCCTTCTTCTACAGCCTGGGCCAATACCTTGTATGAGGTGAGGCGAGGCATGTACAGGAAGTCGGTGTACGCCCGCCAGAGTCCGCCGACCTCGATATCGCCGCGGTCGCTCCATAGAGGAATCTTGTCGAGGTCCATCCGCACCCGCACCCCGCTGTACGCAGGCACCAGCTTCTCCTCGGACTTCAGCTTCTTGGTGACCCGTTCCGGCAGTGACCCTCCTCGCGCCGGTCTGGTTGTGCGCCACTCCAATTCGCCCTGGCCCGCTTCCTGCCATGGGGTCAGGATGTAGATGAAGGTTTCGTCGATCCTCGAGGCGACGGTCTGCTCGGATTCGGCGAGCTTGGTGTCGGCCTGCCGTTTCTGGGCCGGGTTGAGTTGCAGGATCTCCGCGTCCTCGCAGATGGACTTCCAGGCCAGATGCATCCGGGCGGCGCTGCGCAGTTCCTCGCGCCTCGGCGCCGACGCGGCCAGGAACACCGCCAAGTTACGGTGGAACCGGGGTCCGGCGGCCCGCTGAGCCAACAACTCGGCGGCCGCGGTGATGGCCGGGCTGTTGTCGTCGTTGGGATGATGAACGCTCAATGGGTCGATCACCACCAGACGCACCCCGTCATCGCGGTCGGGAACATCGCCCGGTCCCTGCGGGAACACATGCACCCCGGAGAACAAGCCCCGGCGTCGCTCGGCGACCATACGATTACGGACCAGATCGTCGGCGTCGAAATCGGTGAAGTTCTGCTCGGCTCGCTCCGCCGCCATCCGGTTTACGTTGGGTTGCAGCGAGTACCAGTACCGGGCGCCGTCGACATAGAGGTGGGTGGCGCGCTCCGATAGGCGTCGCAGGGCGTCCCGGAAACGACCCACCGGCTCGCCCGGCTGCGCGCATCCCAACACGATGGACTTGGTGTCGACTCCCCGGGAAGTGTCAGGTCGGGGAGCTGATCCCATATAGATAGTGCGGGCCACCCGCCGCGCCGCCGCCAGTTGGCCGAGGCGTGGGATCTCCTTGTCGATCGCCAGGGGAAGAGCGTTCGGGCCGTCCACATCCGACTTGATGATCGGATCCCAGCCCTCCTCCAGGTACTTCTTGATCTCGCTCACAAAGCTCGGTGTGTCCATAGGCAGGTTGGACGGCATGATAAGGAGCGACCGGTCACCCCGCTGCCACAGCTCGGAGACGGCCAAAGCCATGAGCCGCAGCACTCCCCTGGTCCGCTGGAACTTGTCGAGCGCCGACCAGTCACCGAACAGCCGGTCGAACAGTTCGGGATGGATCGGGTAGGAAAGCTCCATCCGTCGCCGGTAGTCGGCTTCGCTCACCGCCGGGCGGAACTCGGACGACTGGTTGCGGTACATCTCGCTAAAAGCCCGGATCACCCCGTCCCGAACCCTCGCCCGGGAAGCGGGTATGGGGTCGAACAATCGTCGGCGCACGATCTCGAACGACTCATCAGGCGAAGCGGGCTGCCATTGGGCGGCCTTGCGTTGAACGACGTTCTTGAGCCGCTGCAACGCTTCCCGGCCCCGGTCACCGCCCACCTCGACGTCCGATGAGGGGATAGACACCAGCACCACCACATTGCCGGCAGCCGCGGCGGTCTCGGTCAGCGCCTGGGCGAAGGTGAACTGGGTGTCGAAGTCTCCTCCGGCCAAACGCTCGGCCGCCCCGGCGTCACGCAGTTGACGGGCGTAAGCCACCCACTCGTCGATGAGGACCACCGCCGGGCCGAACTCCCGGAACAATGCCTTGAGGGTCCCGCCCGGATTGGTGCCGGCCTCGTCGTCGGCGCGCACCATTTCGTATCCGGCCCGACCGCCCAGCTGGTAGGCGAGACGCCCCCAGAGGGTGTGGAGCAGGATTCCCGGCTCGACCTCCTCCGGAGCGGCCGGTTGGATCATCTGGCCGACCAGAACCGACCGGGCCACCTGTGGCGGCAAGCTCAGACCCGCCTCGGCGAGGGTTTCACTGATACCTGGAAGTTCGGTGGCCGACACTCCCGAAGTGAGGTGGTAGAGGGCTATCAGGCTGTGGGTCTTGCCGCCGCCGAAGTTGGTCTGCAACTCGATCACCGGGTCGCCGCCCTGTCCTGAGAGGCGACGCACCGCGCCCACCAGCAGGGTGCGGAGACCTTCGGTCAGGTAGGTCCGGGCGAAGAAGTCGTGCGGATCCTGGTATTCGGGATCGGCGTTACCGGCCACCACCTCCGACAGGTCGGCGGCGAATTCGGCCTGCTCGAACCGTCCCGAAGCTACATCCGAATGCGGCGTGATGATCTCCCGCCACGGCGTAAGACCGGCCAAGGGTTTCCCCTCCGTCGGCCGGGCGGCCGTCTTGCGCCGTTCGGAGCGTGATTGCTCCTCGAACATCACCCGCATCAGATCGAAGCGGGAGTTACGGATGGCTCGCCGGTGTTGTGGCCTGCCGAAAGCCTCGAGGACCCGCTCCATCGAATCCAGCGCCCGGATGGTGTCGTCGGTGGTGAACGAATGCTGGTGAGCCCACCTGTTCCGCACGTCGGACAGCTCGAACACGAGCGCCCGGACGGAGTTGGACAGCATGCGCCCATAGGTGTCTTTCCATGTGGCCTTCATACCCTTGAACAGGAACGCCACATCACCTGGATTCGGCTTACGCTCCGGTGTATGAAGCTGATGGTTTACGGCCTGGAGCCAGCCAGGCCCGTAGAAACTTTTCCAGACCTCCTCGCATTTCGGCCGGATCCCGTCGCGTAGCAGGCCCAACGCTTTCGCGATCCTCTCACTGTTCGTCATCGCCATCGGTCAACTCCCCATCGCCAAGCCGTACAGTAGTTGGCCACTGTGACACCGACCTGTTCTCACAGGCGGCAGGTTCGTATACACTCCGTAAACCAACAAGGGCGGATCAGGGAGCAAGCGCTATATAGGACTCATGTCAGCAATTCGGAGATCGCCATTCCTGGACGGTCTTGCGCGACTGATGGACTTTGAAGGTGTCTTGGTCGAACGAAACGAGTATGAAGGCTTTGAAGCGGATGCTCATAACTCGGTACATCTATACGATCAGCCTCTTGCAATGCCTGGGCGAGGTCGTAGGCCTGGAGTCGGTACCAGGTATCAGCGCCTCCTCCGAGCGCCTTGGCGAGCCGGATCGCCATCTCGGGCGATATACCCGCCCGAGCGGTTAACCAGGTCAGACAGTTGTTCGCGGCTAACCCCCCAAGTTCGTTGCCGCTTCGGTGACGCTGAGTCCGAGGGGTTCCAAGCAGTCATGGCGAACCGACAATCCGGGATGAGGTGGGTCCTTCATAGATTTATGGGCGTCTCCTTTCAGTTCAGTGGTAATAACTTGTAGCGAAGGTTCCTCAAACCAAAAACTGGTGACGCCGCCAAGCCCTACCGTCAACACCCCGGATCCGTACACACATGACCCCCGCGTCTCCGATGAGGATGGTCGGAAAGTGCTGACTACCGAGGCGCCACCGCCGACTGCATCAGGTCGGCGACTTTGAGTGGTAGGTGGGTCTGGGCGAAGTGCAGTTCGTAACCGTCGAACGGCCTCAAGAGGTAACGAACCTCGGGTTCGGCATCGGGATCCTCCGGCACCGCCACCACGGCGAGACGGAAGTGGTCGGGGTTCTGTTTCGCTTGGCGCACCTGGACAGCGCTGACCTTGATCTCGCCGGTGGTGGGGAGGTGGCCTTTCACCTCGATCAGGTAGACGGCGCCGTCGGCGGGATCGCGGGACAGAATGTCGAATCCGGGGTTGTTGTGGGCCTGCTCCTCCGGTTCCCGGCCCACGGATCGTTCGGTCTTCATCACAGCGGCCATGGCGCGACGGTCGGTTTCCGAAGTGTCGCCGGGTGAGGACGACTCGGACCTGCCGGAAAGACTGTCCAGCAGACCGATAGGAACGACCAACGCGGCGGCGACCACGTTGGGGGGTTGGCTCGACAGATCGGCTTCGGCGGCGAGTTCCCGAAGTCGGCGAGACTTGCGGGCGTCGAGTTCCTCCGCCCGACGGCGGGCTCGCTCGGAGTTCAGCCGCGGTTTCCCGCCCTTCTCCTCCTCCTTCCGCAACTCGTACGCTCGCAAATCCCAATGCCGTATCTCGCTGTCGAGTCTTTCCCTTACCGCTCCGCTCACCCTCTCCACCCGCAGCCTGATCACTTCGGAGATCTCTTCCAGATGGGGTACGGCGAGGTGCGCCATGGCCCAGTTGCGAGCCACCGCGTCGACCCGGTCATCCGCCCAGGAGTGGTCGATCCCGGTCCGCACGAGGCCCTCCTCTTCGGATGCCAGTTGTCGGTAGTTGAGATAAGGGTCGGCGCCCGGGTCGGTAATTGCGCCGTCCTCCCCTACCTCGACGAACTGGAAGCGTCTTGAGGCGATCCGGCGCTTACCCGAATCGGGCGCCCTCCCGGTGGCAATGGCGTGGTCGAGAAACACCAGCACCCTCGGCGTGCGGCCCTCGTCGGTGTCGTCCACCAGAGTGGCGCCTGTCGCCAGGCTATCGCCATGCTTTTCGAGCACCGTATCGATGAGGGCCGACAGGAGTGGGTGGCCGGGGGCGATAACCTCGGCCCGCGGTTTGCCGACCGGACCCTCCACCAGCGCCTTATCGAAGGTGATCCGCTCGTAACGCCGGTGCACCTGCCCGAGGACCTGTGCTTCTCTCTCCGGTGACCGGACGATGGCCGGCACGCGGGTCACCTCGAACCTACCGCCTTCGCGGCGCGCGACGCGCCCACCCACCTGGGAAAGCGCGGCCTTGAAAAACGCTTCGACGAATCCGGGCTGGAGTTTGCGGGCCTTGGCGAGTTCCATACGACGCTTTATCTCATCAAGCCCGGACCCGGTCAGGGTCTCGGGGGCCAGGGCGTGGCCCGCCAGTATCTCCTCCATCCGTCGCCCGATCTCGGCGTCGAGAACCTGTTCGGTTCGCGCAAGCACAGCCGGGTTGTCGCCGTATCGAATGGCGTCCATAAGGGCTTCGTGGAGCGACCTGTTTATCTCCGAGTCGCCGAGGGTGTCATACACTTGGCCGCCGTAGGCGTTCCGCTGTTGCTCGATCTTGTGGAACAGCCTCTCCAGCACCCTTCCTTCGCGGGTCTCGTGAGCCACCATATTCCACAGGAAACAGGGCTGGGTTTGGCCGATCCGATGTATCCGCCCGAAACGCTGCTCGATGCGGTTGGGATTCCACGGGATGTCATAGTTGATCATCAGGTTGGCCCGTTGCAGGTTGACGCCCTCACCCGCCGCGTCGGTCGCGACGAGAACCCGGATCGCCGGATCGTTACGGAATCCGTCCTGCGATCGTCGCCGGTCTTCCCTTCTCATCCCACCGTGGATGATCACCGCCGCGGACGAGGATCCCAGCAGGGACCGGATACGACCGGCCAGGTAGGTGAGCGTGTCCTTGTGCTCGGTGAATACGATCAGCTTGCGCGGGGTCTCGCCGCCGTCGAAGCGATCGGACTGGAGGAAACCCGACAGTTCGTTCCACTTCGTATCGACGCGGGAGCGCCGCACTCGGCCTGCCCGGCGCTCCAGGTCAGCCAGACGAGTCAGCTCGCTTTCGAGTTCCTCGATAGCCAGAGCGGCGGTGGCTTCATCGAGCGCCTCCTCGGTGAGAGCTTCCATCTCCGTGTCCCGATACTCGTCGTGGTCGAAGTCCCGAAGGTCGAAGGAAGTTGCGGACGACGGACCTGCTTTACGCATCGGCGGCGATGACCCGCCCAGGGTCCTGACCTCTACCAGCCTCCTCTCCACCTTCGCCTTCCGCCTTCGTAGTGACTCGTGGATAGCGGCCGGCGACGAGGCCAGCCGACGTTGCAAACCGGCGAGCACGAACCCCGCCACCAAACCGCGGCGACGATCACCCCTTTCGATTAGGGCCTCGGCGCGGTTCATTCCGGTCCTCACATAGTCGGTGACCTCCTCATAGAGACGACGCTCAGGATCGCTCAATGTGTATTTGAGGGTCTCGGCCCGCCGCTCGGGAAACAGCCGGGTACCGTCGAACTTGAGGAGTCCCTCCTTTACATAGCGCCGCATCACGTCGGAGGTGTCGGGCAGAGGGGCGCCGCGCCGGAGGCGACCAGCGAACCGTTCCCGGTCGAGCAGGCTCATGAACTGCAGGAAGTCCTCATCCTTGCCGTTGTGAGGCGTAGCGGTGAGAAGCAACAAACCGCGGGTGAGATCACCGAGTTTCTCACCCAGCTGGAAACGCTTGGTCTTGTTGACCTTGCGGCCGTAGGGGTGGGCGGACATCTTATGGGCCTCGTCGACAATTACCAGGTCCCACTCCGAGACCGACAACTTGGCTATCAGATCGTCGTTGCGGGCCAACTGGTCAAGGCGGGCGACCAGTAGGTTCCGTTCCAAGAAGGGGTTGGCGGTCCGCGACGCTTCCATCATATCTCGTGACAGGATGTCGAAGCCGAGGCTGAACTTGTCCCAGAGTTCCTCCTGCCACTGCTCGACCAGCGAACCGGGAGCGATGACCAGGCAGCGGACCAGATCACCGCGCAAGATCAGCTCCCGGATGTAAAGGCCGGACATTATGGTCTTGCCGGCCCCCGGATCGTCGGCGAGCAGGAACCGCAGTGGACGCAGGGGCAGCAGTCGTTCGTAGACCGCTTCGATCTGGTGAGGGAGGGGGTCGATCCCCGAAGCCTCCACCGCCGCGAACGGGTCGAACAGGTGGGCGAGCCGGATGCGCCGGGCCTCGGATGCCAGTCGGAACTCGCCGCCGTCGGCGTCGAACGACCATCGACTCTGTGACGGTATACGGAACCCCTTCGCGTCGACGGCGGTAACGAGCCTCTGATCGAGAACTCCCGAATCAGAGCGGTAGACGAGGTTGACCACTTCGGCGGAGGCGCGCTCGACCGCCATAACCTCGACCGAGCCTCCGGGGATGACCCCAACCACCCGGATGCCTTGTTGGAGTTCGGCCAGATCCATTCTGGTCGTGTGTTCCTTTCGCATGCTTCGGGTGAGCCGTCTTCGACCTACCCCCACGATCCAGGAGGGTACCGAAACCCCAGGCCGGCCCGACGCCGATGGTAAACCCACTGATCAGCGGGTGGAGGGCCGACCCACTCCCGCCTTCTTCAGGCGTCCTCCTGGAGAAACGGAATCGGCTTGCCGAAGGGCGTCAGGGTAGTGGTGTAGAGGAACCACCTCGCGTGGTTCGGGTCTGGCGATCCGAACCGACATAGACGAGCACCCGGTGAGTCACGCCGAAACACGATCCAGCGAGCGGAAGGCGTCGGAAGCGACAGTAGGGTCCAATCTGAAAGTACAGCTTTCAATCGGCGCTCTTTCGCTGGACCGGTCCGAACCAACCTACACCAACCACAACAGTCGTCTAAATCTCCAAACCACGCCTCGAAACCTCCTGAACACCCCTTGAAAAGCCGTCCCCAACCCCCTGAACACCCCCATAACCACACCCCCGAACGCACCCTGGAAACGCCATCGGTGGATTCGGGATCAAAGCATCCATAGGGAACCGGGACCTGAAGAACCAGGTTTAGTAAGGCGTATCGCCACCGTCCACGTTGATGGCTTGACCTCTGATTATCCGGGCATCGTCCGACAACAGGAAGGCGATAACCCTGCCCACCTCCAGCGGGCTGACCCGACGGCCCAATTGTTCAGGACCCATGCCCGAGAGAAGCTGGTCGGCCGGAAGGTCCAGGCGGGGGGACAGCCACTCGGCCACTCCGCGCAGCATCGGGGTGTCAACCCCTCCGGGACAGACCGCATTCACGTTGATGTCATGCTCCGCCCACTCCATGGAAAGGGAGCGGGTCAGTCCGATAACGGCGGCCTTGGAGGAGTTATAGGCGGCCATGTTGCGGTAACCGACCTTTCCGCAGTTGGACGACACATTAACTATGGCGCCGCCCCCCGTAGCCCGCAGGTGCGACGCGACGGCCTTCGCCACCACGAACGACCCGGTCACGTTCACCTCCAGTTGGCGGTTCCAGTCGGTGCTCGACGCATCCCAGGCCTCGTCCAACACCACCACCCCGGCGTTGTTGACGGCCCCGTCGAGGCGACCGAAATGGTCCACCAGCCCGGTCACGGCTATGTCGACGTCATCAACCGAAGTGACATCACCTCCGAAGGAGCGGGTCGAGGAACCTTCCGGGTCGATCCGGTCAGCAACTTCGCGCGCTCCCCCCGGATCCAGATCCATCAAACCGACCAACCCCCCCACATCCATGATTGCCCGCACAATGCCTTCACCGATGCCGCCCGCGGCGCCCGTTACCAGATAGACCCGTCCGTCAAGTCTGCCGCCGCTCATTTCATACCTTTCACCAGGTCGGTCGGCTCAGTACGCCGCCGTCAACCACCATATCTATCCCGGTAATCCAGCGGGCGAGGTCGGAGCAGAGGAAAACGCACGCATCGCCGATATCCTCGGGCGTGCCCAGCCTTCCTATCGGGCAGGCCTTTTCCCAGCGCCCTACGCCCTCCGGCCAGTCCGAACCGATTCCCGGACGGGCGATGAGTCCGGGCGACACTGTGTTGACACGGATACCCTGGGACCCGTACGCCGAGGCCGCCGCCCGGGCGTGCATGATAAGACCGGCCTTGGAAACCGAGTAGTGGCCATGACCGGGCGCCGGATTGGTTCCTTCGATCGAAGAGATATGGATGATCGATCCGCCGTTACCCCGGGTGGTCATGGCGGAGGCGGCGGCCTGCGTGAGGCGGTGGACGGCCGTCAGGTTGGTATCGATCATCTCCGACCATTGGTCGTCGGTCAGGTTCTCGAACGGCGCTACCGGTTGGATGCCGGCATTGTTGACCAGGCCGTCCAGACGACCGAAGCGGCGCAGCGCCCTGTCCACCACGAGTTGCGGACCGTCGGATGTGGTGAGATCGGCCACCACCGCGCTAAGCGGGCGCCCGGACCGATCTCGGAGATGATCCACCGGAGAAGAGCGGGTATGGGCCACCACGGTGGCTCCTGCATCCAGCATCCGGCGGACGATACCCGACCCGATGTTTCCACCGGCGCCGGTAACAACCACGACCCGGCCGGTCAGGTCGATCATCTCGGCGGGAGTAGGCAGATCGTTCATTGAGCTCCTTAACCCGGATTCTTCTCATGCCCCGGACACGCCGATCCGGAAAGGACCAGACGTCAAGTGCAGTATCGCGGCGCGTCCAGCGACACCGGGGTGAAGGGTCACACCCAGGCTAGACGAGGCCACGAAGCAAATATCCTCCCAGGTCATGTGGTTCTTTTCCTCTCTCTTGGTTACCTATTCAAACCCCTGCATGAAAATCGGCGTTAGCTGTTCGCCGTACCCGGGTGTGTCGAACCCTATCCCCTGACGTATAGCGGAATCTGATCGGCGGCGGCCGGGTACCTGCGCATGAGGGCCGCAGCCTCGCCCAACTCGAACCCCTCTTCACGATAGGGCGGCGCCATCGTAGCGCCCACCAACGACCACTCCCCCAGAGTTCGCGCCCCCATCCACACCCCGGCGGCTACCGCCACGCAGGGTCGCTCTCCGGCGACCAGATCACCACCGAGGACGGGTTCCTGCACCCCACCTTCCGATCCCAGCAGCAACATTTCCACCGGCGCCCCCAGGTAGTGATGCCACAACTCCGGCGAATCCAGCCGGTGAAGGGCCGAGAAGTCACCGGGCCGAAGCAGGTAATAGATGCCGCTCCCGTGCTCGTCCATCCAGGTGCGGGCCCACATCCCGCCTTCCAAGGGGAGGGGCGACAGTTTCAGAAGAGCGACTACATCGGTGGCGGTCATCGCGCCAGACGACGCGCCCGGCGCTGCATCTCCCCCCTCACCGCCGCCGTGTCGATCGAAGTCACCTCTCCGTCCTCCACTACTTGACGTCCCCCCACCCAAACCGACCGGACCGCACTCGGAGATCCGGACCAGACGATCCGGGAAATAGGGTCATCCTCACCGGGGATGACCGGGTTCATGGCCGGCTCGGCGCCTGTGATCGCCACCATGTCGGCCCTTGAACCGGGAGTAAGCCGACCGAGGTCGGGACGGTCGATACAGTCGGCCGCTCCGGCGGTGGCCATGTGAAGCGCCTGGCGGGCAGGTAGGACCCCGGCGTCTCCCGTTTTCACCCGAGCCAGACGGATCGCCATCCGCATCTCTTCGAACAGGTCGAGCCGATGGTGCGACGCCGGTCCGTCCGTGCCCAGACCCACCCGAACACCGGCACCGATCAGGTCCAGAACCCTCGCCACCCCCGAACCGTGCTTGGCGTTGGAACAAGGACAGTGGGCCACCGCCGTCCGGTTCCTGGCCAGAACCTCGATGTCGTCGTCCGGCATCCACACCGAGTGGGCGGCCAATGTCCGGCCTTCCAGCAACCCCAGCGATTCGAGATAGGCAGGCGCGGACATACCGGACCGAGCCCGCACGGCGCCGTCCTCCCACTCCTGCTCCGCCACATGGATATTCGCCAGCATGCCGGTTTCGGATGCGATGGAAGCGATGCGCCGCAGGCACTCTTCGGAAAGGGAGTAGGCGGCGTGTGGACCCAAGCCCACTTCGATCAGGTCGTTCGATGACCAGCGCTCCCGAGTAGCCACCATCTCGTCAAGCTGCGCTTCCCAGGAACCGAGTCGTTCGAACTGCTCGTCCTCGATAACCGGCGCGGTGACCAGGCACCTGAGCCCCACATCGGCGGCCCCCGACGCCACCGCATCCCCATGGAAGTACATCTCCACCGATGTGGTGATGCCGCCGGCAAGCAACTCGGCGGCCCCCGTCTGCATCCCCACCCGTACATCGCCGGGTGTCAACCGGGCTTCCCTGGGCCACATCACCTCATGCAGCCAACGGTCCACCGGCAAGCCTTCTCCCGCGCCCCTGAGCAGGACCATCGGGGTATGGCAGTGGATGTTGACCATCCCCGGCATAAGGATGCCGTCGATACTGCGGACTGTTGCATCACCGGGATCGGGCGCTTCGGATGCAGGACCAGACCAGACCACCCGACCCCCGGAGATATCCACCACACCATCCGAGATGGGTCCCGTATCCTTCGACATCGTGACCAACACGTCGGCCCGATAACGATCCATTCCAGTTCTCCGCTATACGCCTAGCCCCCACCATAGCCTGAACCCACCGGTCGACTTCCGGATCGTCCCTCGACCCGAGGTGATCTCGTCGACCGCCGTCAGCCCGAAGGACTCGACAGGGTGAGTCAGGCCCACCCCCGGTACCGAGGGACCACCACATCATCGCAGCAACCCCCCAAACAGGGCACCATCCATTATGAGTGAATCAGGGTTAACGGCGAGTTGAGCGGGAACGAGTGTC
Source organism: uncultured Acidimicrobiia bacterium (assembly GCA_964516495.1). Taxonomy (GTDB): domain Bacteria; phylum Actinomycetota; class Acidimicrobiia; order Spongiisociales; family Spongiisociaceae; genus JAPPFW01. The sequence continues at coordinate 11,893 of CAZEZF010000046.1, read as the reverse complement.
GCGTTGGTCTTGGAACGAGCTCAGTCGGGCGATAACTGACCCATGGATCTCAGCATGGCCGCGGCGGTTCGGTCGTTGATCGATTCCGGTACGGGTTGGGGTCCCGGGAGCAAGTCGAAGTCGGGATCCGCCACAGCAGCCAGCGCCCTCGCCTGGAGAGCGAGTCCGAGGTCCATAGCTTCGATGGGGTTACCGAGACCGCCGACCGCTGCCAGGTTGACGATACGACCCTCGGCCAGCAGGAACACCGTCCTCCCGTCGGGTAGATCATGAGCTTCGAGGGACGGTGAGACAGGTCTGCCGGGCGCCTCACTCTCCAAGCGAGCCACATCGATTTCGGTGTCGGTGTGCCCGGCGTTGGCGATGATTACTCCGTCGCGCATCAACTCGATCAGCGGATAGTCCACCACTCGGTCACGTCCGGTGGCGGTTATCACGATGTCGGCGTTGCGGACTCCGGTGGAGGCGGCGGCAACGTCGTAGCCGTCCATGGCGGCCTCCAAAGCCTTCACCGGATCAGGATCCACCACAGTGACATCGGCGCCCCGGCGGCGGGCATGGAGAGCGATACCCCGACCGCACCATCCGTAACCGAACACCACAACCCGTTTCTTGTGCAGCGAGATGTTGGTGACCCGAACAACCGCGTCCATCACCGATTCGCCGACCCCGTACTTATTCTCGACTATCGACTTGAGCGGGCTGTCATTGATCACGACCACCGGAAACCCTACTTGTCCGGCCAAGCACTCCCGCAGGCGTATAGCGCCCGAAGTGGTCTCCTCGGTGGCGCCCATCAGCTTATGCCCGGCCCGGATGCACGCCTCGATCAACTCGGCGCCGTTGTCCAACACCAGGTCCGGACCGGACGCGACGATCCGGCCGAGATTACGCCTGGTCTCGGTGTTCGCACCTGGGCGGTCAAGCACCACGCAGCCCCGGTCGGCCAGCACCTGAGCCGTACCCGATTGGGTAGTGCCCTCGTTGCCCATCGCCAACACCCGGGCGCCGGCGGCAAGCAATCCCTCAACCAGCACCGCCGTCTTGGGCTCCAGGTGAAGACGGAGACCGATAGTCAAGCCGTCAAAAACCCCTTGCTGCCTGATCTCACCTAACGCGTCCGACAGCACGGGCATATGCCTTCTAGTCCAGCTGATCCTGCCCTCTGCTACCGCTCGCTCGCCGGCCATAACACCGCCTATCCCTTACAACCGCTCGATAACGTCACTGACGGGCGCCCCCACATCCCTCGTGAGCCCCACTATCGCCGGCCTTCAACCACGGATCGGAAACGATCCGCCATCGGCATCCGTCGCGTAACAGGACCTACCATAGAAGAGGTACGAGGAAAGTCGTCTGTCGAGGTTTCGGTGGACACACTTGAACTGCCGCCGCCCGTGGTTTCCCTATTCCCGCCTGTCTCTGAGAGGCGCCCGGAGATCAGCCGGCCGAGCACCGAGTCTCACTACGATCAGACTAACTCTTTACCAACTTGGTTATAGTAATGTATCCACCCGATGGAGGTCAGGTTCAAATCCTTCCGGTTCGCCAAGATATGCGCCGACCAGAAGGCACTGGTTCGCAAGTACGGGCCGCAAGTCGCCGAAAAGGTCTCGGTTCGCCTGTACCAACTGAGTTCGGTGTCCACCCTGGAGGAGATGCGCTTCCTCCCCGGGCGGTGTCATGAATTGAAGGGCAGTCGGAGCGGAGAGTTGTCAGTAACGCTCCACGGTGGCTTTCGGCTCATCTTCCGTCCCGGGAACCATGCGGCAGGAGAGGGCCCAGGACTGGACTGGCCGTCGGTAACCGAAGTAATCGTGACGGAAATAGATGACTACCACTAGTGGTGTTACCAAGAAGGAGATAACCATGGTCGAACCCGTGTTGTTTGAGTATCTCCCGAATCATGCCGTACCGCCGGGCGCCACGTTGACGGAGGTGCTCGGGGAGCGCGGAATGAGTCAGACCGAGTTAGCCCAGCGTACGGACCTCTCACCGAAGCACATCAACCGGATAGTCAAGGGACATGTGCAGATCAGTACCGATGTTGCGATCCGTCTCGAGAGAGTGACAGATGTACCTGCCCGACTCTGGTTGAATCTCGAAGCAACCTATCGGGAACACTTAGCCCGCCTCGATGAATCCGCTTTGGTGGACGACCTGCCGTTACTTGACGATCTGCCTATCGCGTCGATGGTGAAGCTAGGGATACTCACGAAACGCCTCGGCAGGTTTGATCGGCTCCGAGAGGTACTCATGTATCTGGGAGTCGCCAACAGGAACGCATGGATCAAGACTCTGAACTCGCTGGAAGCCTCTTTCAGGATGTCCAAGGCCCACCGCTGCAACCCCGCGGCGGTGGCGGTATGGCTGCGTATGGGTGAGATCGAAGCGGCGAAGATCAACTGCGCGCCGTGGAATCGATCGAGATTCAGGGAGGTGCTGACGGAGGTGCGTGGCCTCACGCGAGTGAGGGATCCCGCTGTGTGGCAGCCCAGACTAGTCGAGTTATGCGCCGGCGCGGGCATCGCATTCGTTGCTGTACCGGAAGTAGATGGCGCCCGGACCCATGGTGCGGCACGCTGGCTGACTCCCGACAAGGGACTCATTCAACTCAGCATCCGGGGCAAGTGGAGTGACGTATTCTGGTTCTCCTTTTTTCATGAGGCGAGCCATATTCTCGACCGTTCCAAGAAACCGATCTTCCTCAGCGGAAGGGACAAGGACTCGCCCGCAGAACGGAAAGCTGACCGGTTCGCACAGAACTTCCTCATCCCTCCAAGCCACGCCGACGAATTACGGAGTCTCAGGTCCTCGGTGGATGTGGAAGACTTTGCCGCGTTCGTAGGAATCCACCCCGGCATTGTGGTAGGGCGGCTTCACCACGAGGGACTGTGGAACTACTCCCAAGGACACACCCTCCGCAGCAGACTGAGATTCGCGCCCGAAGCCGTGCTGTGAGCCCGCCCTGATAGATATAAGATACGAACATGTCAACGCTTGCAGGTCGCTCACTGGACTGGGTGGACAGGTCGGTGCTCATGGTCGATCAGACCCGACTCCCGGACTCGTATGAAACCCTGAGAATCGAATCGGTTCCCGATATGGTCGCCGCCATTCGCCGCCTATCCGTGCGGGGAGCTCCCGCCATCGGTGTAGCGGGAGCCTTGGGAGTAGTTCTCGCCATCCAAACTCACGGCGCCTCCGGTGAGGAACTCGACGCAGCGATAGCCTCCCTGCGCCAAGCACGCCCCACCGCGGTGAACCTCGCCCGCATGGTGGATCGGGTGGCGGCGGTTGCTCGACACGGCCCTGAAAGGGCGCTGGAAGAAGCCCTTCGAATACGGGACGAGGAGATCGCCGCGTCGATCTCGATGGGCGAATACGGGGCCGACCTCGTATTGGAGCTCATAGGTGAACCAACCGCCCGCGCCATGACCATCTGCAACACCGGAGGCTTGGCGACTATCGAACGCGGAACGGCCCTCGCCGTGATCCAAACCCTTCATGAGCGAGAAGCGCTTGCGGAAGCTCTTGCCCTGGAAACCAGACCGCTTCTCCAGGGTGCTCGCCTGACCACCTGGGAACTGGGCCGGATGGGCGCCCCGCACCGGCTTCTGGTCGACTCGGCCGCCCCGTTCATGCTGGCCAGACGGCAGGCGGATGTGGTGCTCACCGGAGCGGACCGGGTCGCCGCCAACGGTGACACCGCCAACAAGATCGGTACCTTCTCGCTGGCTCTAGGCGCTCGGAACGCCGGGGTTCCGTTCATCGTGGTGGCACCCGAATCAACCCTGGACTTCGACTGCCCGAACGGGGAAGCAATCCCCATCGAAGACCGGGATGGGAACGAGGTGATAACCGTCAGGACGGCCACCACGGCGCCAGAGGACACGAAAGCGGCCAACCCGGCCTTCGACATAACCCCGGCGTCGTTGATTGCCGCGATTGTCACCGATCGTCGGGTGGTTCGACTGGATAAAGGTGATAGCCTGGAATCTGTTCCGCTAGGTGATCTGCGTACACCGCAGACGTAAGGGTGACAAGTACTCTGACTCATCATCCGGTCCACACAGGCCGGGGAACGTGGTTTCGACACTCACCACAAGAAAAGGGAGGACCTGAATCATGAAGCGACCCTTGAACATCCTCATTCTCACACTGCTTCTCGCCCTGGTCGGCGCGGCTTGCGGTGACTCGGAACCGGAGGAGGAACCCACCACAACCGCCGCGGCGGCCCAGACGACAGCCGCACCGGCTACGGAGGCGACCACCACAACCGCGGCCGCCGATCCGATCAGCCTGATCTACGTCACTCCCAACCCTATGGGTGTCAATAGCTTCCTGATACTGGGAGAGGTGGGAACACAACGGGCCGCCGAACGCCACGGAGGTACCTGGAAGACCTTCGAGTCGGTAGACGACACCACCAGACGCGCCAACATCGAAGCCGCCATCGACGAAGCCCCTGACGTGATCGTGCTCACCACTTTCACGCTCGTCGAGATGGCGGATGAATACTCCAAGGCCAATCCCGATCAGAAGTTCATCCTTATCGACTCGTGCCCCGACGAGCCCGCTCCCAACCTCCACTGCGGGGTGTTTCGCGAGCACGAGGCCGCCTACCTGATGGGTGTCATGGCAGGCCACCTATCCGAAGCCAAGAAGATCGGATCCGTAGTCGCCCTCGACATCCCGTTCTTCAAGCGGTGGTGGGAGAGCTTCTGGCTGGGCGCCCAGTCGGTCGATCCGAACATCGAAAACTCGGCCGTGTTCATCGCCGGTGACAACCCGTTCTCCGATCCGGCCCGCGCCAAGGAGCTCGCCCTCTCGCTGGCCGCGCAGGGCCTCGACCATATCAACGCAGTCGGCGCCGGCTCCAACGGGGGTATTTTCGAAGCCGCCGAAGAGGAAGGCTTCCTTTCTTACGGTACGGACGTGAACCAGTGCCCGATGGCCCCCGGAGTGGTCGTGGACAACAACCTCAAGTTGGTGGACGCGGTAGTGGAACAGTTGATCGACGCGGTGCTGGCCGGAACCGCCGGACCGGTGGTGGACTTCGGTCTCGCCGAGGGCGGGACTGGCGTTATGGCTATCCACCCCGACCTGGCCACGAGCCAGTGTGTGATAGCCGAACACCCCGAAGTAGTCGCGGAAGTAGAGCGCGTGGCGGAGGGAATCATCGACGGTTCGATAGTCGTTCCGGATCCGCTTTTCGGTTGATCGCCGCAGAGATCCGACGACAAGGGAAATGACTGCCGCCCTCGAGTTTCGAGGCATCACGAAGCGATTCCCCGGGGTCCTGGCGAACGACGCCATTGACATGAGGGTCGAATCCGGTCACATCCACGCGGTCGTGGGTGAGAACGGGGCGGGCAAAACCACCCTCATGTCGATCCTGTTCGGGCTGTATCCGCCGGACTCCGGGCAAATCCTGGTGGACGACCGACCGGTGCGGTTCTCCTCGGCGCTGGAGGCGATCCGGGGGGGTCTGGGCATGGTTCACCAGTCGTTCCGCCTGTTCCCTACGTTGAGTGTGGCGGACAACGTGGTGTTCCGGGACGAACCGACCCGCCGGGGAATGATCGATCGATCAGCCTCGGTGGAGCGGGTGCGTAGCATCGCTGCCCGTTACGGCCTCTCGGTCGATCCCGAAGAACTGGTGGAGAATCTACCGGTCGGTGTACTCCAACGGGTGGAGATACTCAAGGCCCTGTATCGGGACGCCCGCATCCTGATCCTGGATGAACCCACCGCGGTGCTTACCCCTCAGGAACGTGACAAGCTGTTCGAAGTGATCCGGCGCCTGCGTGACACCGGCCGGACGATCCTTTTCATTACCCATAAGTTGGGCGAGGTAATGGCCTTGTCCGATCGGGTGACGGTGCTTCGGGATGGACGGTCGGTGGCTGATCTGGTTACCGCCGAGACCAACCCGTCCGAGATAGCCCGACACATGACGGGTCGCCGGGTCGATCTCGACCGCCGCGCCCCCGACCATCAGGCAGGCGAAGCGGTTCTGGAGGTCGAGGACCTGGTCGTCGAAGGAGAGCACGGACGGAACGCGGTACGCGGCGTCTCCCTCACGGTCCGATCCGGTGAGATTGTAGGGGTGGCCGGTATCGCCGGCAACGGCCAGAGCGAACTCATCGAAGCGTTAACGGGGCTTCGCCCGATTACGCAGGGGTCGATCGAGCTGAACCGGACCTCGATGACTTTCGCCGACGTGGCCACGCGGCGGCTGGGAGGGATGGCCTACATACCCGAAGACCGTCATCGGGTCGGGTCCAGCCACCAGGCCTCCGTCTCGAACAACCTGTTACTGGGCCACCAACGCAAGCGGGGCTTCCAACGAAAAGGATGGTTCGACCTGAAAGCGGTCAGGGATCATGCCTCCCGCCTGATCGAAACCTACGACATTCGCTCCGGACCGATCAACTCGCCGGTGGCGACCCTCTCGGGTGGAAACCTTCAGAAGGTGGTGGTTGCCCGTGAGATGTCACACGGGGCGCATCTACTCATCGCCGAGCAACCAACCCGCGGAGTTGACATCGCGGCGATCGAGTTCATACATGACCGCCTGATCACCTTTCGGGATGGAGGCGGGGCCGTGCTGATGGTGTCCGCCGAACTTTCGGAGATTCTGGCCCTGAGCTCGAGGATCCTGGTCATGTTCGCAGGGCGTATCGTGGCCGAGTTGGATCCGACGGGAGTTCGAGAAACGGACATAGGGTTCTACATGACCGGCGCCCACGAGGAAGCCCATGCAAGCTGAAGTCACCGGTCCTTCGCTCGGCGCCAGGGTCACCTCGGCGATCGGCCATCCCGCCCTGATCTCCATCGTTCTGGCCTTCGCCGTCGGATGGGCGGTTGTTTCCCTTACAGGAGGGGACGCCTGGTTCGCCTACCGCGAGATGGTAGGCGGCGCCGTAACCGGATCGGGCCTACGCAACACGCTCAGCAGGGCGGTACCCATAATCGGGATGGCTCTAGCCGTATCGCTGGCATTCCGGTCGGGGGTTATAAACCTCGGCGGAGAGGGTCAGATGGTGGTCGGCGGCTTGGCCGGAGCGGTTATCGCCATCTACATGCCCGGTCCCGGCCTGCTGGTGGTACCCACCGCAATAGTGGTCGGCGGCGTCACCGGAGCGGTCTGGGCTCTTCTGCCTGCTCTGGGACAAACTCGACTACGGCTACCCATCCTGATCACCAGCCTCCTGCTCAACTATCTGGCCCGCGCTGTCACCGGCTATCTGGTTCGATTCCGACTGCTGGACGACAGCGTCACGCTCACCTCGACCGAACAAGTCCCCCCGGAGGCGCGCATGCCCAAACTGCCCGTATTCGGAGGGGTGAGCTTCTCCCTGGTTCTGGTTCTGATCCTGGTGATTGTGATCTGGGTGGTTTACGGGCGCACGGTGGCTGGTTACGAGACCCGGATGGCCGGACTGAGCGGACCCTTCGCCCGCTATGGCGGCATCGGGGTAGAACGGCAGACGGTGGCGGTGATGCTCGCCGCCGGCGCTATCGGAGGCGCCATCGGCACCCATATGATCGTCGGGGACGCGTACCGGTATATCGATGGGGAGTTGGTCATCAGCGGCCTGGCCTGGACCGGACTTCTGGTGGCGCTGCTGGCCAACAACCATCCCGCCCTCATCCTAGCCGCGGGCCTGCTGTTCTCGGGACTGCAGATCGGAGGGCTGGCCATGCAACGGAACGCCGACGTCTCGTGGCGCCTGGCCCAGGTACTCCAGGCTCTGGTCATCGTGGCTGTAGCCAGCCGGATCACGTTTAAATGGTTCAAACGACGCCACGGACGGGAGGTTTCGAGAAGCGAAGTGGAGACCTCCGGGGTCGGAGAGGTCTGAGGGATGTTCGACCAGTTATTCGACGCCGCCCTCCTCGATTCGGTAGTGCGAGCCATGATCCCGATCCTCCTAGCGGCGCTGGGGGGACTGATCTGTGAACGCGCCGGGGTATTCCAGATCGCGATGGAGGGAATGATGCTCGCCGGAGCGTTCGCGGCGGTAGCCGGGTCCTATCTGGCGGTATACAGCGGTCTTGGTGTCCTGTTCGGAATCGGGGCAGGGGTGCTGGTTTCTCTCATCCTGGCCTTCGGGGCGGTGAGCAGGAAGGGGGACCCCATCGTGCTGGGCATCGCCCTCAACCTGATGGCGATCGGTTTGACCGGATTCCTGCTTCCCCAGATCTTCGGGGTGCGGGGAGTGTTCCAGCATGAGCGAATCGACGGTTTGGACCGGTTACCGATTCCGTTGCTGGCCGACATACCCTGGATCGGATCGGTTCTCTTCAACCAGACTCTGCTCGGTTACCTGGCATTCCTCCTCGTGCCGGCCACCTGGCTGGTCCTTTTCCGCACACCGGTGGGGTTGCGACTCCGGGGCGTGGGAGAACGTCCGCTGGCGGCCGAATCCCTGGGGGTCAATCCGATCGCCTACAAGTACGGAGCGGTTATCGTATCCGGCGTACTTTCGGGCTTGGCGGGAGCGCAGCTGGCTCTGGGAAACGTGGTTCAGTTCGCGGAGAACATGTCGAGCGGTCGGGGATGGGTGGCGGTGGTGGCGGTAATGCTGGGACGCGCCCACCCGTTTGCGGTCTTCGGCGCCAGCCTCCTGTTCGCCTTCGCCGAAGGGTTGGGGTTCCGGTTGCAAGGTAACGGGCTTCCGGTGCAGATAACCGACGCTCTCCCCTTTGTCGTCACCTTGATCGCCCTGGTAGCCGCCCGGAAACGCTTCGCCCGGCTGCTTGACCTCACCGCCGCTCAGAACTGACACCCGTCACTCGAGGTATCCCTCGGCGGATCGACGACGCCGGCTCGGGTCCTTCATCTTTGACTTCTTTTTGTCGGGGCGGCTGGTGTCGCGGCGTGGGGACGGGCTTTTGTCCTACCCATGTTGCATACTGGGAGGTAACCGCAATCACCAAGCGGCCTGTCTCGGGTACCGGACGGGCCGGGTCGGGATCATGTTGAACGTCCCTACCCTGGTAGGGGGTATGGCGGGACGCGTTTAGGCGCTGAGGAGGCGGCGGTCGGGGGTGGGTCCCGCTAATAGGGAGTCAACCGGACCGGTAGGTTGTTTTTCGCGGTCTTCGGGTCCCCAGGGGTCGGACAACCCGGAGGCGAGCACCGTTATTCATCCGCGAGCCCAGGAACCAGGACGCTATCCGGGCGGCGAGGCGGCGTCTGCGACCAACCTGAGAAGATTGCGAGCTCGTGGATCGATCTCGGTATCGGACCTCCATGCCGCTTCAATCCGGCGCTCGGCCACCAGAGGACCCTCCTCAAGGTCGGTGATTCCTCCGTCGGAGGTTCCCACACGCATCGGCAGCACGGTTCGGGCGTAGCCCAGAACCGCCATCTGTCGAAGGACTGCCGGATTGCCGGACTCCAAAGCCACCTGGTATGGAATCCCCAGCCGAGCAAGTCCCTGATCTACAAGATGTCTGGTCCGTGATCCTGAAGGATAGAAGGCCCAGGCTTCGGCTTCCGCTACGGGCCTGCCGTTGCGCGCCATTGTGACGGGTGGAGATCCCGGCCGGGAATAGATGTGCATCCGATCGACAGCGATCGGATGAGAGTTGTAACGGGGACCGACAGGACCTACCACAAACGCCATGTCGAGTTGATGATCCTCCAGCATCGAAAGCAGTTCCCCCGACTCGGCCACCACCAGTTGCATCTCTATGGCGGAGTGTTTCTCTTCCATTCTGAAGAGACCGGTCGGGAGTGTGTAGAGACCAACCGTGTCGATCATGCCGACCCTAAGGGTCCCCACCTCCCCTTTCTCCCAATTGTCGAGCCATCGAAGAAGGTCGGAGGTCTGGCCGAGAACCTGATCCGCATAGCGAGCCGCGCGTTCGCCACCCTCCGTCAGCACCCGCCGACGCCCGTCCTTCCTGAAGAGGGGCGCCCCCAGCCGCCTCGACAACTCGGCCAACGAATGCGAGAGGGCCGGTTGGCTGACACCGAGTTCCCATGCCGCATCCGTGAAGGATCCGCATCTCTCTACCGCCTGGAGGTATTGGAGGCTTCTGAAGTTGAGCGGCGGAAAGGTATTCATCAGTCTTCTTTATGAATAAGGATCATTCTATCTATTTGACTTAATTATCTCAAGAATCGAACCTTACATCTTGAGAGACCGGGAGGAAGCAGAAGTGCAGGAGATTCGAGTAGCCATCGTGGGGGTCGGCAACTGCGCATCGTCCCTCGTCCAGGGGGTCGAGTTCTACCGGGATGCGCCGCCCGACGAGATGATCCCCGGACTTATGCATCCGGTCCTCGGTGGCTACCACATCGATGATATCCGCTTCGTGGCTGCATTCGACGTTGACGCCGCCAAGGTCGGCCAGGACCTTTCCAAGGCGGTCTCGACCGGACCCAACAACACGATCACCTTCGCCGATGTCCCCCCTCTAGATGTCACCGTACAACGTGGCCCCACCCTGGACGGCATAGGTTCCTATATCGCCGACGTCGTGGAAGAGTCCGCCGCATCGCCCGTAGACGTAGCAGAGGAACTCCGCAAGGCCCGGGTCGATGTCGTGGTCTCCTACCTACCGGTCGGATCTCAGAAGGCGACCGAGTTCTATGTAGAGCAGGCCTTGAAGGCCGGATGCGCCTTTGTCAACTGTATTCCTGTCTTCATCGCTCGGACGGAACAGTGGGCTGAACGCTTCCAGGCGGCCGGGCTCCCCATCGTGGGCGACGACATCAAGTCTCAAGTAGGCGCGACAATCCTCCATCGCACCTTGGTGAACCTTTTTCAAGACCGAGGTGTCAAAGTCGATCGTACATATCAACTGAACTTCGGCGGCAATACCGACTTTTTGAACATGCTGGAGCGGAGCCGGTTGGTCTCGAAGAAGGAATCCAAGACCAAGGCCGTCACCAGCCAACTCGAAACCAGGGTTCAGGTTGAGGATGTCCATATCGGACCTTCCGACCATGTACCGTGGCTCACCGATCGCAAGTGGGCTCATATCCGTCTTGAAGGGACCGGCTTCGGCGATACGCCTCTGAGCGCCGAACTCAAACTCGAAGTCTGGGACAGCCCCAATTCGGCAGGGGTGGTAATCGATGCGTTGAGATGCGCCAAGTTGGGATTGGATCGCGGTATTGCAGGACCGCTCCACGAGGCAAGCGCCTACTTTATGAAATCACCCCCGCGTCAGATGCGAGACGAAGCTGCGCGCGTCGCGGTCGAAGCCTTCATCGGCAGTTCATCGGTTCAGAGTTCCAAATGTTGATTCGGTAGACAGATGTGACCGTCGGAGCGGAGACCCGCTCCGACGGAAACCACCCCGGGTTGCTTGATGACTCTCGCGCGGTCGGAGGGCAACCAGTCGGATCGGTCGGCCCCCTCCTCGGCCTTCCTTCCGGCTATCCAGCGGCAATCGGAGGGGTATTCGATTGAGCGTTTTGACGGTTTCCTCATGTACGCCGGGTTCAGGTCGGTGTGTGATCGATTCCGCGGAAGGCGCCATTCGACACCCCTCCAGCCGCTTTCTATCGGGATTGACCGCCGGACTGGGCTCATTCCCCGGGGACTTGATCAACGCAATCCACTGGTAGACACGCTGCTCCATCCTGTTTGAGCGCAAACCAAACTGCGGATACACGCTACACTCGCCGGTGTCCTGAATCCTTGGTTCGCTTGGTTTGTAACCCCGTAAGAAGTCATATTGCGCGACCGGGATCCCGTCGTCGGCTGTTCGGCGGGACTCGGGGACCGTTTATGTCCCACCCCCTCTGTATGTTGTTGATAACCGTAATTACCGGCGGTCCGCTTCCGACGTCGACCTGGACCGCGTGAGGGATCATATTCGTTCGGGACTGCCCCTCCGGGGGTATGGGAGGACGCGTCTCGGC